>NZ_CP109090.1:1531378-1837654 GCF_035917575.1 Streptomyces sp. NBC_01788 | reverse complement strand
GAGGACGAGGTCGTGGACCTCTGCCGCGAGCTGATCCAGATCGACACCAGCAACTACGGCGACCACTCGGGGCCGGGTGAGCGCGCGGCGGCCGAGTACGTCGCCGAGAAGCTCGCCGAGGTGGGCCTGGAGCCGAAGATCTTCGAGTCGCACCCGGGCAGGGCCTCCACGGTGGCCCGTATCGAGGGCGAGGACCCCTCCCGGCCCGCGCTGCTGATCCACGGCCACACCGACGTCGTACCGGCCAACGCCGACGACTGGACCCACCACCCCTTCTCCGGCGAGGTCGCGGACGGGTGCGTGTGGGGCCGCGGCGCGGTCGACATGAAGGACATGGACGCGATGACGCTGGCGGTCGTGCGCGACCGGCTGCGCAGCGGGCGCAGGCCTCCGCGGGACATCGTGCTCGCCTTCCTCGCCGACGAGGAGGCGGGCGGCACGTACGGCGCCCGGTACCTGGTGGACCGGCACCGGGACCTCTTCGAGGGGGTCACCGAGGCGATCAGCGAGGTCGGCGGGTTCTCCTTCACCGTCAGCGAGCAGCGGCGGCTGTACCTGATCCAGACGGCCGAGAAGGGCATGCACTGGATGAAGCTGACCGTGGCCGGCACCGCGGGGCACGGCTCGATGATCCACCGGGACAACGCGATCACCGAGCTGTCGGAGGCCGTGGCACGGCTCGGGCGGCACAGGTTCCCGGTGCGGGTGACCAAGACCACCCGCGCCTTCCTGGACGAACTGGGCGACGCGCTCGGCGCCGAGCTCGACCCGGAGGACATGGACGGCACCATCGCCAAGCTCGGCGGCATCGCCAAGCTCATCGGCGCGACCCTGAGCAACACCGCCAACCCCACGCAGCTGGGCGCCGGTTACAAGGTCAACGTCATCCCGGGCGAGGCGACCGCGCACGTCGACGGACGGTTCCTGCCCGGCTTCGAGGAGGAGTTCCTCGCGGACCTGGACCGGATCCTGGGACCGAAGGTCAAGCGCGAGGACCTGCACGCCGACAAGGCCGTCGAGACCACCTTCGACGGGGCCCTGGTGGAGGCGATGCAGTCCGCGCTGCTGGCCGAGGACCCGGCCGCGAAGGCCATCCCGTACATGCTCTCCGGCGGTACCGACGCCAAGTCCTTCGACGACCTGGGCATCCGGGGCTTCGGCTTCGCGCCGCTGAAGCTGCCGCCGGAGCTGGACTTCGCGGGCATGTTCCACGGCGTGGACGAGCGGGTTCCGGTGGACGGCCTGAAGTTCGGGGTGCGCGTGCTCGACCGGTTCATCGACGCGTCCTGAGACGCGTCTTGAGGCGTGTCCTGCGATCCACCCGGTCCGTCATCACCGGCTTGACCCCGGTATTCGACCGTGCGTGCGGGAATGACCGGGACGGGTGAATGCGACCATAAGCTCGTATCCCGATTAGTTCCTCCTCGTTACAGGTGATGCGATCAGCAACATGAGATCGCTTTTGCCAACGAGGAGGAATAATGATCAAGAAGGTCGTCGCTGCCGCGGTCGCCACCGGTGGACTGGTTCTCGCGGGTGCCGGGATGGCCGCCGCCGACTCGGGCGCCCAGGGTGCTGCCGTGCAGTCCCCGGGTGTCCTTTCCGGCAACGTCATCCAGGTGCCCGTTCACGTGCCGGTGAACGTGTGCGGCAACACGATCTCGGTGATCGGGCTGCTGAACCCCGCCTTCGGCAACACCTGCGTCAACCACTGACGTTGTGCCCCGCCCCGTGAGGGTCTGACTCCATCGACTCCGTGGGGGGTCTGAACCCGTCGGCCCCGGAGCGCCCGCCATGCGCTCCGGGGCCGACCGGTATGCAGGCGCGGTCCCGACGTCGGAACTCCGACGTGTGCGACCGCGCGTTCCGGAAGGTTCGAGAAGGTCGAAGGCAGGGATTCAGCAACATGCGACAGGTCACCCGCAAGGGCCTGATGACGGTGGCCGCGGCCACCGGTGTGATCGCCGCGGCGAGCGGTTACGCCCACGCCGACGCGGGCGCGTCCGGCGCCGCGTCCGGCTCACCGGGCGTGCTGTCCGGCAACACGGTGCAGGTGCCGGTGCACGTGCCGGTGAACGTCTGCGGCAACACGATCAACGTCGTCGGGCTGCTCAACCCGGCGGCGGGCAACACCTGCGTCCAGCAGGGCGGCAGCCACGCGGGCGGGAACAACGGCGGCTCCCACGCCGAGGGGCGCACCAGCGGCTCGCCGGGCGTCGGCTCCGGCAACACGGTGCAGGTGCCGGTCGACGTGCCCGTCAACGTCTGCGGCAACAGTGTCGACGTGATCGGCGTGGCCAACCCGGCCCTGGGCAACCACTGCGCCAACGGCGGCGGGAGCCACACCACGCCTCCCGGCGGCGACCGGGAGGTCCCGCCCGGCACACCGAGGCACCCGGGGCACCCTGGTCACCCGAGCCACCCGGGACACCCTGGTCACCCGGGACACCCGAGCCACCCTGGTCACCCGAGTCACCCCGGGAACCCGGGAACGCCCGGAACCCCCGGCACTCCGGGAACGCCGGACACTCCGGGAACTCCTGGAAACCCCGGCACTCCCGAGACGCCTGGTACGCCCTCCACGCCTCCCTCCCACCACCCGGCCGCGCATTCCGTCACCGTGGCCGACAGGGCGCAACTCGCCCAGACCGGCAGCGAACTGCCGATGGGCACCGTCCTGCCGGTGGGCGCGGGCGCGCTGCTCGCGGGTGCCGTGCTGTACCGCAGGGCACGGGCCTCGGCCAGGTAGTCCGGCGACGGCCGTGTGCCAGGCGCGGCCTGACAGCTATGCGCATGACAAGGCGGGCCTCGCGTCGAGCGGGGCCCGCCGTGGCTCGGGCCGCCTCAGCTCACCACGTGGCGCGCACCTGGCGGATGATCCGCCGGCGCAACCGCACCCTGCGGCTGCCGTCGCGCAGCAGGCTCAGGCGGTGCAACTCCCAGTGTCCGTACTCGGCGTGGTCCGTCAGCAGACGTGCCGTCTCCTTGCGGGACACCCCGCGCGGGACATACACGTCGACAAATTCGTATTCCGGCATCGCATCTATTGTGCGGGCTGGGGCCCGGTACGGATAGCGTCTGCACTATGTCTGATGCTGCGCAGCCCACCGCTGCCGAGGTACGCGCCGCCGCCGAGGCGGTCAAGACCGCGCTCGACCGCCACCTGGCCGCGGTCGAACGCCGGTCGGGGGACGAGGACCCGGCCGTCTACGAGGCGTTCAACCAGCTGGCCGCGGCCGCGGAGGCGTACGACGAGCTGCTCTACGACCGCTACGACGAGGTCACGCCCTTCGAGATCCCCGGTGACGACTCGCTGCCGCCGTACACGGGTCCCGAGGAACCGAACGCGATCAGCGTGCTGATCCGCCGCGACTACGCGGTGGCCGAGCCGCAGCGGCTATTGGCGCAGGCGCAGCGGGTGGAGGCCGCGGACTCCGACGCCGTCCTGGGCACCGCCGAGGGCGCCTCCGGCACGGTGCACGGGGCGATCGGCATCCTGTTCGGCGAGTTCGAACCGGACGAGATCGCCTCCCGGCACAAGGAGTTCGGCCTGGAGGAGGGCGACTCCACGCTGTGGGTCACCGCCGCGGACGAGCCCGCCGACCCGGGCGACTGGCTGGACGCCCCCTTCGAGCACGTCGATCCGGAACGGGTCGTGTGCCGCTTCGACGTCAGCGCGGTCTTCGACGAAGAGGACGACTTCAACGCGCCCCTCGACGACGACCTCGATGAGGATGAGGACGAGGACCTCGACGAGGACGACTTCAACGCGCCCCTCGACGACGAGGACCTGGAACCGCTGGAGGCGAACGACCGCTGAGGCCGTCGGCGGACCGGCGGCCGGCCGGTCCGCCCGGCCGCGCGCCGGGTGGGTCCGCGGCGGCCGAGTCGTGTGTGCCGGGCGGTCAGCCGGCCGTCCCCTCCTGGGTCCCGGGGTCCTGCGCCGGAGGCCGGAGCAGGGCGGGCAGACGGGTCGTACGGGGCTTGGCCGGGACCTCGGCGACGGCCCGCGGGAGCGCCTGCTCCACGCCGTGCACCACGGACAGATGCCGGGCGGCCCTGCTGAACGCCGTGCAGACCCACGGGCGGCTGAGCGCCTGTGCCGCGTCGCCGGGCAGCACCACGACCACCGCCGGCCACCGGCCGCCCACCGCCTGATGCGCGGTCAGCGCCCACCCGTGCCGCAGACGTGTCTCCACCCGCTCCTTCGGGACCACCACGTGGGCACCTGAACAGGACAGGTGCAGCCCCTCGGCGTCGGCCTTCACCACATGACCGGGCAGCGTACGGCCCGGGGCGGGGGAGTAGGCGATCCGGTCGCCCGGGTCGAAACCGCCGAAGCGGCCGGGCCCCGGGTTGAGTCGCTCCTTCAGCGCCGCGTTCAGCACGCGCGTGCCGGCCGCGCCACCGTGACCGGGGGTGATCACCACGGTCTGCTCGGCCGGGATGCCGATCGCCCGCGGCACCGAGTCCGCGACGAGCTGCACGGTCCGGTGCACGGCCTCGCCCGCGTCCCGCACCGGGACGATCACGACCTCCTTGCCGGGCGCCGCCACCTGGTTCAGCTCGCCCACGCCGATGCCGGAGACCAGCTCGCCCAGCGGGCCCGGGTCCGGCACGCGCGAGGCGATCTGCGGGCACACCCGCGCCGCCAGCAGATCCGCGAACACCCGTCCCGGTCCCACGGACCACAGCACGGTCGGATCCCCGGCCAGCACCAGCCGCGCCCCGTCCGGCAGCGACTCCACCAGCAGGGCCGCCGCCTCGACGTCCAGCTGGGGCGCGTCGAGCACGACGAGGAGGTCGAGGGCGAGGGAGCCGTCCTTGTCCCGGCCGGGGCCCTCGGCGCCGGACAGCAGTCCGGCCACCGTGGCGACGGGGGGCGCGGACGCCTCAGCGGGTGCCTGCGACTCCTGTGCCTCCTGTGCTTGCGGGAGCCGCCGTAGGAGCTGCCCGAAGCCGTCCCGGCCGAGTGGGCTGTGGGCGGCGGCCCAGGCGCGCAGTCCGAGGCGCTGTGCCTCGCCCAGCAGCCGCGCGGGCTCCACGCGGGACGCCTCCCCGCCGGTGTGCAGCACCAGGCAGTGCCCGGCAGCGACGCGGAGCAACTCGGCGGCCGAGCCCTGGGCGGAGGCGGCGGCCCGCTCCCAGTCCGGGGCCGAACCGCCTTCCTTCGGCGTGGAGTTGATCAGGCGGGCGAGTCCGTCGGCCAGGCTCTCCTCGGCGAGCGCGTACCGCTCCAGGCCGACGAGCACGCGCACCGGGCGCTCGCCGTCCTCGTCCGCCTCCTCGGCGGCCGGGGCGTCCTCCAGGGCGTCCTGGAACGCCAGGGCCTCGCCCTCCGCCAGCGTGGCGTTCAGGGCCACCTCGGGATCTGGCACCGCCCGCTTGGCCAGGGCGGCGGTCAGTGCCGGGGCCTCCAGGGCCGTGTGCCCTGCGAGGGCGGCCTGCTCCAGCAGCCACACGGTGAAGGCCCGCCCGCGGCGCTCGTCGTCAGGCCCGCACTCCGCGCCGAGCAGGGCGCGCGCGAATCCGTCGGCCTGCTCCGGCCGCACACCGCTGACGTGCAGCAGCTGCCAGGGGTCCTCATGCAGCCGCTCCTCCGCGCCCTCGCCGAGAGCCGCGGCGACCTGCGGCGCGAGCGTCTCCGGGGCGCCGCCCCGGGCCAGCACCCGGCGCACCGCCTCGACGGTCCGAGGCTCCGGAGCGGCGGGTTCGCCGGCGGGCTCGGGGGCTTCGGTCATCGGCCGCCGTGCCGTTTCGGGGGCCGGGCGGCGCGGTGCGGGCTCGGGCTCGGCGAAGACGGTGGCCGCGGGCTTCTCACCGCTCTCCACGGCCCGCACGGCGGCCAGCAGGTCGGCCGCGGTACCGCTGAGCCTGCCGCCGCTCTCGATCGGCCCCTTCCGCTCGGCCTTCCGCTGCTCGATCCGTTGCCGCTCGACCCGCTGAGCCGCCAACTCGGCCTCGGCCTCAGACCTCCCGCCCGAGCCACCCGCCTCCGCGCCGGCCCGTCCGTCCTCCCCGGCGTCCGACTGCCCGTCGACCGCGGAGCCACCGTCGCCCGCGCTGTCCGCGGGTGAGCCGTCCGCGCCGTCCGCCGACGCGTCGGCCCGCCCGTCCGCCTCCGTGCCGGGCAGTCCGTCCTCCGCGCCTGCCCGCTCGGCCTCCTCCGCGTCCGACCGCTCGTCCGTCTCGGCATCCGACTGCCCGTCGTCCGCCAAGCCGCCGTCGCCCGCGTTGCCCTCCGGGCCGCCGTCCGAGTCCGGAGCGGCGCCCGTCCCCCCGGCATCCGGCGCGCCGTCGCCCGCGTCGGCCTCCGCACCGCCCCCCGGCGTACCGCCCTCCACGACCGGGCCGTCGTGGCGCGGGCCGTTGTCCGCCCCGGGGTCCGGGGTGCCAGGCCCGGTCTGTTCCGTGGTCTCCGGCTCCGTGCTCACAGCGTGCTCCAGTCGTGATCGGGATAGCGGTGCACGGGCTCCGACACGTCGTCGAGGGCCCGGCAGATCTCGTCAGGAAGACTAAGCGCCTCCACTGACAGCACGGCCGTGAGCTGCTGCGCGTTGCGGGTGCCGACGATCGGCGCGGCCACGCCGGGCCGGTCCCGGATCCAGGCGAGGGCCACCTCGAGCGGGGTCACCGCCAGCCCGTCCGCCGCCGTGGACACCGCGTCCACGATGCGGCCCGCGGTGTCGTCCAGGTACGGCTCGACGAACGGCGCCAGGTGCTCCGAGGCGCCCCGCGAGTCCGGCGGTGTCGCGTTGCGGTACTTGCCGGTCAGCACGCCCCGGCCCAGCGGTGAGGACGGCAGCAGACCGACGCCCAGGTCCAGCGCGGCGGGCAGCACCTCGCGTTCCACGCCGCGTTGCAGCAGCGAGTACTCCATCTGCGTGCTCGCCAGCCGCGTCCGGGCGCCGGGCGCCGCGAGCTGCCAGGTCGCCGCCTTGGCCAGTTGCCAGCCGCAGAAGTTGGAGACGCCCGCGTAGCGCACCCGGCCGCTGCCGACGGCGAGGTCGACCGCGTGCAGGGTCTCCTCCAGCGGCGTGTGCGGGTCGAAGGCGTGGACGTGCCACACGTCGACGTAGTCCGTGCCGAGGCGGGCGAGGGAGGCGTCCAGCGCCGCCAGCAGATGGCCGCGGGAGCCGTCGAAGCGCCGGTCCGGGTCCGGCACGCTGCCCGCCTTGGTCGAGAGGACCAGGTCACGGCGGGGCACGAGACCCTCCATGAGCCGCCCGAGCAGATACTCGGCCTGTCCGTCGCCGTAGACGTCCGCCGTGTCGACGAGGGTGCCGCCCGCCTCCCAGAACACCTTCAGCATGTCCGCGGCGTCGTGCTCGTCGGTGTCCCGGCCCCAGGTGAGGGTGCCGAGGCCGATGCGGGACACGCGAAGGCCCGTACGGCCGAGATGCCTCTGCTCCATGGTCGCGAGATTACTGGCCACGGCCGACACGTGGGTGACCTGTGGACAACCCGGTTTCCGCCCTCCGGGCAGGCGCCGCGAACCCGCCGTACCGCAGGTCGTGCACTGCCGTGGGCCGCGGGGCCGCGCTAGTGTTCCCCGCACAACGGACGTTACTGATGGGTAAGGGGAACGGCATGCAGCTCGGGATCAACCTCGGCTACTGGGGTGCCGGCATGGACGCGGACAACCTGGCCGTCGCGCAGGAGGCGGACCAACTCGGATACGCCGTGTGCTGGGCCGCCGAGGCCTACGGCTCGGACGCCGCCACCGTGCTCACCTGGGTCGCCGCACAGACCGAGCGCATCGACGTGGGCTCGGCCATCTTCCAGATCCCCGCCCGGCAGCCCGCGATGACGGCGATGACGGCCGCCACGCTGGACTCGCTGTCCGGCGGCCGCTTCCGGCTCGGCCTCGGCGTGTCGGGACCGCAGGTGTCCGAGGGCTGGTACGGCGTGAAGTTCGACAAGCCGCTGGCCCGCACCCGCGAGTACGTCGAGATCGTCCGCAGGGCGATGACGCGGGAGCGGCTGACGTACGACGGCGAGCACTGGACGCTGCCGCTGCCGGGCGGCCCCGGCAAGCCGATCAAGCTGACCGTGCACCCGCAGCGTGAGCACATCCCGCTCTACATCGCCGCCATCGGCCCGAAGAACCTGGAGCAGACCGGCGAGATCGCCGACGGCGCGCTGCTCATCTTCCCCTCCGCCGACCATCTGGAGGAGACCGCCGTCAAGCACCTGCGCGCGGGCCGCGAGAAGGCCGGCCTGACCCTGGACGGCTTCGACGTCTGCCCGACCCTGCCGCTGGCCGTCGGCGACGACAAGGACGTGTCCCGCCTCGCCGACACCTTCCGCCCCTACACCGCGCTGTACGTGGGCGGCATGGGCAGCCGCAAGCAGAACTTCTACAACCAGCTCGCCCGCCGCATGGGCTACGAGAAGGAGGCCGCCGAGATCCAGGACAAGTACCTGTCCGGCGACAAGCAGGCCGCCGCGGCCGCCGTACCGCAGCAGCTCATCGACCAGACCACGCTGCTCGGCTCCGTCGACCGGATCGCGGACCGCATGGAGGCCTACGCGGCGGCCGGGGTGACCACGCTGACGCTCGCCCCCGCGGGTTTCACGCTGGAGGAGCGGCTCGCCTCGCTCCGGGCCGGCACCGAGGCCCTGGAGCGCTCCGGGCTGGCGTGACCGCCCGCCGCGACAAGGGCGGGCGGCACGTCCGGGAGCTTTTCGCGGCCGTGGTGGGGGCTCGGGGGTCTTCCCCGCCACGGCCGTCACGGAGAACAACGCGCCGGCCGCCGCCCGGTTACGCCTGCGCCCGGCCTTGTTCCGCCCGGCCAGGTGCTCCGCACGTCCGGCGTCCACGTCGTGTGCGTCTCCGAGCGGCCGGTGGGCCCTACAGCCAGCCCCGTCGTTTGAACAGCCGGTACAGCAGCATCTCCAGAAGGGCCATCAGCAGGATCACGGCCGGGTAGGACCAGAGGCGGCGCAGCTCGGGCATGTGCGTGAAGTTCATGCCGTAGATGCCGGCGATCATCGTCGGCACCGCGGCCATGGCCGCCCACGCGGAGATCTTCCGCATGTCGTCGTTCTGCTGGACGCCGGTCTGCGCGAGGTGCGCCGACAGGACGTCCGAGACCAGCCGGTCCAGGCTCTCCACCGAGTCGTTGACCCGGCTCAGATGGTCACTGACGTCCCGGAAGAAGGGCCGCGCACGGTCGTCCACGAACGGCACCGCAGGGTTGAACAGACCCGTGCCGGTGCCGCCCAGGCGGGACATCGGCAGCGCCAACGGGCCCGTCGCCCGCCGGAACTCCGTGACCCGGCGCTTGAAGGCGTAGATACGTGACGCGGAGTTCCGCGAGCCCCCGTCCGGCGAGAAGACCTCCGCCTCCAGTTCCTCCAGGTCCGTCTGGAGCCCGGCGGCCACGTCCAGGTAGTGGTCGACGGTGGCGTCGGCGATCGCGTACAGCACGGCGGTCGGGCCGTGGCCGAGTATCTCCGGCTCCTGTTCGAGACGGTGCCGCACGGCGGCCGGCCCGTCGCCCTCGCCATGGCGGACCGTCACCACGAACGAGTCGCCCAGGAAGATCATGATCTCGCCGGTGGAGACGGCGTCGCCGCGCGGCTCGTACTCCACGGGCTTGAGCACCACGAACAGCGAGTCCTCGTAGACCTCCAGCTTGGGCCGCTGATGTGCCTTCAGGGCGTCCTCGACCGCCAGGGGATGCAGCGAGAACTCCTCGCTGACCAGGCCGAACTCCTCCTCGCTCGGCTCGTGCAGCCCCACCCACACGAAACCCCCGGCGGCCCGTGCCGCGGCCAGGGCACCAAAGAGGCCGCCGGAGCCCGATGTGCGGTGGCCGTCGCGATAGACGGCGCAGTCGACGATCACAGAGTGTGTTCTCCCTTCGTCCGGTCACCACCCGAAGCGTCCGTACGCCTACCCTGGCCGCATGCCCACGCTGATCCTCGTCAGGCACGGACGCTCCACCGCCAACACCGCCGGGCTGCTCGCCGGCTGGACCCCCGGGGTCGCCCTGGACGAACGCGGCACCGCACAGGCCGCGGCGCTGCCGGGGCGGCTCGACGGACTGCCGATCGCCGAAGTCGTCACCAGTCCGCTCCAGCGCTGCCGGGAGACCGTGGGACCGCTGCTGGACTCCCGGCCGGAACTGACCGCGCACACGGACCAGCGGATCGGCGAGTGCGACTACGGCGACTGGTCCGGCCGCAAGCTCGCCGAACTCAAGGACGAGCCGCTGATGGAGGTGGTGCAGGCGCACCCCTCGGCCGCCGCGTTCCCCGGCGGCGAGTCCATGCGCGCGATGCAGACCCGCGCCGCCGAGGCGGTGCGCGAGTGGAACGCGCGCGTGGAGCGCGACCACGGCGCCGACGCCGTCTACCTCATGTGCTCCCACGGTGACATCATCAAGTCCCTCGTCGCGGAGGCGCTCGGACTTCATCTGGACCTCTTCCAGAGGATCTCCGTCGAACCCTGTTCCGTCACCGCGATCCGCTACACCCGGTTGCGGCCCTTCCTGGTGCGGCTCGGCGACACCGGGGACTTCGCGTCCCTGGCACCGCGCGAGGAGCAGGAAGGCGGCGACGCACCGGTCGGGGGCGGCGCGGGCGCACCGTGATCGTCGGCCGCAGTAGGGTGAAGCGGTCGCCCTCGACTTCCCCATTCAGACGTACTCACGATTCCCATGGAGACAGGACGTGTCCCGTCAGGTGTTCCTCTACGACCCCCCGGACCGCTTCGTGGCCGGCACGGTCGGGCTGCCCGGGCGCCGTACGTTCTTCCTCCAGGCCGCCGCGGGCCCCCGGGTGACCAGCGTGGCCCTGGAGAAGACCCAGGTCGCCGCGCTCGCCGAGCGCATGGACGAACTGCTGGACGAGGTGCTGCGCCGCAGCGGCGGCAGCGCCTCCGTGCCCGCCATGGCGCCCACCGAGATCGCCGACAGCGACCCGCTGGACACTCCCGTCGAGGAGGAGTTCCGGGTGGGCACCATGGCGCTCGCCTGGGACGGCGAGGAACAGCGCATGATCGTCGAGGCGCAGGCCCTCGTCGAGCTCGACGCGGAGTCCGAGGAGGACCTCGCCGAGGCCGAGGAGCGGCTGCTCCAGGACGAGGAGAACGGCCCCCCGATGCTGCGGGTCCGGCTCACCGGCGCGCAGGCGAGGGCCTTCGCCAAGCGCGCCCTCGACGTCGTCAACGCCGGGCGGCCGCCGTGCCCGCTGTGCAGTCTCCCGCTCGACCCGGAAGGACACGTATGTCCGCGCCAGAACGGATACCGCCGCGGCGCGTGACGCCCGGCGCCGAGGCCGCCGAACTGCTCGCCCACGGTGAGCTGACCGTGCGCGGCCGCATCCGCGAGGCCTCCAACGCGGCACTGTTCTGCACGGTCGCCTTGGACGGCCGTGAGGCGTCCTGCGTGTACAAGCCGGTCGCCGGTGAGCGGCCGCTGTGGGACTTCCCCGACGGCACCCTCGCCGCGCGCGAGGTGGCGGCGTACGAGGTCTCCGAGGCGACCGGCTGGTCCCTGGTGCCGCCCACCGTGCTGCGCGACGGCCCGTACGGCGAGGGCATGGTCCAGCTGTGGATCGAGGCGACCCCCGAGGCCGAGCTGCTCGCGCTGCTGGACGCCGAGGAACCCGGCCCGGGGTGGAAGGCGATCGGCTTCGCCGAGGTCGGCGAGGGGCGTACGGCCCTGCTGGTGCACGCCGACGACGAGCGGCTGCGCCGTCTTGCCGTCCTCGACGCGGTGATCAACAACGCCGACCGCAAGGGCGGCCATCTGCTGCCGACCACCGACGGGCACCTCTACGGGATCGACCACGGCGTCACCTTCAACGTCGAGAACAAGCTGCGCACCCTGCTGTGGGGCTGGGCGGGCGACCCCCTGCCGCCGGAGGTCCTGGCCGTCCTCGAGGTGCTGCGGGAGGCCCTCAGCGACGGCGCCGCGCTCGCGGCCCGGCTGGCCGCCCTGATCACCCCGGCCGAACTCGACGCGACCCGGGCACGGGTGACCGCACTGCTCACCTCAGGCGCCCACCCGGAGCCGGCCGGGGACTGGCCGGCGATCCCGTGGCCGCCTGTCTGAAAGCAGAGGGGGACTGGCCGAGAGCGGATGGGCCGACCACCTTTCGGGGTGGTCCGGTTCGAAGACGGGACCGCGGTCCGGTTACGCTCATGACATGCATGCCTGGCCCGCTTCCGAAGTCCCCGCCCTGCCTGGTGAGGGCCGCGACCTCAGGATCCACGACACCGCGACCGGTGGTCTGGTCACTCTCGACCCCGGCCCCGTCGCCCGTATCTATGTCTGCGGCATCACGCCGTACGACGCCACCCACATGGGGCACGCGGCGACCTACAACGCGTTCGACCTCGTGCAGCGCGTGTGGCTCGACACCAAGCGGCAGGTGCACTACGTCCAGAACGTGACCGACGTCGACGATCCCCTGCTGGAGCGGGCGCAGCGCGACGACGTCGACTGGGTGGAGCTGGCCGAGCAGGAGACCGCGCTGTTCCGCGAGGACATGACGGCCCTGCGGATGCTGCCGCCCCGGCACTACATCGGCGCCGTGGAGGCCATACCCGGCATCGTCCCGCTGGTCGAGAGACTGCGTGACCTGGGTGCGGCCTACGAACTCGAGGGCGACGTCTACTTCTCCGTCGAGTCCGACCCCCACTTCGGCGAGGTCTCCCGCCTGGACGCGGCGGCCATGCGGCTGCTGTCCGCCGAGCGCGGCGGCGACCCGGACCGCCCCGGCAAGAAGAACCCGCTCGACCCGATGCTGTGGATGGCTGCCCGCGACGGCGAGCCGAGCTGGGACGGCGGCTCCCTCGGCCGCGGCCGGCCCGGCTGGCACATCGAGTGCGTCGCCATCGCCCTTGACCACCTCGGCATGAGCTTCGATGTGCAGGGCGGCGGCTCCGACCTCGCCTTCCCGCACCACGAGATGGGCGCCTCGCACGCCCAGGTGCTCACCGGCGAGTTCCCCATGGCCAAGGCGTACGTCCACGCCGGCATGGTCGCCCTCGACGGCGAGAAGATGTCGAAGTCCAAGGGCAACCTCGTCTTCGTGTCGAAGCTCAGGCGCGACGGCGTCGACCCCGCCGCGATCCGCCTCGCGCTCCTCGCCCACCACTACCGCTCCGACTGGGAGTGGACCGACCAGGTGCTCCGGGACGCCGTCGAGCGTCTGGACCGCTGGCGCTCGGCCGTCTCCCGGCCCGACGGTCCGTCCGCGGACGCGCTGGTCGAGGAGATCCGCGACGCCCTCGCCGACGATCTGAACGCCCCGGCGGCTCTCGCCGCGGTCGACCGCTGGGCGGCCCTTCAGCAGGAGCGTGGCGGAGAGGACACCGGCGCCCCCGGCCTCGTCTCGCGTGCCGTGGACGCCCTGCTGGGCGTGGCTGTCTGACCCGGACGGCCCGACACGGCATCAGGGGCGGTGCGCACCAAGCGCACCGCCCCTGATCCGTTCACTCCTCCGACGAGTCGTTCCCGGCGTCGCCCTCGTCCGACTCCGCCTTAGGCGGTCGCGGCGGCCGGGACCGGCCACCGGAGCCGTCCCGCAGATACGAGCCGCCGTCGCCGCCGTCCGCCGTGGCATGGCCGCCCGGCGACGGGCCGCCGCCGTCCCGGCGGCGCAGATACCGCTCGAACTCACGGGCGATCGCCTCGCCCGACGCCTCGGGCAGCTCGGCGGTGTCGCGGGCCTCCTCCAGCGTCTGGACGTACTCCGCGACCTCGCTGTCCTCGGCGGCGAGCTGGTCCACGCCCACCTGCCAGGCACGCGCGTCCTCCGGCAGCTCACCCAGCGGAATGCGCAGGTCGAGCAGGTCCTCCAGACGGTTCAGGAGGGCCAGCGTCGCCTTCGGATTCGGCGGCTGGGACACGTAGTGCGGGACCGCCGCCCACAGCGACACGGCCGGGACACCCGCGTGCGTGCAGGCCTCCTGGAGGATTCCGACGATGCCCGTCGGCCCCTCGTACTTGGTCTCCTCCAGGTCCATGCGGCGGGCCAGATCCGCATCCGACGTGGTCCCGCTGATCGGGACCGGACGCGTGTGCGGGGTGTCGCCGAGCAGCGCGCCCAGGATGACGACCAGCTCCACGCCCAGCTCGTGCGCGAAGCCGAGCAGCTCGTTGCAGAACGAGCGCCAGCGCATGGACGGTTCGACGCCGCGGACCAGCACCAGGTCGCGCGGCTTGTCCCCGCCGACGCGCACCACCGACAACCTGGTCGTCGGCCAGGTGATCTTGCGCACGCCGCCGTCCATGAACACGGTGGGACGGTTGACCTGGAAGTCGTAGTAGTCCTCGGCGTCCAGTGCCGCGAAGACCTCGCCCTTCCACTCCCTCTCCAGATGCGCGACCGCGGTGGAGGCGGCGTCGCCGGCATCGTTCCAGCCCTCGAACGCGGCCACCATGACCGGGTCGATCAGCTCGGGAACCCCCTCGAGCTCGATCACCCAGCGCCTCCTTCCGACGTGCCCTCGCCTGACCCACCAACCTTACGGCGTTCGGCGGGGGCGTCCGCAGCCCCCTTGCACGGGGGAGTGAACGGATCACTGCCCCGTCCGAGTCCTTCGAACACCCCATGGTGGCCAGGCCGGGTCACCTACCGTCGAGGAGGTCCCGCACCTTCGCCCGCACCTCGTCCGTGGCCAGGCCGCGGATCGTCAGTGTCGTACGCCGGCGCAGCACGTCGTCCGTCGTCCGGGCCCACTCGTGGTCGCGCGCCCAGACGACCTGCGCCCAGATCTCCGGGGCGTCCGGGTGGACGCGCTCGCCCAGTTCCGGGTTCTCATTGGCCAGCCGGGCGATGTCGAAGGCCAGCGAACCGTAGTGCGTGGCCAGGTGCCTGGCGGTGTCGGCGGCCATGCGCGGGCCGGACGCCGGACGGTCCACCAGGAGCCGGTGGGCGACCGCGCGCGGGTTGGCGATGCCCGGCAGCGGCAGCTTCCTCGGCAGCGAGGAGACCGGTTCGAGGCCCTCGCCCAGCGGGGCGCCCGGCAGCGACTCCAGCTGCCTCATCACGGTGCGGCCGATGTGCCGGAAGGTGGTCCACTTGCCGCCCGCCACGGACAGCATGCCGCCCCGGCCCTCGGTCACCACCGTCTCGCGCCTGGCCCTGGCGGTGCCCCCGGGGCCGCCCGGCAGCACCCGCAGCCCGGCGAAGGCGTACGTGATCAGGTCGCGGTCGAGCTGCTGGTCGCGGACGGAGAACGCGGCCTCGTCGAGTATCTGGGCGACGTCCTTGTCGTCGACCGCGACGTCGGCCGGGTCGCCCTCGTACTCCTCGTCGGTCGTGCCGAGCAGCAGCATGTCCTCCCAGGGGAGGGCGAACGTGATGCGGTACTTGTCGATCGGAGTGGCCAGCGCGGCCTTCCATGGGGAGGTGCGCCTCAGCACCAGGTGCGCGCCCTTGGACAGGCGGATGGACGGCGCCGCGTTCGGGTCCTCCATGCGGCGCAGATGGTCGACCCACGGTCCGGTCGCGTTCAGCACCAGACGGGCGTTCACCCCGAACTCCTCGCCGGACAGCCGGTCCCTCAGCTCGGCGCCGGTGACCCGGCCCCGGGTGAGGCGCAGGCCGGTCACCTCGGCGTGGTTGAGGACGACCGCGCCCGACTCGACAGCGGCGCGGACCGTCATCAGGGCCATGCGCGCGTCGTTCATCTGGTCGTCGCCGTAGACGGCCACGGCCCTGAGGTTCTCGGTGCGCAGCTCCGGCACGTCCTGCGCGGCCTTCGCCGGACTGAGCAGGTGGCCGACGCCGTCGCCGAAGGCGGACAGCGCGGAGTAGGCGAACACGCCGGCCCCGAGCTTCGCCGCGCCGTGCGGCCCGCCCTTGTACACGGGCAGGTAGAAGGTGAGCGGGTTCGCCAGGTGGGGGGCCACCCGGCGGGAGACCGCACGGCGCTCGAAGTGGTTCTCCGCCACCAGCCGCACCGCGCCGGTCTGCAGGTAGCGCAGGCCTCCGTGGAGCAGCTTGGAGGAGGCGGAGGAGGTGGCGCCGGCGAAGTCGCCGGCGTCGACCAGGGCCACCCTGAGACCGGACTGCGCGGCGTGCCAGGCGGTGGAGATGCCCAGGATGCCGCCGCCGATCACGAGGAGGTCGTAGGCGGCCTTCGAGAGCTGTTCCCGGGTCTCGGCACGGCTCGGGTTCGGGCCGAAGGAGGGCACCGTCCCCAGGGCGGGCACGGACTGCAGGGTGGACTGACCGGTCATCGCTTGTTCTTGCTCCTCGTCGGCTCTCGTCAGCTCTCGTCGTCGAGCCAGCCCATGGTCCGCTCGACGGCCTTGAGCCAGTTCTTGTACTCGCGGTCGCGGATGTCCGCGTCCATGCGGGGCGTCCACTCGGCGGCCCGGCGCCAGTTGGCGCGCAGATCCTCGGTGCTGCTCCAGAAGCCGACGGCCAGACCTGCGGCGTAGGCGGCGCCGAGGCAGGTGGTCTCGGCGACCATCGGGCGCACCACGGGTGCGTCGAGGAAGTCCGAGAGTGTCTGCATCAGCAGGTTGTTGGAGGTCATGCCGCCGTCGACCTTCAGCGCCGTCAGCTCGACTCCGGAGTCCTTGGTCATGGCGTCCGCGATCTCCCGCGTCTGCCAGGCGGTGGCCTCCAGGACGGCGCGCGCGAGGTGCGCCTTGGTCACGTACCGGGTCAGGCCGGCGATGACACCGCGCGCGTCGGAGCGCCAGTACGGGGCGAACAGGCCGGAGAAGGCCGGGACGAAGTAGGCGCCACCGTTGTCCTCGACCGAGAGCGCGAGCGTCTCGATCTCGGCGGCGGTGGAGATCAGGCCCATCTGGTCGCGCATCCACTGCACCAGGGAGCCGGTGACGGCGATCGAGCCCTCCAGGGCGTAGACCGGCTTGTCGTCGCCGATCCGGTAGCCGACGGTGGTCAGCAGTCCGCTGTAGGAGTTGATGATCTTGTCGCCGGTGTTCATCACCATGAAGGTGCCGGTGCCGTACGTCGACTTGGTCTCGCCCTCGGCGAAGCAGGTCTGGCCGAACAGGGCCGCCTGCTGGTCGCCGAGCGCGGAGGCGACCGGGATGCCGCCGAGCAGGTCGCCCAGCCCGCCGCCCTTGATCTCGCCGTAGACCTCGGCGGAGGAGCGGATCTCGGGCAGGATCCGTGTCGGCACGCCGATCGACTCGGCGATCTTCTGGTCCCACTCCATGGTGTGCAGGTTCATCAGGAGGGTCCGGGACGCGTTGGTGACGTCGGTGACGTGCCTGCCGCCGTCCGTGCCGCCGGTGAGGTTCCAGATGACCCAGGTGTCCATGGTGCCGAAGAGCAGGTCGCCCGCCTCGGCGCGCTCGCGCAGGCCCTCGACGTTGTCGAGCAGCCAGCGGGCCTTGGGGCCGGCGAAGTAGGAGGCGAGGGGGAGGCCGGTCTCGCGCCGGAAGCGGTCCTGGCCGACGTTGCGGCCCAGCTCCTTGCACAGGGCGTCGGTGCGGGTGTCCTGCCAGACGATGGCGTTGTGGACGGGCTCGCCGGTGTTCCGGTCCCAGAGCACGGTGGTCTCGCGCTGGTTGGTGATGCCGATGGCCTTGATGTCGTCGCGGGTGATGCCGGCCTTCGCGATGGCTCCGGCGACGACCTCCTGAACGTTGGTCCAGATCTCGGTGGCGTCGTGTTCGACCCAGCCCGGCCTGGGGAAGATCTGTTCGTGTTCCTTCTGGTCGACGGAGACGATCCGGCCGTCCCGGTCGAAGACGATGCAGCGGCTCGAGGTGGTGCCCTGGTCGATGGCGGCGATGAAGGGCCCTTCGCCGTGGGATGCGAGGCCGGCGGTGTGGGCGTCGGTCACTTGTCTGCTCCTGTGGTCCGTGGTCGATGGGGCGGGAGGACGGCGTTCCGGTGCGGCGCGGTGCCCGTCAGGCGAAGGCGGCGTTGTAGATGCCCGCGCCGACGGCGCCGCCGATGAGCGGGCCGACCACCGGGATCCAGGCGTAGCCCCAGTCGGAGCCGCCCTTGTTGGGCAGGGGCAGCAGGGCGTGGACGATGCGCGGGCCGAGGTCGCGGGCCGGGTTGATGGCGTAGCCCGTGGGACCGCCGAGGGAGAGGCCGATGGAGACGACGACGAGGGCGGTGATCAGACCGCCGAGGACGCCGAGGCCGTTGCCCTGGTCGTTCAGGCCCTGGGTGAGGACGGCGAGGATCAGCACGACGGTGCCGACGATCTCCGTGGCGAGGTTCTGCACGGCGTGCCGGATCTCGGGGCCGGTGGAGAAGATGCCGAGGACGGGGCCCGCGCCCTTCTCCTGGGCCTCGACCGCCTTGGCGGCGGTGGTCTGGGCGCCGGGGCCGCCGACGATCTCCCGGTCGGTGAGGTGGGCGTGGAACTGACCGTAGTAGGCGACCCAGACCAGGGCCGCGCCGATCACGGCGCCGAGCATCTGGCCGCCGAGATAGGTCGGAACGTCCGTCCAGTCGCTGTTCTTGATGGCCAGGGCGACGGTCACGGCCGGGTTGAGGTGGGCGCCGGAGAGCGGGCCCGAGATGTACACGGCCGTCATCACGGCGAACCCCCACCCGAAGGCGATGGCGAGCCAGCCGGTGTTGCGGGCCTTGGAGCCCTTCAGCGTCACCGCGGCGCAGACGCCGCCGCCGAGCAGGATGAGTACGGCGGTACCGATGGTCTCGCCGATGAAGATGTCGGAGCTGGACACCCGCGACTCCTTTGTCCTTCGTCCAGAGGTGGCCGAAACCCCGGGTCCCTCCTGCCGGGGGCTCGCGCCCTCGTGGGTGAGGGCGATGCCGGCCCATGGCGTTGTCACACCGTAGCGCGTATTGCCGCAAGCTGTTCGACAATGCCGACCGTTGGACGGGAGTCTCGCCCCACGTTTCCCAACCGTCAAGGCCTCTCACCATCCGAACCACGATCACTACCGTCCGTCACAGCCGCCGGGGCCGGTGCGTTCCGACCGCCGGCGGACCGCGCCCGGCGGGGAGTACTGGGGCGGTGGCTCTCGCCGTGCGGGCGCGGCGGCCCGCCGCGAGGGCTTCGGTCCCCGCCGTGCGGGCACGGCAAAGACCGGTGCGTCCGGCGGCGCACCGGCCCCGTCGTACGGCAGGCAGAGGTCCGCGCGCGGAGCCGGCGGCTTCGGCCGGTTCGGAAGCGGCTGGCGCGCACAGGTCCGCGGTGCGGCCCGGTCACAAACGGCCCGCGCGCAGAGGCCTGCGCCCCGGCCCCGCTCAGGAGCGACCCGCGCGCGGACGCCGACGGCCTCGGCCCCGGCTCAGAGGCGGCCCGCGCGCAGAGGTCTGCGGCCCGGCCCGCTCAGGAGCGGCTCGTGCGGAGAGGTCTGGGGCCCGGCTGGGTCAGAAACGGCCCGCGCGTAGAGGCCTGCAGCTCGGCCGGGTCAGGAGCGGCCCACGCGCAGAGGCCCGCGGTCCGGACGGTTCAGAAGCGGCCCGCGCCCAGGTCCCGGGAGACCGCGCGGGCGCAGTCGCGTACCGCTGCCACCAGGTCGTGGCGCAGTTCGCCGTCACGGCAGACGCGCTCCACGGCGCCGGTGATGCCGACCGCGCCGACCGGCATGCGCCGCCGGTCGTGGATGGGGGCGGCGATGGAGGCGACGCCCTCCCAGGTCTCCTCCACGTCGGCGGCGTACCCACGCGCGCGCGTGACGTCGAGGATGTGCTCGAAGCCGTCGATCCCGCACACGGTCCGGTCCGTGAACGCCTTGCGGTCGGCCTCGACCGCCTCGCTGTGCGCCACCGGGTCGTACGCCGCCAGCACCTTGCCCAGAGCCGTGCAGTGCAGCGGCTGCATCGCGCCGATCTCCAGCACCTGCCGGCTGTCGTCCGGGCGGAAGACGTGGTGCACGATCAGCACGCCGTGCTGGTGGAGCACTCCCAGGTAGACGCTCTCCCCGCTGGACCGGGCCAGATCGTCCGTCCACACCAGGGCACGCGCCCGCAGTTCGTGCACGTCGAGATAGGTGGTGCCCAGGCGCAGCAGCTCCGCGCCGAGCTGGTAGCGCCCGGAGGCCTCGTCCTGTTCGACGAAGCCCTCGTGCTGGAGGGTGCGCAGGATGCCGTGGGCGGTGCCCTTCGCGAGGCCCAGTGAGGAGGCGATGTCCGACAGGCCCAGCCGCCGCTCACCGCCCGCCAGCAACCGCAGCATCGCGGCCGCCCGCTCGAGCGACTGGATGTTCCGTGCCATCGCCGTCCTGCCTCCGTCCCCTTCGACCGCCGGCGCCGCGACTGTCGCCGTAGCGCCCGTTCGGCAATGCCGAACACTACCGGTCCGCGCCGATCCCCCGCCAATGCCCGGCCGGCACCTGGTGCGCGACCCGGCCACCCGGGGGTCTTCCGGCCGCCATCCTCGTCCGCTTGGTGGACGCCGCGTCCGCCAGGGGCCGGTCCCGGCTACCCTGGCGGCGTGCGCCTCGCCCCGGAGTGAGCCCTGCTCGCTTCACGGCAAGGCGCAAAGCCGACAGCCGTCGCACACCGAGGGAGCCCCTTCATGGCCGCGTTGCCGCCGACCCCTTCCGCCGACAGCCGGACCCGCGCGTCCGCCCTGCGTGAGGCACTCGCCACCCGTGTGGTGGTCGCCGACGGAGCGATGGGCACCATGCTCCAGGCCCAGGACCCCTCGATGGAGGACTTCCAGCAGTTGGAGGGCTGCAACGAGGTCCTGAACGTCACCCGCCCCGACATCGTCCGTTCGGTCCACTCCGCCTACTTCGAGGTCGGCGTGGACTGCGTGGAGACCAACACGTTCGGGGCCAACCTGACCGCCCTGGGCGAGTACGACATCCCCGAGCGGGTCGCCGAGCTGTCCGAGGCGGGTGCCCGTATCGCCCGCGAGGCGGCGGACGCGTGCACCGCCGTGGACGGCCGCCCGCGCTGGGTGCTGGGTTCCATGGGCCCGGGCACGAAGCTGCCGACACTGGGCCACACCACCTTCGCCGCCATCCGCGACGCCTACCGGCAGAACGCCGAGGGTCTGCTCGCCGGGGGCGCGGACGCGCTGCTCGTGGAGACCACCCAGGACCTGCTCCAGACCAAGGCCTCCGTCATCGCGGCCCGCCGCGCGATGGAGACCGCCGGGTACGAGGTCCCGCTGATCGTGTCGGTCACGGTGGAGACGACCGGCACCATGCTGCTGGGCTCGGAGATCGGCGCCGCGCTGACGGCGCTGGAACCGCTGGGCGTCGACATGATCGGCCTGAACTGCGCGACCGGCCCCGCCGAGATGAGTGAGCACCTGCGCTACCTGTCCCGGCACTCGCGCATCCCGCTGTCGTGCATGCCGAACGCCGGCCTCCCCGTACTCACCAAGGACGGCGCGCACTACCCGCTGACGGCGCCGGAACTGGCCGACGCGCAGGGGCACTTCGTGCGCGACTACGGACTGTCCCTGGTCGGCGGCTGCTGCGGCACCACACCGGAGCACCTGCGCCAGGTGGTCGAGCGGGTGCGTGACCTGTCCCCGGTCGAGCGCAGCCCGCGTCCGGAGCCGGGCGCGGCCTCCCTGTACCAGACGGTGACCTTCCGGCAGGACACCTCATACCTGGCGATCGGCGAGCGGACGAACGCCAACGGTTCGAAGAAGTTCCGCGAGGCCATGCTCGAGGGCCGCTGGGACGACTGCGTGGAGCTGGCCCGCGACCAGATCCGCGAGGGCGCGCACATGCTGGACCTGTGCGTGGACTACGTCGGCCGGGACGGGGTCGCGGACATGCGCGAGCTGGCGGGCCGGTTCGCCACGGCCTCGACGCTGCCGATCGTGCTGGACTCCACCGAGGTGGACGTGATCCGGGCCGGGCTGGAGCAGCTCGGCGGCCGCGCGGTGATCAACTCGGTGAACTACGAGGACGGCGACGGGCCCGAGTCGCGGTTCGCGCGGGTGACGGCCCTGGCGCGGGAGCACGGGGCGGCGCTGATCGCGCTGACCATCGACGAGGAGGGCCAGGCCCGCACCGCCGAGAAGAAGGTGGAGATCGCCGAGCGGCTGATCGAGGACCTGACCGGCAACTGGGGCATCCGGGAGGAGGACATCCTCGTCGACTGCCTGACCTTCACCATCTGCACCGGCCAGGAGGAGTCCCGGGGCGACGGTGTGGCCACCATCGAGGGCATCAGGGAGCTGAAGCGGCGGCACCCGGACGTGCAGACCACGCTGGGCCTCTCGAACATCTCCTTCGGCCTGAACCCGGCCGCGCGGATCCTGCTGAACAGCGTGTTCCTGGACGAGTGCGTCAAGGCGGGCCTGGACTCGGCGATCGTGCACGCGAGCAAGATCCTGCCGATCGCCCGCTTCGACGAGGAGCAGGTCACCACCGCGCTCGACCTGATCCACGACCGACGCCGCGAGGGCTACGACCCGCTGCAGAAGCTCATGCAGCTCTTCGAGGGCGCCACGGCGAAGTCGCTGAAGGCGGGCAAGGCCGAGGAGCTGGCCGCGCTGCCGCTGGAGGAGCGGCTCAAGCGGCGGATCATCGACGGTGAGAAGAACGGCCTGGAGCGGGACCTCGACGAGGCCCTGAGCACGCGCAAGGCCCTGGACATCGTCAACGACACCCTGCTGGACGGCATGAAGGTGGTCGGTGAGCTGTTCGGCTCCGGCCAGATGCAGCTGCCGTTCGTGCTCCAGTCGGCCGAGGTGATGAAGACCGCGGTCGCCCACCTGGAGCCGCACATGGAGAAGACCGACGAGGCGGGCAAGGGCACGATCGTGCTGGCGACCGTACGCGGCGATGTGCACGACATCGGCAAGAACCTCGTCGACATCATCCTGTCCAACAACGGCTACAACGTGGTCAACCTGGGCATCAAGCAGCCCGTCTCGGCGATCCTGGAGGCCGCCGAGGAGCACAGGGCCGACGTGATCGGCATGTCCGGGCTGCTGGTGAAGTCCACGGTGATCATGAAGGAGAACCTGGAGGAGCTGAACGCCCGCGGCCTGGCGACCGGCTACCCGGTCATCCTCGGCGGCGCCGCTCTGACCCGCGCCTACGTCGAGCAGGACCTGTACGAGCTGTACGACGGGGAGGTCCGCTACGCCCGTGACGCGTTCGAGGGCCTGCGCCTGATGGACGCCCTGATCGGGGTCAAGCGGGGCGTGCCCGGCGCGAAGCTGCCCGAACTCAGGCAGCGGCGGGTGCGGACCGCCACAGCCCAGGCCGTGGAGGAGCAGCGCCCGGAGGAGGGGCACGTCCGCTCCGACGTGGCCACCGACAACCCGGTCCCCGAGCCGCCGTTCCGCGGTACCCGGGTGATCAAGGGCATCCAGCTCAAGGAGTACGCGTCCTGGCTGGACGAGGGCGCCCTGTTCAAGGGCCAGTGGGGGCTGAAGCAGGCCCGCACCGGCGCCGGGCCCACCTACGAGGAACTCGTCGAGACCGAGGGCCGGCCCCGGCTGCGCGGCCTGCTGGAGCGGCTCCAGACGGACAGCCTGCTGGAGGCCGCGGTGGTCTACGGCTACTTCCCCTGCGTGTCCAAGGACGACGATCTGATCATCCTGGACGAGCGGGGCAACGAGCGCACCCGCTTCACCTTCCCCCGCCAGCGGCGCGGCCGCCGGCTGTGCCTGGCGGACTTCTTCCGCCCGGAGGAGTCGGGGGAGCAGGACGTGGTCGGCTTCCAGGTGGTCACCGTCGGCTCCCGGATCGGCGAGGAGACCGCGCGGCTGTTCGCCGCCGACTCCTACCGCGACTACCTGGAGCTGCACGGGCTGTCCGTGCAGCTGGCCGAGGCGCTCGCCGAGTACTGGCACGCCCGCGTGCGTGCCGAGCTGGGCTTCGGCGGTGAGGACCCGGCCGACATGGAGGACATGTTCGCCCTGAAGTACCGGGGCGCCCGCTTCTCCCTCGGCTACGGAGCCTGCCCCGATCTGGAGGACCGCGCCAAGATCGCCGATCTCCTGCGTCCCGAACGCATCGGCGTCCACCTCTCCGAGGAGTTCCAGCTCCACCCCGAGCAGTCCACCGACGCCATCGTCATCCACCACCCGGAAGCCAAGTACTTCAACGCCCGCTGACCCGGGTCCGTCCTGGCCCCGGGCGGCCGGGCGGCCCCGCGGACCTGAGCCGCGGGCGGTTCGTGCGCGCGTTTCCGTTGTGGGCGTCGTACAATTATCGGTCCATCGCAGGCCGGTTCCCCGTGTGGGAACCGGCCTGATCGTCCCCTCTAGGAGGTATGCGCGGATGACCAGCACGGTACCGGCGCTCGGAACCCGTATGGCCGAAGGCTCGGCCCTGCAGGCCGTGCTCCTGGACATGGACGGAACCCTGGTGGACACCGAGGGCTTCTGGTGGGACGTCGAGGTGGAGGTATTCGCCGCCCTCGGACACACGCTCGACGAGTCCTGGAGACATGTCGTCGTCGGCGGCCCCATGACCCGCAGCGCGGGCTTCCTCATCGAGGCCACCGGCGCCTCCATCCCCCTCGCCGAGATCACCACCCTGCTCAACCAGGGCTTCGAGGCCCGTATCGACGGCGCGCTGCCCCTGATGCCGGGCGCCGCACGGCTGCTGGCCGAACTGTCCGAGCAGCGGATCCCGACCGCCCTGGTCTCCGCCTCGCACCGCCGCATCATCGACCGCGTCCTGACCACGCTCGGCCCCCAGCACTTCGCCCTCTCCGTGGCGGGCGACGAGGTCCTGCGCACCAAGCCGCACCCCGACCCCTACCTGCTGGCCGCCGCCGGACTCGGCGCGGACCCGGCCCGGTGCGCCGTCATCGAGGACACCGCCACCGGCGTCGCCGCCGCGGAAGCCGCAGGCTGCCGGGTCGTCGCCGTCCCCTCGGTCGCCCCCATCCCCCCGGCCTTCCGGCGGACCGTCGTCCCCAGCCTCGAGGACGTGGACCTGTCATTTCTGCGTGGCCTGATGACAGAAATGCGCTAACCGTTCACCCAGCGTGCCGCGTCGCGCGGGAAAAACACCTTCGCGGATGTCCGAACGAATTCGCAGCTCGCCGTATGGCCGAATTCCGGTACTCGTCTCCCTACATGTGGGTGTGACGTTCCCCACTCACCAAGGGGTCGACAAGAGGCCCGTAGCATGCTGTCCGCCTCCTTTCGGGCGCCGCGCGCGTGTCCTTGTGTCCCGATTGGTGGGACGCTGCACGAATCCTTCCGGTGACGGGTTTCCGGTCCGTCCGCACCCGGTTCCGCAGCGTGATGGGAACTCAACTCCGGTGAACGCGAACGGTCCTGCGAAGGAGGACTAATCTCATCGCGAGAACATCGACCCTGCCCCTGTGATCCGTCGCGACATCCTGCATGCCGGATACACAGACATGACAGCTCTGGAGAAACTCGAGCATGAACCGCAAGACTTTGGTGCTGCCGGCCGTGGTCGGTCTGCTCGCGCCGGTACTCGCCGCGTGCGGCGGTTCCGACAGCGGCGGCAAGAGCGGCGACGCGATCGTCGTCGGCACCACGGACCGGTTCACCGCTGACGAGGAGGCCCCGGCGCCCATCGATCCGGCGTACGCCTACGACGTCGGCACCTGGAACATCCTGCGCCAGACCGTGCAGACGCTGATGGTCCAGCCCAAGGGCGACGGCGACCCCGTTCCCGAGGCGGCCGAGAAGTGCGGCTTCACGGACAGCGGCAACGAGCGCTACGCCTGCACGCTGCGCGAGGGCCTGAAGTTCTCGAGCGGCGAGCCCATCACCGCGGCCGACGTGAAGTTCTCCATCGACCGCGCCATCTCCATCAACGCCGACAGCGGTGTGTCCGGACTGCTGTCCACCGTGGACACCGTGGAGACCCAGGGCGACCGTGAGGTCATCTTCCACCTCAACACGGCCGACGCCATCTTCCCGTACAAGTTGTCGACGCCCGTCGCGGGCATCGTCAACCCCAAGGACTACGACAAGAGCAAGCTCCGCGACGGCTTCGCCGTGGACGGCTCCGGTCCGTACACCATGAAGGCCAACGTCAAGAGCGGCGAGATGGTCGACGCGGTCTTCACCAAGAACCCCAATTACCAGGGGACGTTGAAGCTCAACAACGACAAGGTGCAGATCCGCTCCTTCCCGGACGCCGACGCGATGGGCGCCGCTCTGGACAAGGGCGACATCGACGTCATGACCCGCTCCATGTCGCCCGAGCAGATCCGCACGCTGTCGGCCGCCAACAAGGACAGCAAGGTCGGCATCGTCGAGACGGCCGGCCTTGAGATCCGCTACCTGGCCTTCAACACCGACGCCGCGACGGTGAAGACCAAGGCCGTGCGTGAGGCCATGGCCCAGGTCATCAACCGCAGCGAACTCGTCTCCGAGGTCTACGGCACCCAGGCCGAGCCGCTGTACTCGATGGTCCCGGCCACCATCACTGGCCACTCCAACTCCTTCTTCAACCGGTACGGCGACCCGAACGTGACCAAGGCCCGGTCGCTGCTGGAGAAGGCCGGAGTCACCACCCCGGTGAAGCTGACGATGCACTACACGACGGACCACTACGGCCCGGCCACCAAGAAGGAATTCGAGATCCTTCGTCAGCAGCTCAACAACAGCGGCCTGTTCGACGTCGACATCCAGGGCACCCCCTGGGACACCTTCCGCCCGGCGGAGAAGAAGGGCCAGTACGACGTCTTCGGCATGGGTTGGTTCCCGGACTTCCCGGACGCCGACAACTACCTGGCGCCGTTCCTCGACAAGGGCAACACCCTCAACATTCCGTACGCCAACAGCGACATCCGCAACACCCTGATCCCGCAGTCCCGTCGCCAGGCCGACCGGCTCTCCGCGTCCACCAGCCTGACGACCATTCAGGACCTCGTCGCCAGCGACGTCCCGCTGATCCCGCTGTGGCAGGGCAAGCAGTACGTCGCCTCCCGCGACAACATCACGGGCACCGCGTACGCCCTCAACTCCTCGGCGACGCTCCAGCTGTGGGAGCTCGGTCGCGGTGTGAGCGGCTGATCCGCGAGCCACGTCCACGACGAAGGGCGCCCCTTCCCGGTCTTCCGGGAAGGGGCGCCCTTCGTCGTCGAGTCGGTCAGCGGGGCCGCGCTACTGCGCGCCGGGGCGTACCAGTCCGCTCTCGTACGCGTACACCGCGGCCTGCACGCGGTCACGCAGCCCCAGCTTCGTCAGTACGTGCCCGACATGCGTCTTGACCGTCGTCTCGCTGACGAACAGATCGGCGGCGATCTCGGCGTTGGACAGGCCGCGCGCCACCAGCTTCAGCACCTCCACCTCACGGTCGGTGAGGGTGTGCAGCGTGTCCGGCACCTGCTCCTCGCCGGAGGGCAGGTGCGTGGCGTACTTGTCCAGCAGCCGGCGTGTGATGCTCGGCGCCAGCATCGCCTCGCCGGCCGCGACCACCCGGATCGCCTGCACCAGCTCGTCGGCCGGCGCGTCCTTGAGCAGGAAGCCGCTCGCACCGGCGCGCAGCGCCTCCACCACGTACTCGTCTAGGTCGAAGGTGGTCAGCACCAGAACCTTCGCCGGACCGTTCCGCTCCGGTCCTGTGATCTGCCGGGTCGCCTCCACGCCGTCCATCCGCGGCATGCGGATGTCCATCAGCACCACATCGGGCTGAAGGGCCCGCACCTGGTCCAGGGCCTGCAGGCCGTCTCCGGCCTCGCCCACGACCGCGATGTCCTGCTCGGCCTCCAGGATCATCCGGAACCCGGTGCGCAGCAGCGGCTGGTCGTCGACCAATAGGACTCGGATGGCCACGTGAGTCTCCTTCGCTAGTCCGGCCCCATTCTGCCCTGCGCCGTGCTGCCGGATTCCTCCGCCCTCACCGGCAGCGGATAGGGCGGGGGAGTGCCGCCGAACTCCGGGCAGTGGGCCCGGTGGTCGCACCAGCCGCACAGCTTGGTGGGGCGCGGCCGCCAGTCGCCGGTCTCGGTGGCCAGCCGGATCGCCTCCCACAGCGCCAGCAGCTTGCGCTCCACCCGCTCCAGGTCGGCGGGGACCGGGTCGTAGGTCAGTACGTCGCCGCTGCCCAGGTACACCAGTTGCAGCCGCCGCGGGATGACCTTCTTCAGCCGCCACACCACCAGGGCGTAGAACTTCATCTGGAACAGCGCGCCCTCGGCGTACTCGGGGCGGGGCGCCTTGCCCGTCTTGTAGTCGACGATCCGCACCTCGCCCGTGGGCGCCACGTCCACCCGGTCGATGATGCCGCGCAGGGTCAGCCCCGAGTCCAGCTCCGCCTCGACGAACAGCTCCCGCTCGGCCGGTTCGAGACGGGTCGGGTCCTCCAGCGTGAACCAGCGCTCCACCAGCCGCTCCGCCTCCGCCAGCCAGCGGGCCAGCCGCTCGCCGTCGGCGTCGTCGGCGAACAGCCCCACCAGCTCGGGCCGCGCCTCGCGCAGCCGCTGCCACTGGCCCGGGACCAGCGCCTTGGCCCGCGGCGCGGTCCGCTCCACGGCGGGCGCGTCGAAGAGCCGCTCCAGCACGGCGTGCACCAGCGTGCCCCTCGTCGCCGCCTCACTCGGTTTCTCCGGCAACCGGTCGATCACCCGGAACCGGTACAGCAGGGGACACTGCATGAAGTCCCCGGCCCGAGAGGGAGACAAGGACCTGGGCGGCACGACAGCCCGCCCGCTCGACGTCGCGTCCGTCCCGTGTCCACGCGCCGCGGCCGGCTCGTCCCCGCCCGGCACCGAGTCCGCCGCCGCGCCGCCGGCGACGGGGTGGCCGGCGGCTGTCGTGCGCGCCTCTGTTCCACCGCTGTCCGCGGTTACGAGATCGGCGGCGGGCGCCTGCGCGGGGACCGCCGGGGCCGGTGCGGCCGGGCGCGCCTCTGCGGCCCCTGGCGCGTTGTTGCGTGAGGGGGCCGGTCCGACGGCGTTGTGCGGGGTGCCGGGCTCGCCCTCCGTGCTCGTCTCCATGCCCCAGACCCTACGGCCCGCCACTGACAGTGACCCGGGGACGGTCATGTTGTGCGCGAAGCGGGGAAAACACTTGGGGTGCCGGGCATGAGCGATCGTCACGGCCGCATACCATCGACCCGAGACCTTCCGGCCGTCAGGCACGGGAGACTGCTTCGAACGAGGGGACACCGTGGACGTGAGCGGCGGGAGCGGACAGCCGCGTTCCGGCAAGGACGAGTCGGCAGATCGCCGCACGGACCCGGTGGACCCGGCCCCCGACTCCGTGGGCCCGGACACCGAGCCGGCCGACGCGGCCCCGCCCGAGCCGTCCCCGTTGACCGGCACCCCCGCCACCGGAGCGGAGGGCGGCCAGGAAGAGCCGACGAGGGAGACGCAGGAGGCAGAGGGGACGGACGAGCCGAAACGCTCCGCCGCCGCCCCCCAGCAGCCGCCCACGACCGCTGACGCCCCGCAGGAGTCGTCGGCCACCACCGACGCCGCACAGGGGCCGTCGGCCCGCCGCGACGTCCCGCGGCAGCCTCCCGCCACCCACGAGGCCCCGCAGGAGTCGTCGGCCACCGGCGACGCACCGCAGCCGTCCGCCACCGGCGACGTCCACCACGGCGCCCACCCCGAGCGCGGTTACGCCCACAGCGGTGACCCGGCCGCCGGACGTGAATCCGGCGCCCGTGCCGAGAGCCCGGCCCCCGCGCCCGGCGACCGCCCGCGCGAGACCGGCGACCACGACCGCCCCGAGCCCCACCCCGACCGCGCTCCGGCCCGTTCCGGGGCCGGGCAGGAGCCGCCGCGGCGCCCCAGCGAGCCCAGAGGCGGGCTCCTCATGGGGCGGCCCTTCGGCGTGCCCGTCTACGTGGCGCCCAGCTGGTTCCTCGTGGCCGCGCTCATCACCTGGGTGTTCGGCGGGCAGCTCGACCGGGTGCTGCCCGAGCTCGGCGCCGCCCGCTACCTCGTAGCCCTCTTCTTCGCGGTCGCCTTCTACGGCTCCGTCCTCGTCCACGAACTCGCCCACACCATCGCCGCCCTCCGCTTCAAGCTCCCGGTCCGCCGCATCCAGCTCCAGTTCTTCGGCGGCGTCTCCGAGATCGAGAAGGAGGCCGAGACCCCCGGGCGCGAGTTCGTCCTCGCCTTCGTCGGCCCGCTGCTCTCGCTGATCCTCGCCGGTGTCTTCTACGCCGCCCTGCGGCCCGTCGAACGCGGCACGGTCGTCGGCGTCCTGCTGGCCGGACTGATGATCTCCAACCTCATCGTCGCCGCCTTCAACCTGCTGCCCGGACTGCCCCTCGACGGCGGACGCATGCTGCGCGCCGTCGTCTGGAAGATCACCGGCAGACCGATGAGCGGCACCGTCGCCGCCGCCTGGGTCGGCCGCGCGCTCGCCGTCGCCGTGCTGATCGGGCTGCCCCTGGTCACCCAGTCCGGCGCCCTCGGCGCCCCGGCCGAGGACAGCGTCGGCGTGGGCACCGTCACCAACGCCCTGCTCGCCGCCATCCTGGCTGCGATCATCTGGACCGGCGCCGGCAACAGCCTGCGCATGGCCCGGCTGCGCGAACACCTCCCCGAGCTGCGCGCCCGCGCCCTCACCCGCCGCGCCGTCCCGGTCGAGACCAACACCTCCCTGGCCGAGGCCCTGCGCCGCGCCAACGCGTCCGGCGCCCGCGCCCTGGTCGTCGTCGACGGCCACGGCGAGCCGCTCTCCCTCGTCCGCGAGTCCGCCATCGTCGGCGTACCCGAGCACCGCCGCCCCTGGGTCTACGCCAGCGAACTCGCCCAGGAGCTCACCGACGGCATGCGCGTCTCCGCCGAACTCGCCGGCGAGGACCTCCTGGACGCGCTGCGCGCCGCCCCGGCCACCGAGTACCTCGTGGTGGAGAACAGCGGCGAGATCTACGGTGTGCTGTCCGCGTCCGACGTGGAGCGCGCCTTCGTCAAGGCCATGGCCCGCCCGTCGGCCTCCGCGTAGGGCTCCCGGCGGGCCCCTCCGCGTGGTCGGAGGGCCCGCCGGGGACCGGTAGGCTGGTCACATGTCCGAACCGACCGGTGCCGCCCGCCGCCGCGGGCCCTTCAAGGTCGGGGACCAGGTACAGCTGACCGACCCCAAGGGCCGCCACTACACGTTCACGCTCGAGGCCGGGAAGAACTTCCACACCCACAAAGGTTCCTTCCCGCACGACGAACTGATCGGCGCACCCGAGGGCAGCGTTGTCCGCACCACCGGCAACGTCGCCTACCTCGCGCTGCGCCCCCTGCTCCCCGACTACGTCCTGTCCATGCCCCGCGGGGCAGCTGTCGTATACCCGAAGGACGCGGGGCAGATCCTCGCCTTCGCCGACATCTTCCCCGGCGCACGCGTCGTGGAGGCCGGCGTCGGCTCCGGCTCGCTGAGCAGCTTCCTGCTGCGGGCGATCGGCGACCAGGGCATGCTGCACAGCTACGAGCGCCGCGCCGACTTCGCGGAGATCGCCCAGGCGAACGTGGAGCGCTACTTCGGCGGCCCGCACCCCGCCTGGCAGCTCACCGTCGGAGACCTCCAGGACAACCTGTCCGACGCCGACGTCGACCGCGTCATCCTCGACATGCTCGCCCCCTGGGAGTGCCTGGAGTCCGTCTCCAAGGCACTCGTCCCCGGCGGCATCCTGTGCTGCTACGTCGCGACCACCACCCAGCTCGCCCGGACCGTGGAGTCCATCCGCGAGATCGGCTGCTTCAACGAGCCGACCGCCTGGGAGACGATGATCCGCAACTGGCACATCGAGGGCCTGGCGGTCCGCCCGGACCACCGCATGATCGGCCACACCGGCTTCCTGCTCACCGCCCGCCGGCTCGCGGACGGTGTCGAGCCGCCCATGCGCCGCCGCCGCCCCGCCAAGGGCGCCTACGGCGAGGACTACGAGGGCCCCAACGCCGACGGCGGCGCCACCCGCTGACGCGGCCCGCCCCCACGCGCAACACACGGGCGCCGTGGTGGAGTTCCCGACGACCACAGGGAACTCCACCACGGCGCCGTCGCGTTGATCCCCACCCCGCCGTTCCCCCCGCACTGTGACGTGTGGCACGATGCTGGCCACCCCCACCGGCACAGCCCTCGCAGGAGATGCTCCTAGTGCAGCAGTCCGCCGTTCCGGAACTGGCCCACACGCACACCCGCCCCATCCACTGGATGGCCACCGCCACCGCGGTCGCCGGTGTGGTCGCTCTCTCCTCGCTCGTGCAGCCCGGCGCGGCCACGGCCGCCCAGCCGCAGGGCCCCCGCACGCACTCCGCCCCCGCCACCGCTGCGGCCCCGAGCACCACCGGCGTGACCTTCCCGATCGACTGCGGCCCGGTGCGGGCCGTGGTGGCGAAGAAGGCCTCCGGGGACCTCGACGGGGATGGCCGGCCGGAGACCGTGGCCGTCGTGCACTGCGACGCCGCCATGGGCACCCCGCCCGACGCCGTCTACGTCCTCACCCAGGCCGCCGGTGCCGCCGAGCCGCGCGTGGTCGCCACCCTCGTCGAGGCCAAGGACCGGTATTCGGTCACGGACTTCGCCGTCCGTGACGGCGCGGTGACCGCCACCTTGCTCGGCTACTCCTCGCCCGACGTGCCCAATTGCTGCCCCGACCTCAAGGACGACGTGAAGTGGCGGTGGCAGAACGGCGCGTTCGTCCGCTCCACGGACGCCGGGGCGCGCGGTATCTGACCGCGTCCCGGACCACAGTCACTGAAAATGTGAGAAAACAGACAATGGTGACGCCTCGCGCCGAGGTTGTCACTCCGCGTCAGGTCCGTACACCTCGACCCGGTCCGCGACGCGGCGTACATGGATGCACTCGCCCGGGCACTCCTTGGCCGAGTCCACCACGTCCGTGAGGAGCGGAAGCGGCACGGGCGTTGCCGCTCCGGCCTCCTGAAGGAGCTCGTCCTCCGGGCCCTTCACATAGGCCAGACCGTCGATGTCCAGCTCGAACACCTCGGGCGCGTACTGTGCGCAGATGCCGTCGCCGGTACACAGGTCCTGGTCGATCCAGACCTCCAGGGCCTCGCCACCGTTCGAGGTCTGCTGCTGCACGGTCATCTCTCCTGCCGTATCACGTCGAGCCGTACGGGAATCCGGCCAGCTCTGACGGGTGTTGAACATGTTGACCCTACCTCTGCCCGCTTTCCAATCATGTTCGGTGGGTATTCCCCTGGCGTGAGGGAGAGCGCAAGGGTGAAGATCGGACACACCCCGACAGTCTTTGTGATCTAGGGGTTTCAATCGACACCCACCCAGGTAGGGTCTGGAAGCGTCCAGCTCCCCTTGGAGGAGGTGAGGACCGTGGCAGCCCACGACGACGACATGAACCGCGGCATCCGCCCGGGACGCGGGTCCGACGACCCGGCCGGGCAGATCGCCTACCTTGAGCAGGAGATCGCCGTCCTGCGCCGCAAGCTCGCCGACTCTCCGCGTCACACGAGGATTCTCGAAGAGCGGATCGTCGAGTTGCAGACCAACCTGGCCGGCGTCTCCGCGCAGAACGAACGGCTTGCGAACACGCTCCGCGAGGCCCGCGACCAGATCGTGGCCCTCAAGGAAGAGGTCGACCGGCTCGCCCAGCCGCCGGCCGGCTTCGGAGTCTTCCTGCAGGCCAACGAGGATGGCACCGCCGACATCTTCACCGGTGGCCGCAAGCTCCGGGTGAACGTCAGCCCCAGCGTCGAGCTCGACGAGCTCAGGCGCGGCCAGGAACTGATGCTCAACGAAGCGCTCAACGTGGTCGAGGCCATGGAGTTCGAGCGCGTCGGCGACATCGTCACCCTCAAGGAGATCCTCGAGGACGGCGAGCGGGCCCTGGTGCTCGGGCACACCGACGAGGAGCGGGTGGTACGGCTCGCCGAGCCGCTGCTGGACGTCACCATCCGCCCCGGCGACGCGCTCCTGCTCGAACCCAGGTCCGGCTACGTCTACGAGGTCGTGCCCAAGAGCGAGGTCGAGGAACTCGTCCTCGAAGAGGTGCCCGACATCGGCTACGAGCAGATCGGCGGACTCGGCAACCAGATCGAGGCCATCCGTGACGCAGTGGAGCTGCCGTACCTCTACCCGGACCTGTTCAAGGAGCACGAGCTGCGCCCGCCGAAGGGCGTCCTGCTCTACGGGCCTCCCGGATGCGGCAAGACGCTCATCGCCAAGGCTGTCGCGAACTCGCTCGCCAAGAAGGTCGCCGAGGTCACCGGACAGGCGGCGGGCAAGAGCTTCTTCCTCAACATCAAGGGCCCGGAGCTGCTGAACAAGTACGTCGGCGAGACCGAGCGGCAGATCCGCCTGGTCTTCCAGCGTGCCCGGGAGAAGGCCGGCGAGGGCACCCCCGTGATCGTCTTCTTCGACGAGATGGAGTCCCTCTTCCGCACCCGCGGCTCCGGTGTCAGCTCGGACGTGGAGAACACCATCGTCCCCCAGCTGCTCGCCGAGATCGACGGTGTGGAGGGCCTGCAGAACGTGGTCGTGATCGGCGCCTCCAACCGCGAGGACATGATCGACCCCGCCATCCTGCGGCCCGGCCGCCTCGATGTGAAGATCAAGATCGAGCGTCCGGACGCCGAGGCGGCGAAGGACATCTTCGGGAAGTACCTCACCGAGCGCCTCCCGCTGCACGCGGAGGACGTCGCGGAACACGCGGGCGACAAGGACTCCACGGTCCAGGGCATGATCCAGACCGCGGTGGAACACATGTACGCCGAAACCGAGGAGAACCGCTTCCTGGAGGTCACCTACGCCAACGGCGACAAGGAAGTCCTGTATTTCAAGGACTTCAATTCCGGCGCCATGATCGAGAACATCGTGGGCCGCGCCAAGAAGATGGCGATCAAGGACTTCCTCGAGAAGAACCAGAAGGGCCTCCGCGTCTCCCACCTGCTCCAGGCATGCGTGGACGAGTTCAAGGAGAACGAGGACCTGCCGAACACCACCAACCCGGACGACTGGGCCCGGATTTCCGGAAAGAAGGGCGAGCGGATCGTCTACATCCGCACCCTCATCACCGGAAAGCAGGGCGCGGACACCGGACGCTCCATCGACACGGTGGCGAATACCGGGCAGTACCTGTAAAAGCAGGGTGGCTGCGGGTGCCCTCCAGGGGGTACCCGCAGTCGGCTGTTTCCGGGGCCACCGCATGGAGCAGGCAATGACGCAAATGATCTCCCCACCAGCGCAAAGGCGTTCTAGGCTCTTTCGTACCGCCGGGTCGCGCAGTGCGGGGACGGGCACCGCACAGGCACCCGGGCACGAGCGGTACTTGAGCGCCGCCCACGACCGAGGGCGCCGCCGGGCAAGGAGGGCCGCATGACCGTACGGCGAGTAATGGGCATCGAGACGGAGTACGGGATCTCCGTCCCCGGCCACCCCAATGCCAATGCCATGCTCACCTCATCCCAGATCGTCAACGCCTACGCGGCGGCCATGCACCGGGCCCGCCGGGCCCGCTGGGACTTCGAGGAGGAGAATCCGCTTCGGGACGCCCGGGGCTTCGACCTCGCCCGCGAGGCGGCCGACGCCAGCCAGCTCACCGACGAGGACATCGGCCTGGCCAACGTCATCCTCACCAATGGCGCACGGCTGTACGTCGACCACGCCCACCCCGAGTACAGCGCGCCCGAGGTCACCAACCCGCGCGACGCCGTCCTGTGGGACAAGGCCGGCGAACGGATCATGGCCGAGGCGGCGGAGCGGGCGGCCCAGCTGCCCGGCGCCCAGCCGATCCACCTCTACAAGAACAACACCGACAACAAGGGCGCCTCCTACGGCACGCACGAGAACTACCTGATGAAGCGGGAGACCGCGTTCTCGGACATCGTGCGCCACCTCACGCCCTTCTTCGTCTCCCGCCAGGTCGTCACGGGGGCGGGACGCGTCGGCATCGGCCAGGACGGCCACGAACACGGCTTCCAGCTCAGCCAGCGCGCGGATTATTTCGAGGTCGAGGTCGGCCTGGAGACCACGCTCAAGCGGCCGATCATCAACACGCGCGACGAGCCGCACGCCGACGCGGAGAAGTACCGCCGCCTGCACGTGATCATCGGCGACGCCAACCTCTCGGAGATCTCCACCTACCTCAAGCTGGGCACGACCGCCCTGGTCCTGTCCATGATCGAGGACGGCTTCATCGCCGTTGACCTGGCCGTCGACCAGCCCGTCCGCACGCTCCACCAGGTCTCGCACGACCCGGGCCTCAAGCGTCTGATCACGCTGCGCAGCGGCCGGACGCTCACCGCGGTGCAGCTCCAGATGGAGTACTACGAGCTGTCGCGCAAGTACGTGGAGGAGCGGTTCGGCGCGGACGCCGACGAGCAGACCAAGGACGTGCTGTCCCGCTGGGAGGACACCCTCAACCGGCTGGAGAACGATCCGATGAGCCTGGCCGGCGAGCTGGACTGGGTCGCCAAGCGGGAGCTCATGGAGGGCTACCGGCGACGTGACGGCCTCGACTGGGACGCCGCCCGCCTCCACCTCGTCGACCTCCAGTACGCGGACGTACGCCCCGACAAGGGCCTGTACAACCGCCTGGTGGCCCGCGGACGCATCAAGCGCCTGCTGGACGAGACCGAGGTGGACCGGGCCCGCAGGAAGCCGCCGGAGGACACGCGCGCGTACTTCCGCGGCCGCTGCCTGGAGCAGTACGCCGACGACGTCGCCGCGGCCTCCTGGGACTCGGTGATCTTCGATCTGCCGGGCCGGGACTCGCTGCAGCGCGTCCCAACCCTGGAACCGCTTCGCGGAACGCGTAATCACGTCAAGGAGCTCCTCGACCGCTGCCGTACCGCCGAAGACCTGGTCAGGGTGCTTTCCGGCGGCTGAGCGGATCTTGGACCGGGCCGGCCGTGCAGGGTGGAAATCCCCGGTGCCGGGAATCATCGAGGTGGCCCTCGTACGTTGGAGAAAGTGCGGGGCCGATGTCGGACCCGGCTTGTAGGGTCGGAACATCACCGATCGGCCGTAATGCCGACCATGTCGGGCGAACTGAGCGGGGTGAGGGTTATGGCAACGAAGGACACCGGCGGCGGACAGCAGAAGGCCACGCGTTCCACCGAGGAGGTCGAGGAGCAGTCCCAGGACGCGCAGGCTGCGGACGACCTCAAGGAACGCCACGAGAAGCTGAGCGACGACGTGGACTCCGTTCTCGACGAGATCGACGACGTCCTGGAGGAGAACGCCGAGGACTTCGTGCGCTCCTTCGTGCAAAAGGGCGGTCAGTGAGCGCCTGAGAAGCGGTGACGGTGACGGACGAGCCGGTTGACGAGGAGCTGCGTGCGGTGCGGTGGGACCGCGCCGCGCGCGGCCTTCGTTTCCGGGCACCGGCCGTCGCGCGGGCGCCCGGTGTCAGGCTCCGGCGAACCGCCCCAGGGCTTGCGTTCTTCATGTGGATCACCCCCGCGAGACGGGTAGGGTCCGTGGCGTAATGTGCATCAACTGCAACTCCGGCCTCGGCCAGTTGAGGGACGATCCCGAAGCGGTGGACCGAGCTGCCGACCACCTGGAAGGAAACGTGTGGAAGCCAACACTCGTAGCACCGGGCGTCTGCCGGCCGCCTTCCTGACGCCCGGGTCCTCCTCGTTCATGGACTTTCTCGCCGAGCACCAGCCGGAGATGCTTCCGGGCAAGCGGCAGCTGCCGGCGACCCAGGGGGTGATCGAGGCGCCGCACGGGACCACCATCGTGGCGGTGGCCTTCCCCGGCGGCGTCGTCCTGGCCGGTGACCGGCGCGCCACCATGGGGAACATGATCGCGCAGCGGGACGTCGAGAAGGTGTTCCCGGCCGACGAGTACTCGGCGGTCGGCATCGCCGGCACCGCGGGTCTGGCGGTGGAGATGGTGAAGCTGTTCCAGCTGGAGCTGGAGCACTTCGAGAAGGTCGAGGGAACGCGGCTCTCCCTCGAGGGCAAGGCGAACCGGCTGTCGACCATGATCCGCTCCAACCTGGGCATGGCCATGAAGGGGCTGGCCGTGGTCCCGCTCTTCGCGGGGTACGACGTGGACCGCGACAAGGGCCGGATCTTCTCCTACGACGTGACGGGCGGCCGTTCCGAGGAATACGGCTACGCGGCCACGGGCTCCGGCTCGATCTTCGCGCGCGGCGCGATGAAGAAGCTCTACCGGGATGACCTGACCGAGGCCGAGACCACGACGCTGGTGGTCCAGGCCCTGTACGACGCGGCAGACGACGACTCGGCGACCGGTGGTCCCGATGTCGCCCGCCGGATCTATCCGATCGTCACCGTGATCACCGAGGACGGATTCCGCCGGCTCACCGAGGACGAGTGCTCCGAGATCGCCCGCTTGGTGCTCCAGCGGCGCCTGGAGCAGCCGGACGGCCCTCGGGCCGCGCTGCTGTAGCCCGGCGCCGGTTCTTCTTGTCCGGGGTGATCCAGTGACTTCTACAGAAAGGGACGGATAACCGGTGTCGACGCCGTTCTATGTCTCACCTCAGCAGGCCATGGCCGACCGGGCGGAGTACGCCCGCAAGGGCATCGCCCGTGGCCGCAGCCTGGTCGTGCTGCAGTACGCCGACGGAATCGTGTTCGTCGGCGAGAATCCGTCCCGCGCGCTGCACAAGTTCAGCGAGATCTACGACCGGATCGCGTTCGCGGCGGCCGGCAAGTACAACGAGTACGAGAACCTGCGCATCGGCGGCGTCCGCTACGCCGACCTGCGCGGTTACACCTACGACCGGGACGACGTGACCGCCCGCGGCCTGGCGAACGTCTACGCCCAGACGCTGGGCACGATCTTCTCCAGCGCCGCGGAGAAGCCGTACGAGGTGGAGCTGGTGGTCGCCGAGGTGGGGGAGACCCCGGACGGCGACCAGATCTACCGGCTGCCGCACGACGGCTCGATCGTGGACGAGCACGGCTCGGTCGCGGTCGGCGGCAACGCCGAGCAGATCAGCGGCTACCTGGACCAGCGCCACCGGGACGGCATGTCCCTGGCCGAGGCGCTGAAGCTGGCCGTGCAGGCCCTGTCCCGCGACACCAACGGCAGCGAGCGGGAGATCCCCGCCGAGCGCCTGGAGGTGGCGGTGCTGGACCGTACGCGTCCGCAGAAGCGCAAGTTCAAGCGCATCGTGGGCCGTCAGCTGGCCCGGCTGCTGGAGGCCGACGGCGCGGCGACCGAGGCGGAGAGCGCCGACGAGGACGGCTCCGAGGAGAAGTAGTCCCGACCTCCGTAGCCCCGTTCCCGGGTGCCCCGGCCCTCCAGTGGGCCGGGGCACCGGGCGTTTCAGGGGGCTGGACGGCTTCAGGAGGGGCTGGGCGGCGCCGTGGAGCCCCGTACCACGAGCTCCACCGGGATGTCCCCGCCGTCCGGAGCGCGGCCCTCCAGGACGGCCAGCAGGGCGTGCATGCCCCGTTCGCCGAACAGTTCGGCGTCCAGCCGCACGGTGGTGAGCTCGGGGTCGATGGCGGTGGCGAGGGCGAGGTCGTCGACGCCGGTGACGGAGACGTCGTCGGGCACGCGCAGGCCGAGGCGGCGCAGGGCCTTGTACGCGCCGGCGGCGAGCTTGTCGTCGTCGCAGACCAGCGCGGTGGGCCGGGGCCCGGGGGCGCTCAGGGCGGCCTCGGTGGCGGCCCTGGCGTCCTCGATGGAGATGGGGGCGCGGGTGGTGCGCACGGAGGTGCCGGGCACCGCGCCCAGCCGGGCGCCGAGTTCCCTCGCCCGCACCTCGAAGGTCCAGGAGGCGACGTCCGCCGCGAGGTGCAGGAAGCGCCGGTGGCCGAGCCCGAGCAGATGGTCGGCGATCTGGCGTACGCCGTCGGCGATGTCCAGGTTGACGGTCGCGGCGCCCAGGCTGCCCGCGGGGTCGCTGTCCAGCATGACCAGCGGAAGCTGGTCGCCGCGGATCGCCGTCAGCGCGTCGGCGGCCATGGAGGAGGCGATCACGCCGTCCAGCGCGGCCTGGGCCGAGGCGAAGGGGTTGCGCGCCGGGCCGATGCCCTCGGGGGAGGGGTAGAGCACGACGCCGAAGCCGTGCTCGGCGGCGACGCGGGCGGCGCCGGTGTAGACGCCGGCGAAGAACTCGGTGGTCAGCACGGGGACGACCAGGAGAACGGTCCGGGTGCGGCCCAGGCGCAGGTTGCGGGCGGCGAGGTTGGGCCGGTAGCCGAGTTCCTCGGCCGCCCGGCGCACCCGTTCGGCGGTCGCCTGCGACACCCGGCCGCGCCACTTGTCGCCGAGGACCAGGGAGACGGCGGCCTGGGACACCCCGGCGGCGTGGGCGACGTCACGGCTGGTGGGGCGCGTGCTGCTTCGGGCCACCGCGGGGACGCTCCTTCGTCTGGACTGGTGAACAGCGCACATGGTACGTATGACCGAGTACGTTATACGTAACACCGGAGGTTGCTCCAGCACCTCGGGCGAACCGGCGGAAGGCGGGGCGATGGCTGTGGGGTTCGGGGGATACCTGGAGATCCTCAAAGCGAGGCATGCCGCCCGGCTGCTGTCCGGCACGCTCGTGGGGCGGCTGCCCAACGCCACCGCGGCGATCGCCATCGTGCTGTTCGTCCGGGCGGAGGGCGGCACGTACAGTCTCGCGGGAGCGCTGGCGGCGGTGTACGGCGTGGCCAACGCGGTGGGCCAGCCCGTGCTCGGGCGCCTGGTGGACCTGTACGGGCAGCCCCGCGTCCAGTTGCCCGCCGCGCTCGCCGCGGCCCTGGCGATGACGGCCTTCGCCCTGACCGGCACGCAGCCGGCCGCCCTGGCGTACGCCTCCGTGGCCGCGGCCGGGCTCTTCACGCCGCCGCTGGAGGGCGGTCTGCGGGCCCTGTGGCCCTCGGTGCTGCGCAGGAACGACCAGGTCCACACCGCGTACGCGATGGACGCCGTGGCACAGGAAGTGATGTTCACCGTCGGCCCGTTGCTCGTGACCCTCTGCGTCTCGCTGTGGTCGGCGCCGACGGCGTTGGTGGTGCTGAACGGCATCGGGGTGCTGGGCGCGCTGTCCGTGGTCGTCTCGCCCCCTTCGCGGGCCTGGCGTTCGGAGCCGCGGGAGGCGCACTGGCTGGGCGCGCTGCGCTCGCCCGGTCTGCTGGCGCTGCTCGGCGCGTTCCTCTTCGTCGGTGTCGCCATGGGCTCCATCACGGTGGCGGCGGTGCCCTATGCCGACGACCACGGCGGTGACGCGGTGTACGGCTGGCTGATGGCCGCCCTGGGGCTGGGCGCGCTGGTCGGCGGCACCGTCTACGGCGCCCGCCAGTGGGCGGGCGCGCCCGAACGGCGACTGCGGCTGCTGGTCGGTCTGCTGGCGGTGTGTTACCTGCCGCTGATGCTGATGCCCGGAGCGGTGCCGATGGTGGCGCTGACGGTGCTGTCCGGGGTGTTCCTGGCGCCGTGCATCGCCTGCGCGTTCATCATCGTGGACCGGCACGCTCCGGCCGGCACCGTGACGGAGGCTTTCTCCTGGCTGGTGACGACGTTCACCGTGGGCGCGTCCGTCGGAACGGGTGTCGCCGGCCCGGTGGTCCAGGAGGGCGGCGCGCTGTGGGGCTTCGCGGTGCCGGGCGCCGCCGGGGCCGTGTCGTTGCTGGTGTTGCTGCTCACCGGGCGGGTCCTCACAGCTCCCGCCGCAGGGGCGGTGGTTGCCGCTTCATCGGAAAATGATCCAAATCGTGCTGCCGAACCTCGTTTGAGCGCAGAGGATCGGGCGTAATGTTCAGTCATGGACCGCCGCATTTTCGGGCTGGAGAACGAGTACGGCGTCACGTGCACGTTCAGGGGACAGCGCCGCCTGTCGCCTGACGAGGTGGCGCGGTACCTCTTCCGCCGTGTCGTGTCATGGGGCCGCAGCAGCAATGTCTTTCTGCGAAACGGCGCCCGGCTCTATCTCGATGTGGGGTCACACCCGGAATACGCGACACCCGAGTGTGACAATGTGATCGAACTGGTCACCCACGACAAGGCCGGCGAGCGCATTCTCGAAGGACTCCTGGTGGACGCGGAACGACGCCTGCACGAGGAGGGAATCGCGGGCGACGTCTACCTCTTCAAGAACAACACCGATTCGGCGGGCAACTCCTACGGCTGCCACGAGAACTATCTGGTGGCACGGCACGGAGAGTTCTCCCGCCTCGCGGACATCCTCATCCCGTTCCTGGTCACGAGGCAGCTCCTCTGCGGGGCGGGCAAGGTCCTGCAGACCCCGCGCGGGGCGGTGTACTGCGTGAGCCAGCGGGCCGAGCACATCTGGGAGGGCGTCTCCTCGGCGACCACCCGTTCGCGGCCCATCATCAACACCCGCGACGAGCCGCACGCGGACGCGGAGCGCTACCGCCGGCTGCACGTCATCGTCGGCGACTCCAACATGTCCGAGACGACGATGCTGCTCAAGGTGGGCGCGACCGACCTGGTGCTGCGCATGATCGAGGCGGGCACGGTGATGCGCGACCTGACCCTGGAGAACCCGATCCGGGCGATCCGCGAGGTCAGCCACGACATCACAGGCCGCCGCAAGGTGCGCCTGGCCAGCGGCCGCGAGGCCTCCGCGTTGGAGGTGCAGCGCGAGTACTACGAGAAGGCCGTGGACTTCTGCGAGCGGCGCGGCATCCGCACCGGCACGGTGGAGCGCGTACTGGAGCTGTGGGGCCGCACGCTGGACGCGATCGAGACCGAGGACCTCGACCGCATCGGCACCGAGATCGACTGGGTGATGAAGTACCAGCTCATCGAGCGGTACCGGGCCAAGCACAACATGACCATGTCGCATCCGCGGGTCGCCCAGATAGACCTCGCCTACCACGACATCCACCGCCGTCGTGGCCTGTACTACCTGCTGGAGAAGAAGGGCCAAGCCACCCGGATCTGCAACGACTTGAAGATCTTCGAGGGCAAGTCGGTGCCCCCGCAGACCACTCGGGCACGGCTGCGCGGCGACTTCATCCGGCGGGCGCAGGAACAGCGCAGGGACTTCACCGTCGACTGGGTGCACCTCAAGCTCAACGACCAGGCGCAGCGGACGGTGTTGTGCAAGGATCCGTTCCGTTCGGTGGACGACCGGGTGGAGAAGCTGATCGCCGGAATGTGAGCCCGGCGAAACGCGAATGCCGGTTCGAGGGCCCCGGAACGCCACACGGGCGCCGTACGTTCCCCGTACGGCGCCCCGCTCACACCGTAGAGTTGCGCGCACGCCATCAGAAGATCGACCGATTACGAGGCCCCCACCGTGCGCCGACGCTCACTTCTTCTTTCCGTACCCGCGGGACTTGTCACCCTGGCCGCCTGCGGCAACGACAAGACCGCTTCGAGCAAGGCCAGCGAGAGCGCGACGCCGTCCCCCTCCGAGCCGTCCGCCGCTCCGTCGCCGAAGATCGTCTCCGGGCCGCTGCCGGAGATCACCGCGGGTACGAAGTTCGGCGAGAAGCCGACCGTCGCCAAGGGCAGTGGTGCCCCCTCGAAGGACATCGCCGTCAAGACGGTGATCGCGGGCGGCGGCCGCACCATCGCGGAGAACGACTTCGTCCAGGCGCACTACCTGGGCCAGATCTGGGACACGGCGAAGCTCTTCGACAACTCCTACGACCGCAAGGCCCCCCTGGTCATCCAGCTCGCCCAGGGCACGATCATCGACGGCTGGCGCTATGCCCTCGCCGGCAAGAAGGTGGGCAGCCGCGTCCTGTTCTCCGTGCCGCCCACCTGGGGATACGGCACGCAGGGCAACGCCCAGGCCGGGATCAAGGGCACCGACACGCTGGTGTTCGTCGTCGACCTCCAGGACACGTTCAACTCCAAGAGCTCGGCCAAGGGCAGGACGGTCGCCCAGGACAACGCGGACCTGCCCAAGGTCGGCACCAACACCGACGGCGCCGCTCCGTCCATCACCGTGCCCAAGAAGGCCGCGCCCACGAAGCTCGTGGCCGACTACGTGATCGAGGGCGACGGCCCCGTGGTCAAGCCGGAGAACACCGTGCTCGTCCAGTACAAGGGCGTGCTGTGGGCGGACGGCAAGGAGTTCGACTCGACGTACAAGCGCGACTCGCTGACCTCGTTCTCCCTGCAGCAGGTCGTCAAGGGCTGGGCCGAAGGACTGGCCGGCAAGAAGGTCGGCAGCCGGGTCCTGGTCGTCGTCCCGCCGGCCCTGGGCTACGGCGACAACCCGCCCCCCAACAGCGGCATCAAGAAGGACTCCGTGCTGGTCTTCACGGTGGACATCCTGGCGGCGATGTAGCACCGCGCAGCAGTCTCCCGGCGCGGGCGCACCCGGCGGGGATGCAAGACTGTTCAGGTTGTCTTGTTGTAGATGAGCAGGAGAAGCACGTGAGCATCGAGAAGCCCGAGATCGACTTCCCGGGCGGCGAGCCCCCGGCGGACCTCGAGATCAAGGAGATCTGGGAGGGCGACGGACCGGTGGCCAAGGCGGGCGACACCGTCTCCGTCCACTACGTCGGCGTGGCCTTCTCCACCGGTGAGGAGTTCGACGCGTCCTGGAACCGCGGTACGCCGCTCCGTTTCCAGCTCGGTGTCGGCCAGGTCATCGCCGGCTGGGACCAGGGTGTTCAAGGCATGAAGGTCGGCGGGCGCCGCCAGCTGACCATCCCGGCGCACCTGGCCTACGGCGACCGCGGCGCGGGTGGCCGGATCAAGCCCGGCGAGACGCTGATCTTCGTCTGCGACCTGGTCGCGGTCTGATCGTCCCGCACCGGATCCGCGCGGGATCCGATCATCCGGGGCCCATGCCTGTTCGGGCGTGGGCCTCGGCTTTTGTCCGTACGCCGCGGGGCGGTACGGTCATCGGTCGTAAGGACCATAGGGAAGGTGAAGGGCGTCGATGGCCATTGCCAAGGCCGAGCGGCTGATGAACCTGGCGCTGTGCCTGCTCGGGACGCGGCGGCCGCTGAGCAAGCGCGAGCTGCGGGAGTCCATCGAGGCCTACGTCGAGGCCTCCGGCCGCGACAGGAGCGTGGCCTCGGGCCGTGACAGAGGCGTCGGCTCGGGGGCCGAGAAGGGCGCCGCCGCGTCCGACGACTCCTTCAACCGCATGTTCGAGCGGGACAAGGACGACCTGCGTGAGCTCGGGCTGGTCATCGAGACCGTCGAGAGCCTGGACGGCGAGGTCGGCTATCTGGCCCGCCGGGACAGCAACCGGCTGCCGCCCATCACCCTGGACGCCGAGGAGGCCGCGGCGCTCGGTCTGGCCGCCAAGGTCTGGCAGCAGGCCCGGCTGGCCGGGGCGGCCAGCGGCGCCCTGCAGAAGCTGCGCGCGGCCGGACTGCCCGAGGACGTCGACCCCTACGAGGCGCACAGTGCGCTGGAGCCCCGTATCCCGGTGCACGAGGCCGCCTTCGAGCCGCTGATGCTGGCCTGCCGCGACCGCCGGCCGGTCGTCTTCGACTACCGCAAGGCCAACGCCGCCCAGCCAGGCACCCGGCATGTCGAGCCGTGGGCGCTGGAGTGCTGGCGCGGCCACTGGTACCTGGCCGGCTTCGACCGCGACCGCGGCGCCGAGCGGGTCTTCCGGCTCTCCAGGATCACCGGCCGGGTCCGCTCCCGGGGCAGCGGCTTCACCGCGCCCGTCCCGGACGTCGTCACCGTGCGCGAGACCGTGGCGAGCTGGGCGGGCGAGAGCGCCGACCGCTCCGCGCGGATCCGGCTGCGCGCGGACGCCGGCTACCCCCTTCGGGCGAAGGCCACCGCCGTGCGGGAACTCGGGGACGGCTGGGACGAGTTGGACATCCCGTACGGGCACGGGCTGGACGCCTGGCTGGTGGAGTTCGGGCCGGACGTGGTGGTCGTGGAGCCGGCCGAGCTGCGGGCGGACGTGCTGGACCGGCTGCGTGCCGTGGCCAGGGGCTGAGGGGGAACGGAGCGACACTGTGGCAGGCAAACCGGTCAGGCCCACGAGCGCCATCGACCAGACCCGGCGGATGCTCTCCCTGGTGACGTACCTCAGGGAGCGCCCCGGCGCCCGGATCGAGGACGTGGCGCGCGCCTTCGGCATCACCGAGGACGAGCTGGTCTCCGACCTCGACGTACTGCCCATGTGCGGTACGAGTTTCCGCGGCGGCGACCTGCTCGACATCGACACCGACGGCGAGCGCATCTGGTGGCACAACCCGGCCGCGCTCGGCGCGGAGGCGGCCGAGCCGCTGCGGCTGGCCGCCGACGAGGCGACCGCGCTGCTGGTGGCGGCCCGCGCGGTGGCCACGCTGCCCGGACTGCGGGAGAGCGACCGGCAGGCGCTGCTGCGCGCCACGGCCAAGGTCGAGGCCGCTGCAGGCGAGGCCGCCGGGGCCAGCTCCCGGCTGTCGGTGACCTTCGAGTCCGAGGGCGGGGTCTTCGCCGACGTGGACCGGGCGATCTCCGAGCGCCGCCGGCTGTGGATCCGCTACTACTCGCCCGCCCGCGACGAGGTCACCGAGCGCGAGATCGACCCCATTCGCCTGGTCAGCGTCGGGCACACCTATGTGGAGGCCTGGTGCCGCCGCTCCGAGGCGCGGCGCACCTTCCGGCTCGACCGGGTCGCCGAGATCAAGATCCTCGACGAGCCCTCGGCGCCGCCCGAGATGGAGCTGCGCGACCTGTCCCAGGCCCTGGTGCAGCCGGCCGCGGAGGACCCGGAGGTGGTCGTCGAGGTCGGTCCCGGGGGCCGCTGGGTCGCCGAGTACTACCCGCACGACAGCGCCGATGAGCTTCCCGACGGTGGGCTGCGTATCACTCTGCGCACCCCGGATCCGGCGTCGCTGCGACGGCTGGCGCTGCGTCTGGGCCGCGACGGCCGGATCGTCGCCCCGCGGGAGCTGGCCGACAGCGCCCGGCAGGCGGCCCGTGAGGCCCTGGCGGCCTACGAGTCGGCGTACGACGGTGCCGGGACTCCCGCGGACGCCGTGGCGGCGGGGGAGCCCCGGGGTGCGGACGTGGTTCACGACGGTCGGTACGACAGGCAGGAGCAGGGGCTTTGAGCGAGTCGGCGACGGCTGGGGTGCGCGAGATGTCGGTGGCGGCGGCGTTCGCCGGAATGCGGGGCGTGACTCCGGTGGTCTTCCGGGCGGGCTGCACCGACTGCCGGGGCAGGTTCGAACTCACCGCGAGCGCGTTGCGCCTGGTGATCGGCGCCAGCAGCCGCACCACCTTCTACTCCTTCACCTGCCCCGACTGCGGCACCGCGGTCCGCAAGCCGGCCGGCGAGCGGATCGTGGAACTGCTCTCCGGCGGCGGGGTCAGCACCCTGCGCCTGCACTCGGCCCTCTAGGCTCGGCGTCATGGTGTGGGCGATGGCCGCGGTGGCCGTGGGGTTCGTGGGAATGGCCGTGCTCGCGGTGCTCGCCGTCCGGGTCTTCGTCGAGGCGCAGCGCCTGGGCCGTCAGGTCACGGAGTCGGCGCGGCGCATCAACCGGGCCGCCGAGGACCTGGAGCGGGCGAGCCTGAGCGCCGCCCGGTCGGTGGAAACGAGGTGAGTTCCGCCGGGAAAGTCCCGGAAGTTCCGAGCGCTGTGGGTTTTTGATCGTCACGCCCTGCCGTCCTGCCCCTGTGGCCGGGTACGCTGCTGGTCATGGCCCGCATAAGAGGCATGGGCCGCCCCAGCAGGAGTACGCGCGGGGATCGCTCAGCGTTCACCCCCGGGCGTTAAGATTGCTAGCCGGCACGATGGCCGGACACCTGTCCGAGTGGTCGGACATGTCCGCCACCCCGCCTCAGTGAGAAGGTGAAGACTTTATGTTCCGTGGCGCATTTGAGCCGTGGCATCTGGTGCTCCTGGTTCTGGTGATCGTCCTGGTGTTCGGCTCGAAGAAGCTTCCGGACATGGCGCGTTCGCTCGGCAAGTCCGCGCGCATCCTCAAGAGCGAGGCCAAGGCGATGAAGGACGAGAAGTCGACCCCTGCGGCCGACTCGGCGACTCCGGCCGGTGAGGAGCAGCAGTCCCCGGCCCAGCGCACGATTCAGGCCGCGCCCGGTGACACGACCAGCTCTCGCCCGGTCAACGAGCCGACGGACACGACTCAGCGCTGACCGGACGACCGGAGGCCTTCCGGTCCGCTGCACGAGATGAGGGTGTGGGTTGCTGAAGTCTGCCCGCAAGAAGGAGAAGGACCCCGAGGGGCGGATGTCGCTCGCGGATCACCTCCGTGAGCTGCGCAACCGGCTCGGCAAAGGTGTCCTGGCGATCCTGGTCGTGACGATCGTCGCCGCCTTCTTCTACAAGGACATCGTCAACTTCATCACCAAGCCGGTGCTGGACTCGGTGGGGTGTGGGCAGTCCTTCCTCGACTTGGCCAAGTCGGAGAAGAACGGCGCCTGCGCGCACCTCACGATCAACGGCCTGCTGAAGCCGTTCACGCTGGCGCTGAAGGTGTCGTTGATGACGGGCGTGGTGCTGGCCTCGCCGGTCTGGCTCTATCAGCTGTGGGCGTTCGTCGCCCCGGGGCTGCACAAGCACGAGAAGAAGTACGGCTACGTGTTCGTCGCCGCCGGCTTCCCGCTCTTCCTCGGGGGCGCCTACTTCGCCTACCACGTGCTGCCCACCACCGCCAGGGTGCTGATCGACTTCACCCCCAGCGGTGTCGACAATCTGCTGCCGCTGGATGACCTCCTCAACCTCATCACGCGCATGGTGGTCGTCTTCGGGCTCTCGTTCGAGATGCCGCTCCTGCTCGTCATGCTCAACCTCACCGGCATCCTGTCCGGGAAGCGCATGCTCGGCTGGTGGCGGGGCATGGTCGTCGGCATCACGGCCTTCGCGGCGGTCGCCATGCCGAGCCCCGACCCGCTGACGATGCTGGCGCTGGCCGCACCGATCTGCGCCCTGTACTTCGTCGCGGTGGCCATCTCCTTGATCAATGACCGGCGCAAGGACCGGCTGGCCGCGCTGGGACCGTCGGACGACGAGGCCTCCGAACTCGACCTCACACCCGAGGAGATCGGCGAGGTCGAACCCGTCACCACCCGCCGCGCCCTGCCCGAGCAGACCGACACGGACCGGGTCAACGGGTACGACGACGTGACCTGATCACCACCGCGGATTCCCCGGCCGGCCGCTCGCACCGCGAGCGGCCGGCTTTTTCCGCGCCCGGGACGATCGGGATAATGATCGTCCTGTTGTCGGTGCGGCCCGGTACGCTCGAAAGCACGATGACAGAGGACCTTTCACCGGCCGAGCGGTACGCGGCAGCGCGCAGGCGAGCTGCCGAGCAGGCCACCGCGCTCGCGGGATTCCGCGAGATGTACGACTTCGGCCTCGACCCGTTCCAGATCGAGGCCTGCCAGGCGCTCGAGGCGGGCAAGGGCGTACTGGTCGCCGCGCCCACGGGCTCCGGCAAGACGATCGTGGGCGAGTTCGCCGTCCACCTCGCCCTCCAGCAGGGCCGGAAGTGCTTCTACACGACGCCGATCAAGGCGCTGTCGAACCAGAAGTACGCCGACCTGTGCCGTCGCTACGGCAGCGGCAAGGTCGGCCTCCTGACCGGCGACAACAGCCTCAACTCCGAAGCCCCGGTGGTCGTGATGACCACCGAGGTGCTGCGGAACATGCTGTACGCGGGATCCCAGACCCTGCTCGGTCTCGGCTACGTGGTCATGGACGAGGTGCACTACCTCTCCGACCGCTTCCGCGGCGCCGTGTGGGAGGAAGTGATCATCCACCTGCCGGAGTCGGTGACCCTGGTGTCCCTGTCGGCGACCGTGTCCAACGCCGAGGAGTTCGGCGACTGGCTGGACACCGTCCGCGGCGACACCGAGGTGATCGTCTCCGAGCACCGGCCCGTGCCGCTGTTCCAGCACGTGCTGGCCGGGCGCCGGATGTACGACCTGTTCGAGGAGGGCGAGAGCCGGCGGAGGGCGGTCAACCCCGACCTCACGCGCATGGCCCGGATGGAGGCCAGCCGCCCCTCGTTCCAGGACCGCCGGCGCGGCCGTGCGATGCGCGAGGCCGACCGCGAGCGGGAACGCAGACAGCGGTCCCGGATCTGGACCCCGAGCCGCCCCGAGGTCATCGAGCGCCTCGACGCCGAGGGCCTGCTGCCCGCGATCACCTTCATCTTCAGCCGCGCCGCCTGCGAGGCCGCCGTCCAGCAGTGCCTGTACGCGGGCCTGAGACTCAACGACGAGGAGGCGCGCGAGCGCGTCCGCGCCCTGGTCGAGGAGCGCACCGCCGCCATCCCGGCCGAGGACCTGCACGTCCTCGGCTACTACGAGTGGCTGGAGGGCCTGGAGCGCGGTATCGCCGCCCACCACGCGGGCATGCTGCCGACCTTCAAGGAGGTCGTCGAGGAACTGTTCGTGCAGGGCCTGGTCAAGGCGGTCTTCGCCACCGAGACCCTCGCCCTCGGCATCAACATGCCGGCCCGCTCGGTGGTCCTGGAAAAGCTCGTGAAGTGGAACGGCGAGCAGCACGCCGACATCACCCCCGGCGAGTACACCCAGCTCACCGGCCGCGCCGGCCGCCGCGGCATCGACGTCGAGGGCCACGCGGTGGTGCTGTGGCAGCGCGGTATGAACCCCGAGCACCTGGCGGGTCTGGCCGGCACCCGCACCTATCCGCTGCGCTCCAGCTTCAGGCCGTCGTACAACATGGCGGTCAACCTGGTGGACCAGTTCGGCCGGCACCGCTCGCGCGAGCTGCTGGAGACCTCCTTCGCGCAGTTCCAGGCGGACAGGTCGGTCGTCGGTATCTCCCGGCAGGTGCAGCGCAACGAGGAGGGCCTCGAGGGCTACAAGGCCTCCATGACCTGCCACCTCGGCGACTTCACGGAGTACGCGCGGCTGCGCCGGGAACTGAAGGACCGTGAGACCGAGTTGTCCCGGCAGGGCGCGGCCCAGCGGCGTGCCGAGGCCGCCGTCGCCCTGGAGAAGCTCAAGCCGGGCGACGTCATCCACGTCCCCACCGGCAAGTTCGCGGGCCTGGCGCTGGTGCTGGACCCGGGCCTGCCCGCGGGCCGCTCCAACGGCCACCGCGGCCTGGAGTACCACGACGGCCCGCGCCCGCTGGTGCTGACCGCCGAGCGTCAGGTCAAGCGGCTGGCGGCCATCGACTTCCCGGTGCCCGTGGAGCCGCTGGAGCGGATGCGGATCCCGAAGTCGTTCAACCCGCGCTCCCCGCAGTCCCGCCGCGACCTCGCCTCCGCGCTGCGCACCAAGGCCGGGCACATCTCGGCGGAGCGGCACCGCAAGCAGCGCTCCCAGGCAGCCGACGACCGCGAGATCGCCCGGCTGCGCGCCGCGCTGCGCGCCCACCCCTGCCACGGGTGCGACGACCGCGAGGATCACGCCCGCTGGGCCGAGCGCTACCACCGGCTGATGCGCGACACCAGGCATCTGGAGCACCGCATCGAGGGGCGTACGAACACCATCGCGCGCACCTTCGACCGGATCGTCGCGCTGCTGACGGAGCTCGACTACCTGCGCGGCGACGAGGTCACCGAGCACGGCAAGCGGCTGGCCCGGCTGTACGGCGAACTCGACCTGCTGGCCAGCGAATGCCTGCGCGAGGGGGTCTGGGAGGGGCTGGGGCCGGCCGAACTCGCCGCCTGCGTCTCGGCGTTGGTGTACGAGGCGCGGGTCAGCGACGACGCGACGGCGCCCAAGCTTCCCTCGGGGAAGGCGAAGGCGGCGCTCGGCGAGATGGTGCGGATCTGGGGCCGCCTCGACGCGCTGGAGGAGGACTTCCGCATCAACCAGACCGAGGGGGTCGGCCAGCGTGAGCCCGACCTCGGTTTCGCCTGGGCCGCGTACATGTGGGCCTCCGGCAAGGGCCTGGACGAGGTGCTGCGCGAGGTGGAGATGCCGGCGGGCGACTTCGTGCGCTGGTGCAAGCAGGTGATCGACGTGCTGGGCCAGATCTCCGCGGCGGCGCCGGTGGAGGGCTCCTTGGTGGCCAAGAACGCGCGCAAGGCGGTGGACGGGCTGCTCCGGGGCGTCGTGGCCTACTCCTCGGTCGGGTAGGCGGAGCCGGACGATCGCATCGAACCACATGGCCCCGGCGAGTGCTGCCGGGGCCATGTGGTTTTCGTATGTCCGTACCGCGTCACGGTGCGTGTTCGAATCGTGTCGGGGCGTGCAAATATCCCGAGCGTACTCCCGTGGTGCGCCCCGTTTCAGGCCCTTGCTGAATATGACATGGCGATGATCCGACCGGATTATGCTCGCCCGCGGCGCAGCGAGTTGAGGTTGTTCGCGAGCTTGCTCCCAAGCGTCCTCGAACGCGCCGAAATCCGCGTCGATTTCATGACGTACCCCCACTGGAAGCTGCCCGAACCCAGCCGATTCTCCTCAGAGGGCTTACATGGTGAGTGTTCAATCGCCCCCCGGTGGCCGTGAACTTCCCTACGCGCGCGTGTTGTTGCTGCCCGCACTGGTGATGGCGGCGGCCACCGGGGCCGCCGTCGCCTTGGTGCCGGACCCGGCCCGCCTCGCCGTCGCCTGCTGCGGCGCCGTCGCCACCCTGCTGGTGCTCACCACGGGCGCCGAGGCGGTGCGCCGCGGGCGCGTCATCCGGGACGAGCGGGCCCAGTACGCCCGGCGCACCGCGGACCTGGAGAGGCGCCTGGCCGCCCACGACCGGGAGATCCACCGTCTCGCCTCGGACGTCCTGCCCGCCGCCATCGACCACCTGCGCGGCAACCACACACCCGCCGAGGTGATGCGCGACATCGTCGACGGACACCCCGAGTGGCGCGGGATCCCTCAGTCGCAGCGCGCGGTGGTGCGCATGATCCTCAAGATCGTGGACGACGAGGAGAACATCCGCGACTCCACCCAGCGCGCCTTCGTCAGCATCGCCCGGCGTGTCCAGGCGATCGTGCACCAACAGGCGAGGGAACTCAGGGAGATGGAGGAGGACCACGGCCGCAGCCCCGAGGTCTTCGACGACCTGCTGCGCATCGACCACGGCACCGCGCTGATCGGCCGGCTGGCCGACTCCGTCTCCGTCATCGGCGGCGGTCGCCCCGGCCGCCAGTGGCCCAACCCGGTCACGCTCTACAGCGTGCTGCGCGGTGCCATGTCCCGGATCCTGGAGTACCGGCGGATCGAGCTGCACTCCATCGCCAAGGTCAACATCAAGGGCGTCGACGTCGAGCCCGTCATCCACGCCGCGGCCGAACTCCTCGACAACGCCACCCGCTACTCGCCGCCGCAGACCAAGGTGCACGTCACGGCCGTGGAGGTGCAGACCGGCGTCGCCATCGAGATCGAGGACGGCGGCGTCAGCCTGAACGAGGAGACACGCGCCCGGATCGAGCGGCTGCTCGAGGCGGCCAGGGCCGGCGTCGATCCGTTGGACCTCAGTGACACCCCCCGCCTGGGCCTCGCGGTCGTGGGACGGCTGTGCGCGAAGCACCGGATGCAGGTCTCCCTGCGGGCCTCCGCGTACGGCGGTGTCCGCGCGGTCCTCGTGGTGCCCGGCGAGATGACGACCACCGAACCCGCTCCGGGGCTCGCCCACGGCATCGGAGCCACCTCCGTGCCGCGTCCGGGGGAGGACGCGGTGGCGGGCCCCGAGCGCGCCCCGAAGAGACGCCGCCCCACCAGCCCCCGCGTCCCCGCCGCGGTCCTTTCGGCGGACGACGAGGTCCCCGAGGTCACCGAGTGGACGGCGGGCGGCCTGCCGCAGCGCCGCAGCCGGGCCAGGGCCCCGCTGGGCCGGCGTGTCGCCGAGCAGGCCGCCGCCGAGCAGGCCGAGCGGGAGAGCGGGGCGGTGCGGGCCGCGTCCGGACCCGGGACCGCGCCCAGCAGGAAGGACCCCGAACCGGGCCTGTGGGTCGAGGCGTTCTGGGACGGGCTGAAGAAGGACAACCCGGGTCCGGACCCGACCGCGTTCACCCGGGAACCGACCGCGTATCTCCATCTGATCGAGGAGCCGGCCCGTGCCGAGGCCGACGTCCGGGCCGACGACGAGGGGGACCTCAAGTGATCCAGCAGCGAGCCAACTTCGACTGGATGCTCAAGGAGCTCCACGACAGCGTGCCCGGCATCGGGATGATCGTGGTCCTCTCGGCCGACGGCCTGCGCATCGCCCGCTACGGCGGCGACGGCGACGCCGCCGACCGGGTCGCCGCGGCCTGCGCCGGACTCCAGAGCCTCGCGTCCGCCGTCGCCGTGGAGATCCCGGGCAGCGACGGCCGGATGAAGCTGGTCGTCATCGAGATCGACGGCGGCTACTTCTACCTCATGTCCGCCGGGGCCAACGCCTATCTCGCGGTGCTCGCCGACATCCGCACCGAACCCGGACTCATGAGCGCCCGCATGCGCGACCTCGTGGTCCGCATCGGCGCCCACCTGACCAGTCCGCCGCGGCGGGGCGGGCAGACCGTATGAGCCCTCCGCGGCGCCAGAGGCGTTCCCCCGGGCACGAACCGCCCCCGCCGCCCCCCGAATCCGCCGGGCAGGGCGAGGAGAAGAACCCCGAGCGGCTGTACGTGGTCGCCGGGGCGGGCGAGGACGGCGCCCGCGCGGCCGTCGACCTGGTGACCCTGATCGTGGCGCGCGCCGAGCCGCCGCCGTCCGCCACCCCGGAGCAGGTGGCGCTGGTGCGGCTGTGCGCCGCCCCGCTGTCCGTGGCCGAGCTGTCGGCCTACCTCGGCCTGCCGTTCAGCGCGACGACGGCGCTGATCACCGAGCTGCTCGCGGCCGGCCTTGTGCAGGCCCGCGCGCCGATCGTCCGCCGGGCGGTCCCCGACCGACACCTCCTCGAAGCGGTGATGCATGGACTTCAAAGGCTCTGACGCCCTCCCCGGCCCGCGTATTGAGGACCATCTGCCGCACACGGTCCGGACCGCGGCCAAGATCGTGATCGTCGGCGGCTTCGGGGTCGGCAAGACGACCATGGTGGGCTCGGTCAGCGAGATCAGGCCGCTGACCACCGAGGAGACGATGACGCAGGCCGGTATCGGCGTCGACGACGACTACGGCTCGGAGTCCAAGACGGCCACCACCGTGGCGATGGACTTCGGCCGGATCACCGTCAGCGACCACCTGGTGCTCTATCTCTTCGGCACCCCCGGCCAGCAGCGCTTCTGGTTCCTGTGGAACGGGCTGTTCGAGGGCGCGCTCGGCGCGGTGGTGCTGGCCGACACCCGCCGGCTGGAGGTCAGCTTCGACGTCATGGGCCGCCTGGAGGAGCGCGGCGTGCCCTTCGTCGTCGCCGTCAACTCCTTCCCGGACGCCCCCCGTCACCCGGTCCCGGAGCTGCGTGCCGCGCTCGACCTGCCCGAGGAGATCCCGATCGTCGAGTGCGACGCGCGGCGCCGTTCCTCCAGCCGTGACGTGCTGTTGACGCTGACACGCTTCCTGCACTCCCTCGCCGTGACCGGCTCGACCGTCTGATCCGCGCCGGCCGGCCCGTCCGCGCACCCACACCTCCTCCGTTCCCCGAAAGCGACCGCCGTGACGCCTGAACACGATTCCCCGACCGGTCCGGACGACCTCGCCCCCGCCCCGCCGCCCGGCTGCCCCGCGCACGGCACCGGGCCCGGAGGACTGCACCGGCTCCACGAGGCGCGGGACCTGAGAGTCCTCTACGAGCAACTCCGCGAGCAGTACGGCCCGGTGGCGCCCGTACTGCTCCACGACGACGTGCCGATGTGGGTGGTCCTCGGCCATGCCGAGAACCTGCACATGGTGAGCAGCCCCTCGCAGTTCACGAAGGACAGCCGTATCTGGACGCCGCTCGGGGACGGCACGGTCAAGCCCGACCATCCGCTCATGCCGCACATCGCCTGGCAGCCGATCTGCGCGCACGCCGAGGGCGAGGAACTCAGGCGGCTGCGCGGCGCCGTGCAGGGCGCCCTGGAGTTCATCGACTTCCGTGCCCTGCGCCGCCACATCGGCCGGGCCACCCAGCGCCTGGTCAACCGGTTCTGTGAGACGGGCCGCGCCGACCTCGTCGCCCGGTTCACCGAGCATCTGCCCATGGCGGTGATGTGCCAGGTCCTCGGCATGCCGGAGGAGTACAACGACCGGATCGTGCAGGCCGCCCGCGACATGCTCAAGGGCACCGAGACCGCGATCGCCAGCAACGAGTACATCATGGACTGCCTGCTTCGGCTCGCCGTCCGCCGCCGGGCCCGGCCCGAGGACGACCTCACCAGCCACCTCATCGACCAGCCGGCGGGCCTGACCGACGAGGAGGTCGGCCAGCATCTGCGCGTCGTACTCATCGGCACCTACGAGGCCAGCGCCAACCTGCTGGCCAACACCGTGCGCCGGGTTCTGACCGAGCCCGGTTTCCGGGCCCAGCTCAACGGCGGTCAGATGACCGTGCCGGAGGCGGTCGAGCAGTCCCTGTGGGACGAGCCGCCGTTCAGCACCATCTTCGGCTACTTCGCCAAGCAGGAGACGGAACTCGGTGGCCGGCGCATTCGCCGGGGTGACGGGCTGCTGCTGGGCATCGCGCCGGGCAACGCCGATCCCCGGGTGCGGCCCGGTCCGACGGCGGACATGCAGGGCAACCGCTCCCACCTCGCCTTCGGCGGCGGCCCGCACGAGTGCCCCGGCCAGGACGTCGGGCGTGCCATCGCCGACGTCGGCGTCGACATGCTGCTGACCCGGCTGCCGGACGTCCGGCTCGACTGCGAGGAGACGGAACTGCGCTGGACGGAGTCGATCGCCTCCCGCCATCTGCTGGAGCTGCCGGTGCGGTTCACGCCGCGGCCGCAGCAGGACGAGCGATCCAAGCCGAGCCACACCCCGCACCCGGTTGAGCCGTCGCGCCCGGAGTGGGAGATCGGCAGCGCGACCGCGGGGCGGCGGCCGGAGCGGTCGCCCGAGCCGTCGGCCACGGGCTCGGCGGTGCCGGAGCCGGCCGCCGCGCGCTCGGGGGTGCCGGAGCCGGCCGCCGCGCGCTCGGGGGTGCCGGACCCGTCGGCCACGGGCTCGGCCGTGCCGGAACCGGCGGCCGCCGTGGAGCCGGGTGTGGCACCGGCCGCCGAGGACCCGCACCCCGCACCGGCCGACGGCGCGGACCGCCCCCAGGGTGCCTGGCAGCGCCTCCTGCGCTGGTGGCGCGGTTACTGACGACCCGCCCAGCCCGCGAAGTCGGACCAGGCCCGAAGCGCCCGCCCGCTGGTGAACCGGTGCTCCGTCCCCGTGACCGGGTCCGTGAACTCCAGTGTCCGCGCCAGGAGTTGCAGCGGGCGCCGGAAGTCACCGGCGGGCACGGGGTCGGTCACCACCGGGTAGAGGGGGTCGCCCAGGATCGGTACGCCCAGCGCGTTCATGTGCACCCGCAGTTGGTGCGTCTGCCCGGTGGCGGGCACCAGCCGGTACCGCCCGAGCCCGTCCGGGCGGTGCTCGGCGAGCTCCACGCGCGTGACGGCGTTCGGGTCGCCCGCCACCTCGCGAGCGGCCTGGACCCCGCGCTCCTTCACGATCCGGCTGCGCACGGTCCGCGGCAGGGTCAGTGCCGGGTCGTACGGCGCCACCGCCTCGTACTCCTTGCGCACCAGCCGGTCACGGAAGAGCGCCTGGTAGGCGCCGCGTTCCTCGGGCCGCACCGTGAACAGCACCAGCCCGGCGGTGAGCCGGTCCAGGCGGTGTGCGGCGCTCAGCGCGGGGATGCCCAGCTCCCGGCGCAGCCGTGCCAGCGCCGTCTCGGCGACGTGTGAGCCGCGCGGGGTGGTGGCGAGGAAGTGCGGCTTGTCGACGACGACGAGGTGCTCGTCACGGTGCACGACCCGGAGCGGGAAGGGCACCGGCACCTCCTCGGGCAGCTCCCGGTGGAACCACACGTACATGCCGGGCTCGTACGGCGCGTCGGTCGCCACCGCCCGGCCGTCGGCCCCGACGACCAGGCCCGCGTCGACCATGGCCCCGACCACCCCGGGCCCGGCCCCCGACAAACGCTCCACCAGATACGCCCGCACGGTGGCCCAGGACCCGGCGGCGGGCAGCCGTATCCGCACCGGGTCCACCCCGCGGCGCTGCGGCAGGGGAGAGGGCGGGGTACGGGTCTTGCGTCGCATCGACCGAAAGCCTACGAGGCCGCCCACGGCCCCGGGAAACCGGTGCGCCGACCGCCCGGCCGGTGGGCAGGAGCATGCATCTGCACGCCCGCCTCCGGGGGACTGACGCTGGAATGCCGCTACCGGGACCACGATATATCGCGTACGTTGACGTGCGCGTCGAGACGCGATATGTTCGTGGCCGGATATTCGGAAGCGAGGTGACGGTGATGGCCGGCGGGCGCAGAAGGCTGAGCAATCCGCTCGCGCTGACCGTGATGACCACGCTCTGGCAGAAACCGATGCACCCCTACGAGATCGCGCGGACCCTGCGCCGTCAGGGCAAGGACGCCAGCACAAAGATCAACTACGGCTCGCTCTACACGGTCGTGCAGAACCTGGAGGAGCGCGGCTTCGTCGAGGTGGTCGACGTCGAGCGCCGGGGCAACCGCCCCGAGCGCACGATCTACGCGCTCACCGGGTCCGGCCGTGAGGAGATGACGCGGTGGCTGTCGGACCTCGTCGCCGTGCCGGCCAAGGAGTACCCGATCTTCGAGACCGCGCTCTCGCTGCTGGGGGCGCTGCCCCCGGACGACGTCGTGCGGCTGCTGGAGGAACGGCTGACCGCCCTGGAAATGCGGGTGGCGAGCGGACGGGCGGTTCTGGACAAGCTCTACGAGACGCTGCCGCGCCTGTTCCTCATAGAGGTCGAGTACCACCAGCACATGGCCGAGGCGGAGACGGAGTGGGTCCGCGGCTTCGCCCGCGAGATCCGCGAGGGCTCGCTGCCGGGCGTCGAGGGCTGGCGCCGGTTCCACGAGACGGGGGAGATCCCCGCGGAGTTCAAGGAAGCCGAGGAACGCCACTACCAGAAGTGAACTCGCCATGAGACAGACCCCGGCAGGGCTGTTGCAGCAGTCCCGCCGGGGTCTCGAACCCCGAAGCCGAATCCACCGTGAGGCTTCTCCGGGCGATCGAGGTGCGGCACACCCAGGATAGCCCGGCGCTCTCACGTGGATCATTCGGCCATCTTCGCCACCCATCCACGCACCACTCATCCAGGAGAGCTCCGCCATGAGTCCCACCCGGGCACCCGCCGTCGAGGCGCGCGGGCTGATCAAGACCTATTCCGGCGACGTCACCGCCCTCAACGGCATGGACATCACCGTCGAGCCGGGCACCGTCTTCGGCCTCCTCGGTCCGAACGGCGCCGGCAAGTCCACCACCGTCAAGATCCTCACCACCCTGGCCCGCCCCGACGCCGGCGAGGCGACCGTGGCCGGCCACGACGTGCTGCGCCACCCGGACCGGGTGCGGCGCGCCATCGGCGTGGTCGCGCAGAACTCCGGCGCCGACCCGGTCGCCACCGGCCGTGAGAACCTCCGGCTCCAGGGCAGGCTCTACGGTCTGAAGGGCGCCGGCCTCGACCGGCGGGCCGACGAACTGCTGGAGCGGTTCAGCCTCGCCGACGCCGCCCGCCGCCCGGTCAAGGGCTACTCCGGCGGCATGCGGCGGCGCCTGGACGTCGCTCTCGGACTGGTGCACCGGCCCGAAGTCCTCTTCCTCGACGAGCCCACCACCGGCCTCGACCCGGAGGCCCGTACGGCGATGTGGGACGAGATCGGCCGCCTGGCCGGCGAGGAGGGACTGACCATCCTGCTCACCACGCACTACCTGGAGGAGGCCGACCGGCTCGCCGAGCGCATCGCCATCGTCGACCGCGGCCGGGTCGTCGTCGAGGGCACCCCGGACTCCCTCAAGGGCGAACTGCGCGGCGACGCGGTCCACATGGAACTGCGGGAGGCGGTCGGCGAGGCCGGGCGCACGCTGCTCGCCGGCACCCTGGGTTCCCTGCCCGGCGTGCACGAGGTGCTGATCGACGGGCGCCGGATCAGCGCCCGCGCCGACGACGGAGCCGCCGCGATCCCCGCGCTTCTCGCAGGCCTGGAGCGCGCCGGAGTCACCGTGACCGCGGCGACCGTGGCCCGCCCCTCCCTCGACGACGTCTACCTCCGCTACGCGGGCCGACGTTACGCCGAGGCGGAGGCCGAGAGCGGAGCCGCCGGCGCCGAGGCCCTCGCCCTCGCCGGAGGTGCCCGATGAGCACCGCGATCTCCCAGACCTGGTACATGACCCAGCGTCAGATGACGGTGTTCGCACGCCAGCCCGCCTACGCGGTCATCACCCTGATCCAGCCCGTGATCTGGCTGTTCCTGTTCGGCAACCTCTTCAGGAAGGTCGTCGAACTCGGCGGCTTCGGCACCACCTCGTACCTGGACTACCTGGTACCGGGTGTGGTCGTGATGAGCGCGCTCAGCTCCAACATGTGGGCCGGCATGGGCACGTTGGAGGAGATCCAGCGCGGCACCCTCAACCGGTTCCTGACCACACCGGTCAGCCGGGCCGCGCTGATGAACGGCAACGTGGTCCACAACGGCCTCGTCACCGCCCTTCAGTCGGTCGTCATCGTGCTGCTCGGCCTGCTGGGCGGGGCCGACTACCCCGGCGGCGTCGGCGGCGTCCTGATCCTGGTGCTTGCCTCGGTGCTGCTCGGCACGGTCTTCGGGGCGCTGTCCAACGCGCTCGGCATGCTGGTGCAGGAGCGGGAGTCCATCATCGGCATCAACACCTTCCTGCTGCTGCCGCTGACGTTCCTGTCCTCCGCCTTCATGGCCCCCGCGCAGATGCCCGGCTGGATGCGCCACATCGCCGACTTCAACCCGCTCAACTGGGCGATGGTGGCGGGCCGTTCCGCGATGTCCGCGCATCCCGACTGGAGCGTGGTGGGGAGCCGGGGCGGCGCGCTGCTGGCCCTCGCGGTGGCCGCGGTGTGGCTGTCCATACGGACGTTCCACTCCTACCAGCGGTCGGTCTGAGCCGCGCGAAAGCGGCGGCGGTACCGACCCGGTACCGCCGCCGCTTCGTGCGTGGCTCACGCGGCCGGCGCCGCGCCCTCCTGCTCCGCCTCGACCCGGGCGTTCCAGTCCCGCTTGGAGGCCTGCCAGCCGTCCTCGTCATGGCCGAGCCGCCAGTACCCGGAGATCGACAGGCTCTCGCGGGGAACGGAGTGCTCGACCCGCAGCAGCCGGCGCAGCTCCTTCACGAACCCGGCCTCGCCGTGCACGAACGCGTGCACCCGGCCCTCGGGGAACGGCAGCGCCCGTACGGCCTCCACCAGCGCCCGGCCGACCGGCCGCTCGCCGCGGTGCAGCCAGACCACCTCCACGTCGGAGTCGATCTTCTGCTCCTCCTCGGGGCCCGCGACCTCGATGAAGACGTGGGCTGTCGCGCCCTCGGGCAGTGCCTCCAGGGAGCGCGCGATTGCCGGCAGGGCGCTCTCGTCACCGGCCAGCAGATGCCAGTCGGCGCTCGCGTCCGGGGCGTAGGCGCCGCCGGGACCCAGGAAGCGCACGGTCTCGCCCGGTCGCGCCAGCAGCGACCAGGGGCCGGCCAGCCCCTCGTCGCCGTGGATGACGAAGTCCAGGGTCAGCTCGCGCTGGCCGGGGTTCCAGGCGCGCACCGTGTACGTCCGGGTCACCGGCCACTGCTCGCGCGGCAGCTCCTCGCGGATCCGCTGGAGGTCGAAGGGCTCGGGATAGGTGACGCCGTCGGGCGGGAACAGCAGCTTGACGTAGTGGTCCGTGCAGCTGTCCGCCGAGAAGTCGGCCAGGCCGTCCCCGCCGAGCACCACGCGCTGCATGTGCGGGGTCAGCCGTTCGGTCCGGACGACCTGCGCGGAGTGGGTCCTGCGCTGCTTGCGCGCCGGACGTTCTGCCATGACGGCCTCCCAGTTCCCCATGCTTAGGTTTACCTAAGTTAGCACCTCTCCCCGGTGAGTACCTCTCCCGTACGGGGAGCGGCGGGCGCGCGTCGCCGCGGCCGTCACGCCCCCAGCGTGGCGAGCAGCCGCTGAAGTGAACCTCCCAGACCCCAGCGGGCCGCCAACTCCTCGAGCGCTGCCGGATCGCGCGGGGCGCGCGGCAGCGCCGTGTCCACGTCCGGCAGCGGGACGTCGGCGGCAACGCGCACGACCTTCGGCGCCACCGCGAGATACGGCCGCGCCTCGTCGAGCCGCCTGCGCTGCGACGGCGTGAGCTTCGCCTTCGGGTCGTCGACGGCCGCCATGATCCCGGCCAGGTCGCCGAACTCGGCGAGCAGCCTGGCCGCCGTCTTCTCACCGATGCCGGGCACGCCCGGCAGCCCGTCGCTCGGATCGCCGCGCAGCAGCGCCAGATCCGCGTACCCCGGGCCGTCGACCCCATACTTCTCCCGCAGCGCCGCCTCGTCGGTGGCCTGAAGCGTGCCGACGCCCTTGACCGGGTACAGCACCCGGATCCCGCGGGCGTCGTCCACCAGCTGGTACAGGTCCCGGTCGCCGGTGACGATGTCGACCGGGCCGCTCGCCCGCGCGGTGAACGTGCCGATCACGTCGTCCGCCTCGTACCCCGCCACGCCCACCCGGGCGATGCCCACCGCGTCCAGGACCGACTCGATCACCGGGACCTGCGGGGACAGCGTGTCCGGCACCTCCTCCTCGTCCGGGCCGCCGGTGTGCTCCACGGCCACCCGGTGCGCCTTGTAGGAGGGGATCAGCTCCACCCGCCAGGCCGGACGCCAGTCCGCGTCCATGCAGGCCACCAGGAGGTCGGGCCGGTGGTCCTTGACCAGCCGGTCGATGAAGTCGAGCAGCCCGCGCACGGCGTTCACCGGCGTGCCGTCCGGGGCCCTGATCGACTCCGGGACGCCGAAATAGGCGCGGAAGTACAGGGAGGCGGTGTCGAGGAGCATCAGTCGTCCGGTCACGTCCCGCATCATGCCGTACGGCACCGACAGTCACCCGACGGCGGAAACCGTGGATTCCTGGTGGCCGTGAGGCGAGGACATTGTGAACCAGACCACGTTTGGTTTGAGCCAAAAGGGTCTGGGCAGGCGCGCCTCGGATCGAAGTTGGTTGCTTTCTTCAACTGTTAGCGGCCCTCTGCGTCCTGTCCCTGGCCCCGAGACAAGAGGTACGCGTGTCTTCAAGACTTCAGGCCCAGCACCTGTTCAAGGTGTTCGGCCGACGACCGGACGAGGCAGTGGAAAAGCTACGGCAGGGTGCCGACCGCGAGGATCTGCGCGCCGGCGGCACCACCGCCGCCGTCATCGACGCCTCGTTCAGCGTCGATCCCGGCCAGATCTTCGTCGTCATGGGCCTGTCCGGATCCGGCAAGTCCACGCTCCTGCGGATGCTGAACGGGCTGCTGGAGCCGACCGCGGGCACCGTCAGTTTCGACGGCCAGGACCTGACCGCGCTCAGCGACCGCGAGCTGCGCGAGGTCCGTTCCAGGAAGATCAGCATGGTCTTCCAGCACTTCGCGCTCTTCCCGCACCGCAGCGTCCGCGAGAACGCCGCCTACGGTCTGGAAGTGCAGGGCGTGCCCCGCGCCGAGCGCGAACGCCGCGCCGACGAGGCGCTCGCCCTGTGCGGTCTGGCCGGCTGGGAGTCCTCCTGGCCCGACGAGCTCTCCGGCGGCATGCAGCAGCGGGTGGGCCTGGCCCGCGCCCTGGCCACCGACGCCGACCTGCTGCTGATGGACGAGTCCTTCAGCGCCCTGGACCCGCTGATCCGGCGCGACATGCAGGACCAGCTTCTCCAGCTCCAGAAGACGCTCAAGAAGACGATCGTCTTCATCACGCACGACCTCAACGAGGCCATGCGCCTGGGTGACCGGATCGCCGTCATGCGCGACGGCCGCATCGTGCAGACCGGCACCGCCGAGGACATCCTGCTGCGCCCCGCCGACGACTACGTCGCCTCCTTCACCCAGGACGTCGACCGGTCCCGGGTGCTGACCGCGGAGTCGGTCATGGACCGCGACGTGCGCGGTGACGAGGCGGACTGCGGCTGCGACACCGCGACCCCGCACACCCCGTTCACCGAGCTGTGCGCGATCAGCGCCCGCGTGCCCCACCCGGTCGCCGTGCTGGACGAGGACCACGACCTCGTCGGCATCGTCCCGCGCCGGCGGCTCGTCGGCTTCCTGGGCGACGAGCAGAGCAGCCAGGTGAGCTGCGACGCGCCGCGGGACAAGGGCGGCGACAAGGCGGTGGCCCGTGCCTAGGATCCCGCTCGGCGACTGGGTCAACTCCGCGGTCGACTGGCTGCTCGGCCACATGTCCTGGCTCTTCGACTTCTTCAAGGCCGTCTTCACCGGCACCTACGACGGCATCAACGCCGTCCTCCAGGCGCCGCAGCCGCTGCTGCTCGCGGGCATCTTCGCCGTGCTCGCCTGGTGGCTGCGCGGCTCCCTCGCCGGAGTGCTCACCTTCGTGGGGTTCGCGTTCATCGACTCCATGGAACTGTGGTCGGACGCGATGGTGACCCTGTCACTGGTCCTCGTCGCCACGATCATCGCGCTGGTCGTCTCCGTGCCGGTCGGCATCTGGGCGGCCCGCTCGGACCGGGTCAGCGCCGTCGTCCGGCCGGTCCTGGACTTCATGCAGACGCTGCCCGCGATGATCTACCTCATCCCGGCCATCCTGTTCTTCGGCACCGGCGCCTCCGCGGGCATCGTCGCCACCCTGATCTTCGCCCTCGCGCCCGGCGTCCGCATGACGGAGCTGGGCATCCGCCAGGTCGACAAGGAACTGGTGGAGGCGGCCGAGGCGTTCGGCACCACGCCCCGCAACACGCTGCTGCGCGTCCAGCTCCCGCTGGCGCTGCCCACCGTGATGGCCGGCGTCAACCAGGTGATCATGCTCGGTCTGTCCATGGCCGCGATCGCCGGCATGGTCGGCACCGGCGGCCTCGGCGGCGACGTCAACGAGGCCATCGGCCAGCTCAACGTCGGCCTCGGCTCCGAGTCCGGCATCGCCATCGTGATCCTCGCGATCTACCTCGACCGCATGACCAGCGCCCTGGGCACCGAGGTCTCGCCGCTCGGCCGGCGTGCCGCCGCCAAGGCGCGGGCCGCCAAGGGCCTGAAGATCTGGTCCTACCGGCCGCAGCCGCAGATCGCCGTGATCGGCGTGGTGGTCCTCGCCCTGGTCGCGGGCGGCATGGGCCTCTTCGCCGGCGGCGGCAGCACGACGGCCGCCGGTGACGGCAGCGACGTCGGCCGCGGCAAGAAGATCACCATCGGATACATCCCGTGGGACGAGGGCGTCGCCTCCACCTTCCTGTGGAAGGAGGTCCTCGAACAGCGCGGCTACCAGGTCGACGCCCGCCAGTTCGACGCCGGACCGCTCTACACCGCGCTCGCCCAGGGCAACGTCGACTTCGAGACGGACTCCTGGCTGCCGACGACCCACGCCCAGTACTGGAAGAAGTACGGCAGCGAGCTCGACGACCTCGGCTCCTGGTACGGGCCGACGTCCCTCGAGCTGACCGTCCCCTCGTACATGAAGGACGTGAACTCGCTCGAGGACCTCAAGGGCAAGGCGTCCACCTTCGGCGGGAAGATCACCGGCATCGAGTCCAGCGCCGGCATGATGGGCCTGCTCAAGAGCAAGGTCCTCAAGGACTACGGCCTCGACAAGGAATACAAGGTCGTCGACAGCTCCACGCCCGCCATGCTGGCCGAGCTCAAGCGCGCCTACAGCAAGAAGGAACCGATCGTCGTCACGCTCTGGTCGCCGCACTGGGCGTACAGCGACTACGACCTGAAGAAGCTGAAGGACCCCAAGGGCTCCTGGGGCAAGGGCGACGGCGTGCACACGCTGGCCCGCAAGGGCTTCGCCAACGAGGACCCGGTCGTCGGCGACTGGCTGAAGAACTTCAAGCTGACCGAGAAGCAGCTCACCAGCCTCGAGGCCGAGATCAACAAGGCGGGCAAGGGCCGCCAGCAGGACGCCGTGCGCGCCTGGCTGAAGGACAACCCGGGCGTCGTCGACAAGCTCGCCCCGCTGCCCGGGGGCTCCGACGCCAAGCCGGCCGAGGCCAAGCGCACCCTGAACGTCGCCTGGTTCCCGTGGGACGAGGACATCGCCGTCACCCACCTGTGGAAGAACGTCCTGGAGCGCCGCGGCTACCGGATGAACATGAAGCAGATGGACGTGGGCCCGGTCTACACGGGCCTCGCCGGCGGCGACATCGACCTCAACTTTGACGCCTGGCTGCCCTACGCCCAGAAGAACTACTGGGACAAGAGCAAGGACAGACTCAAGGACCTCGGCACCTGGTACGAGCCGACCTCCCTGGAGATCGCCGTGCCCTCCTACGTCAAGGACGTGAAGTCCCTGGAGGACCTCAAGGGCAAGGCGTCCACCTTCGGCGGGAAGATCATCGGCATCGAGCCGGGCACCGGCGAGATGGACCTGCTGAAGACCAAGGTCCTGCCCGGCTACGGCCTGGACAAGGAGTACAAGGTCGTCGACGGCTCCACGCCCGCGATGCTCGCCGAGCTCAAGCGCGCGTACGCCAGGAAGCAGCCCGTGGCCGTGGTGCTGTGGTCGCCGCACTGGGCGTACAGCCGCTACGACCTCACCAAGCTCGCCGACGACAAGAAGCTCTTCGGCGAGGGCAACACCGTGCGCACCATCTCCAGCGCCAAGTTCCCCGAGCAGTACCCGCAGCTCACCAAGTGGATCAAGAACTTCAGGATGAGCGAGGACGAGCTCGGCAGCCTGGAGAGCGAGATCAACCAGCGCGGTCAGGGCCACGAGGACGCGGCCGTCGCCGCCTGGCTGAAGCAGCACCCCGACGTCCCGGCGCGGATGACCCCGCAGTAGCCTCCGCTCCGGACACCGCCGAAGGGGCGGGCCGCCTCGCATCGCCCGCGATGCGCGGGACGGGCCCGCCCCGCACGCTTGTCCACAGGAGGATTCCGGCCAACCGTGCGGAGCCACCCCCACGCACCCCGGACCCGCGCGATCCTTACAGGCATGTGACGGGCGACAGGAAACTGTTTGCCGGACATGCGTAGGGTGCAGAGAACTCATCAGAAGGAGTGCGCCCGGAACCGGGCCCGCAGGCAGCGGCCCCACGAACAGCGGACCGACGAGCGAAGGAGGGAGCCGGAGCGATGGGCGACAACAAAGAGCGGCCCCTCCGGGTGGGCGCGGCCGTCCGGCGGCGCCGCCGCGCGCTGGGGCTCACCCTCGCCGTGGTCGCCGACCGCAGCGGTCTGTCGGTCCCCTTCCTGAGCCAGATCGAGAACGACCGGGCCCGGCCCAGCCAGACCTCCCTGGAGAAGGTCGCCGACGCCCTGCGCACCACCGCCGTGGAACTGCTCGCGGCGGCCGACCCGGCGTGCAGCGTCGACGTCGTACGCGCCGAGGTCACCGAGCTGGAACCCGAACCCCGGGTGCGCTCCCTGGTGCGCGGCCACCACCAGCTCCACGCCTCGGAGTTCACCGGCGACCATGACGCCGGCCGTGAATTCCAGCACCGCAACGACGAGTTGATGTACGTCGCCGACGGAGCGGTGGAGATCGAGGCGGAGGGCCGGGCCTACCGGCTGGTGCGCGGCGACACGATGTACCTCACCGGCGGGGTCCGCCACCGCTGGCGGGCGACGGTGCCCGACACCCGGGTGATCGTGGTCGCGGTCGCCGAGCACATCGAGGCGGTACAGGACCGGTCGCGCTGATGCGGGTCGTCTCGCTGGTCCCCTCGCTCACCGAGGCGGTGGCCGTGTCCCTGCCCGGCGTGCTCGTCGGCGCCACCGACTGGTGCACGCATCCGGCGGACCTCGACGTCGCCCGGGTCGGCGGCACCAAGAACCCCAAGGTGGACCGGATCGCCGCCCTCGCCCCCGACCTGGTGATCGCCAACGAGGAGGAGAACCGCAAGCCCGACCTCGACGCCCTGCGCGCGGCGGGCCTGGACGTCCTGGTGACCGAGATCAGGGACCTGCCGCAGGCCTTCCGCGAACTGGCCCGGGTGCTGCGCGCGTGCGGCGGGACCGCCCGCCCCCGATGGCTGGACGAGGCCGAGGCCGCCTGGGCGTCGCCGCCCGTGCCGCCGCGCCGTACGACGGCCGTTGTACCGATCTGGCGGCGGCCCTGGATGGTGCTGGGCCGGGACACCTTCGCGGGTGACGTCCTGGCCCGACTGGGCGTCGACCACCTCCATGCCGGGCACGCCGAACGCTATCCGCGCGTCCCGCTGGAGGAGTTGCGCGCGGCGGCCCCGGACGTCGTCGTCCTGCCGGACGAGCCGTACCGGTTCACCGCCGACGACGGTCCCGAGGCCTTCCCCGGACTGCCCTGCGCGCTGGTCAGCGGGCGGCACCTGACGTGGTACGGGCCGTCGCTGGCGCGGGCTCCGCGGGTACTGGGCGAGGCGCTGCGAGCAGCGCGCCGCTGACCAGCCCGCGGGCGGTGTGCACGCCCGCGGCGGCCCAGGCCGTCACCAGGACGGCGTACAGGGCGACCGCGAGGGCACTGTAGGCGGCGAGGTGGGTGTGCCGGGCGAGGGCCGCGGCGCCGGTGACGCAGGTGCCCACCGGGAAGGTGAACGACCACCAGGTCATCGCGAAGCCCATGCCCTGGCGGGCGGCGCGCACCACCTGGGCGGCGGCGAGGGCGAACCACATCAGCGCGAACCCCATCACCGGGACGCCGTACAGGACGGCGAGCACGCCGAAGCCGCCGGCGTACGGGGCCGGCACGACACCGGGGGCCATGTCCGCGAACGCGCCGACGGCGGTCGTGGACTGCCCGAGCGGGCCGAGGACCAGGAACAGTGTCGGGGTCAGCGCGAGCGGCAGCGGGCCCGCCGTGACCAGCCGGCCGAAGATCATCGGCAGGACGATCAGGGTGGCGAGCAGGCTGAGCCCGAACATCGCCACACACGCCAGGAGCAGGGTCGCCCGCGCCTGCCCGGCCGGCAGGTGCGGCACGAGGGCGGGCCCCAGGGCGGCGGACACCATGGGCGCGACCAGCGGCAGCAGCCACACGGGCGTCGCCTGGTGCGGCTCGATCCGGTGGTGCACGACCATCAGGTACGGCACGGCGACGGCGGCCGCGAGCCCGACGGCCGTACCGGCGGTGAACAGCACGGTGTCCAGGGCCACCGCGGCGGGAACGCCGATCCAGTCCCGCCCGACGGACAGGGCGCCGCCGCCGACCGCCAGCAGGGCCATGGACAGACAGCCGTAGAACGGCGCGGCCGCCGCGTCCAGCAGATGGGCGCGGGCCTGGTCGCGGTGGTGGATCCAGTGCAGGGTGCGCGCGGTCAGCAGGACCATGAGCCACACGAGCGAGAGGGCCCACACGGCGGCGCACACGGTTCGCAGTCCGGGGATGTGCGGCGGCAGCGCGGCGCCCGCCGTGCCGACGGCGGCGGTGCCCATGACGGAGGCGTACCAGTTGGGGCCCAGATGACGGACGGCGGGAACACGGGGCCGGGGTGCGGCCTGCCGGGGCAGGGAGTGGGCTGCGGTGACCATGACTCAAGGTTTTCCCGGTCCATACGCTCCCACCAGGGGGTTTGTGTCTATCACGACATAAGCTGGCTTTATGAGGAGCACCGAGAGCACCCAGAGGGGCGAGGCGAACGGAGGGGCCGGCGCGGGCCGGCGGCCGGGGACCTCGCTGGCGCACCGGGTGCCCGACCTGGGCGCGCTGGAACTGCTGCTGGCGGTGGCGCGGCTGGGGAGCCTCGGCGGGGCGGCCCGGGAGCTGGGCATCACCCAGCCGGCGGCGAGCAGCCGGATCCGCTCCATGGAGCGGCAGCTCGGCGTGGCGCTGGTGGACCGCTCGCCGCGGGGATCGCGGCTGACGGACGCCGGGGCCCTGGTCACCGACTGGGCGCGGCGCGTCGTGGAGGCGGCGGAGGCCTTCGACGCGGGCGCGCAGGCGCTGCGGGACCGGCGGGACTCGCGGCTGCGGGTGGCGGCGAGCATGACGATCGCGGAGTACCTGCTGCCGGGCTGGCTGATCGCGCTGCGCGCCCGGCGGCCGGACACGGCGGTGTCCCTGCTCGCCGGGAACTCGGCGGTGGTGGCGGAGCGGCTGCTGGGGGGCGAGGCGGACCTCGGCTTCGTGGAGGGAGTGTCGGTGCCGTCCGGTCTCGACTCCGTCGTGATCGGCCACGACCGCCTGCTCGTGGTGACCGCCCCGGCCCACCCGTGGGCCCGGCGGCGGCGCCCGCTGTCCGCGGAGGAGCTGGCCACCACGCCGCTGATCCTGCGCGAGAAGGGCTCCGGCACCCGGCAGGTTCTGGACGCGGCGCTCGGCGGCCTGGCACGCCCGCTGATCGAGCTGTCCTCCACGACGGCGGTGAAGGCGTCCGCGGTCAGCGGAGCGGGCCCGGCGGTGCTCAGCGAACTCGCGGTGGGCGAGGAACTGTCCCTGCGCCGGCTCGTCCCCGTCCCCGTCGACGGCGTGACCCTCGAACGCGACCTGCGAGCAGTCTGGCCCACCGGCCACCGGCCGGCGGGCCCGGCCCGCGAGCTGCTGTCCTTGACGCGGACGTGAGGTGAGCCCCCCACCTGGAACGCCGGCCCGACGGCACGGTCCGACCGGGCACCGGCGTGCCTCCGGGATGCCCGGGCAACCGCCCACGGGCGCGGGTTGCCGCCGCCCCTTGAGGCCCGGGCTACAGGAAGGTGTGCCCCTCGCCCCGGTACGTCGGCACGGCAGCCGTCACACGATCGCCCTCGACGAGGTGCAGCGTGTCGAACCGTTCGCACAACTCGCCCGCCTTGGCGTGCCGGAACCACACCTTGTCGCCGATCAGCAGGTCGTCGGCGGGGGAGCCGAGCAGCGGCGTCTGCACCTCGCCCGCTCCCTCCTGAGGGTCGTAGCGCAGCCCCTCGGGCAGGTACGGCACCGGGAGCCGGTCCGCGCCGGGCGCGCCGGAGGCCGGGTAGCCGCCGCCCAGGACCGTGACGACCCCGACCCCCGGGCGCCGGACGACGGGCAGGGCGAACAGCGCCGCCGGACGGCCCCGGAACGACGTGTAGTTGTCGAAGAGCCGCGGGACGTACAGCCCGGAGCCCGCGGCGATCTCGGTCACCGCGTCCTCCGCCGCCGTGTGCTGCACGCTGCCGGTGCCGCCGCCGTTCACGAACTCCAGGTCCGGCGCCACGGCCCGGACCGCCCGCACCACGGCGGCACGCCGCTCGGCGAGTTCCCGGCGCGCCGCGGCCTGCATCAGCCGGATCGCGCGCGAGCGCAGCGGACGTCCCGCGACCGCGTCGCCCACGCCCGCCACATGGCCCTCGTAGGCCATGATCCCCACGAGCGCGAACCCCGGGCGGCGGGCCACCGCACGGGCCATGTCGGCGACCTGGGCGGGGGAGTGCAGCGGGGAGCGGCGCGCGCCGACCCGTACGCGCCCGCCGAGCAGCCGCAGTGAGGTGTCCAACTCCAGGCAGACGCGTACGACTTCGCCTCCGCCCCCGCGCGCGGCGTCGATCAGGTCCAGTTGCGCGGGGTCGTCCACCATCACCGTGACGGCGCGGGCGAGTTCGGGGTCGGCGGCGAGTTCGGCGCAGGCGGCGCGGTCGGCGGACGGGTAGGCGAGCAGCACGTCGTCGAAGCCGGAGCGGGCCAGCCACAGGGACTCGGCGAGCGTGAACGACATGATGCCCGCGAAGCCGTCCTTCGCCAGGGCGCGTTCGAGCAGGGCCCGGCAGCGCACGGACTTGCTGGCGACCCGGACCGGCTTGCCGCCGGCCCGGCGGACGAGGTCCTCCGCGTTGGCGTCGAAGGCGTCCAGGTCCACGATCGCGACAGGGGCGTCGAGTTGGGCGGTGGCCCGGTCGTAACGGGCCCGGTCGGCGGCGCGCGGAGTCATGGACGCAGCCTGCCAGACCTGATTACCGCAGGGTAGGGGGATGTTCCGGGCAGATCCCCCTGGCCTCGCGGACTGGTTCCCGCCGGGGCCGGGGCAGCCCGTAGAGTGACGCGCACGCACGGCGGAACCAGGAAGTGATTCCGGCCGCAGCGTTGAGCCGGGATGGCGGTTCGCTCGTACGGGTATGCGTGTCCGGTGACGACGAGTCCGCGCCGGGCGGGGCGACGAGGACGACCGTGCCCGGTGAAACGGCACGGGCACGAGGAAACGGGGGGTGCATGAGCACGGAAGCGCGCCACGCCCCCGTCCCCCCACAACCCGTCGGGCCCACGGGCGGCGACGGCGACCCGGACACGCCGGCCCCCGCCACCGACGGCCCACCCAACGAGCCCGCACCTGCCGCGGGCGCGACACGGCCGACGCTTGGCGGCGGTACGTCCGCGCAGGCGCGTGGTGCGTCAACGGGTCCCGCGGCTTCGAGCCTGAACGCTTCCCCGCGTGGGGCTTCGGCGGGTTCCGGTGCTTCGGGCGTGGGGGGCTCCTCTCCTGTTGCGACAGGGGGAGGAGCGGCTGGTCCGGACACGAACGACCGGGCGGGGTACGGCACCGGCTTCCAGTCGCCTCGCTCCGGCCCCGGCGCCGACGGCGCCCAGGCCGCCACCGACTCCCGTCCCCGTTTCCCGGACTTCCGTCCCCCCTCCCGCCGCAGCACCACGCCCCCTGCGACACCGCCCCCCGCGACACTGCCCCCTCCCGCCGCCTCGGCCCGCTTCCCGGACGCACCGCCGACGGTCGGCAACGAGACCCGGCCGGGCACCGGGCCCGGGACGTCCGACCCCGCCGGGGGAAGCCGCGCCACGGTCCCCGGGGCGTCCGCCGACACCCGGGGCGGCGTCGCGGGCCGTTCCGCGGGCGCGTCGACGACGCACGGGCCCGGCCCTTCGGGTGGGCGGGGCTCTGCCGACGACGCGTCAGGGAGTGCGGGCACCGGGGCCGGGAGGGCCACCACTCGCTTCCCCGGTGAGCCGGCGATCGCCGGCCGGCGCGAAGACGGGAACATACCCCCGCGTCCAGGACATCGCCCCTCGACGGCGGTGCGCGGCAGCGGCGTGCCCGTCGAGAGCGTGTCGGAGACGACCAGGCGTCTGCGCCCCGTCCCCCTCCACAACCCGGCGCCGAGCGCACCGCCCCGCCCGACGACGCCTCCGTCCGCACGTGACCCCAGGCCGGACGCCGCCTTCGGTGCCTCGCCGCTCGGCGGGGCGGCGAGCACGAGCCGGGCGCGACCGACCGCTGCCTACCTGAGCGCCCCCGCCGCGACACCCCCGCGTGCCACGGGTACCGCTCCCGTACCCGACCCGGCGTTGTCCTGGAGCGCGGCCATGGCGCCGGCGACGGGACTCGGCATGGGGTTCGGGGAGCCGGAGGCGTACGACCGGAGGACCCGGGCGACCGGCGCGCTGATACGGCCGCGGGTCGCCGTCGCCGCCGCCTGCATGGTGCTGGGGCTCGGGCTCACCGGCGGCGCCGTGACCGGCAGCTGGCTCACCGGGGAGCCGGGGAAGTCCGGTGCGGCGGGCGGCTTCGCCACGGCGGGCGCCATGTGGCACAGCGTCCCCGTCGACCAGCTCTTCCCGCCCACCGTGGACGGCCACGGCGCCGGACCCGGCGGAGCCGCCCGCACCTGGACCCGCGTCGCCGTCGCCCCGGACAGCGGCTGCGCGGGCGCCTTCGACCCGCTGCTGCGCAAGGCCCTCGCCCCCGTCGGCTGCGCCCGCCTGCTGCGTGCCACCTACACGGACGCCACCCAGAGCCACGTCACCACCGTGGGCCTGCTCTTCACCAAGGCCGACGCCCCCGCCATGACCTCCCTCGCCGCCCGCTTCGAGAACGAGGGGCTCGCCCGGCGCACCGACCACGTGCCGCGCCCGTATGCCGCCAAGGGCACCGTCGCCGCGGCCTTCGGCGACAAGCAGCGCGCGTCATGGACCGTCTCCGTACTGACCGAGGCCCCGGTGGTCGTCTACGCCGTCTCCGGCTGGGCCGACGGCCGCGCCGCCGGCCCCCCGGAGCCCGCCGCCGACGCGACACGGTCGGGAGCCACCACCGCCGCCGCCCAGGCAGGCCTCGGCAACGAGGCCCAGGGTCTCGCCGACCGCATCGGACGGGGCCTGCGCCAGACCGTCAAGTCCGCCACGGAGGAGCCCTCGTGACAGCCGCCGTGACGCCCGGGAACCGCAGGCCGCGCAGGACGCTCGCGGTCGGCGTCCCGAGCGTGTTCCTCGCCGCCTGCCTCGCCCTCGTGCCGTCCGCCGTCGCGCACGCCGACAGCATCCGGGCCCAGCAGTGGGGCCTCGAGGCCATGCACACCCAGGAGGCCTGGCGCACCACCCAGGGCAAGGGCATCACCGTCGCCGTCCTGGACACCGGCGTCGACGACGACCACCCCGATCTGCGCGGCAACGTCCTGCCCGGCAAGGACATGATCGGCTTCGGCGCGCGGCGCGGCGACCGGCCCTGGGCCCGCCACGGCACCGCCATGGCCGGCATCATCGCCGGGCACGGCCACGGCCCCGGCAACGCGGACGGCGTCCTCGGCATCGCGCCCGAGGCCAGGATCCTGCCCGTGCGGGTGATCCTGGAGGAGGACGACTCCGCCCGCGGCAAGGCCCGCAGCAGCCGGGGCAACGCCCTCGCCGAGGGCATCCGCTGGGCCACCGACCACGGCGCCGACGTCATCAACCTCTCCCTCGGCGACGACTCGGACTCCGCGCACCCCGAACCCGCCGAGGACGAGGCCGTCCAGTACGCGCTGAGCAAGGGCGCCGTCGTCGTCGCCTCGGCCGGCAACGGCGGCGAGAAGGGCGACCACATCTCCTACCCGGCGGCCTACCCGGGCGTGATCGCCGCGACCGCCGTGGACCGCTACGGCACCCGCGCCTCCTTCTCCACCCGCCGCTGGTACGCGACGGTCAGCGCGCCCGGCGTCGACGTCGTCATCGCCGACCCCGACCAGCGGTACTACGAGGGCTGGGGCACGAGCGCCGCCTCCGCCTTCGTCTCCGGCGCCGTCGCCCTCGTCAAGGCCGCCCACCCCGGCCTGACCCCCGCCCAGATCAAGAAGCTCCTGGAGGACACGGCCCGCAACGCCCCCACCGGCGGCCGTGACGACTCCCGCGGCTTCGGCATGATCGACCCCGCCGCCGCCATCAGGGCCGCGGGCCGCCTCAAGCCCGAGGGCCTGACCGCGGCGTCCTACGACGAGCGCTACTTCGGCCCCGGCCCCGACTCCGCCGAGTCGTCCGCCGCCGCCTCGGGCTGGGCGGGCCCCCTCGCGGGCGGTGCCGGGGGAGTGATGCTGGTCGTGGCGATCGTCCTGTGGCGCGGCCGCCGCGAGGACGGAAGCGGCTTCCGGCTGTAGAGCCCGGGGTCCCGGCCATGGCCGGGGATCACGCCCTCCGGCCGTACGCCGACACCGCCGACCGGGCCGACTCCTCCACCAGGGCGATGCCCTGCTCCTTCGTCGGGTTGCCGCTGGACAGGGCGGCCACCAGGTATTCGTCGCCGCCGGCCGTCACCCGCCCGATGCTGTTGACGACCCACAGACCGGTCGCGTCACGCGGCATCCAGCCGTTCTTCAGGGCCCACCCGGAGTCGTCGGCGGCGGCCGACACACCCCAGTCCTGGCCCGGGACGATCCGCCCCATGAGCCCCTGAACGTACGTCCGCGAGGCCCCGCTCAGCTCCGAGCGGGCGCCGAACACCTGCTCCAGCAGCGCGAGCTGATCGGCGGCCGTGGTGCGGGTCAGACCCCACAGCGGACCGTCGCCGCCGCTGGTCCGGGTGAGTCCGAACCGCTCGTTCGCCGCGTTCAGGCCGTCGGCGCCGCCGATCTCCCGCCACAGCGCCGACGCCGAGTCGTTGCAGCTGCTCTCGATCATCGCGGCCGCGTACGTCCGCTCCCGCGCGGTCAGCCGCCGCCCCGTGTCCTGGGCCCGCAGCAGCAGGGCCGCCAGGATGTCGACCTTGACGATACTCGCCGTGTCGAACACGGCGTCGCCGCACTCGGCGCTCACCCCGGAGCCGAGGTGGCGAACCGCCACCGCCACGGTCGCGCTCCCGGTCACCGACACCGACACCGGTACCGACATCGGCCTCGGCACCGGACCCGACCCTCCGCCCACCGTCTCCACCGTCCGCCTCCCCGCACCCGGCCCGTCCGCCGCCGCCGACGATACGGGGCCCGAACGTCCCTCACAGCCGTTCCGCACATGGGCCAGGGGACCCTGAGAGAGCGGGCACCGTCCCGGATAGGGTCGGCATCGTGGCGATGAAGAACATTCCCGACTCCGGCTTCTCCGACGACGACGGCTCCGCCGACCCCGGGCTCAGCACGGCGCTCACCGCCTGGGCCGCGGACCGCACCGCCCTGGGACCCGTCCTGGAGGCGCTCAGGAGCGCACGGCTGCTCGTGCCCGTGGTGGCCGTCCTCGGCGAGGTCGAGGAGGACGAGAACGGGCTGCGCCGGGAGAAGACCAGCGAGATGGCCGTCCCCACCCTCAAGGCCGGGCACCGCACCGCCCTGCCCGCCTTCACCTCCACCGACGCCCTGGCCCGCTGGGAGCCGGACGCCCGGCCCGTGGCCGTACGGCTGCACCAGGTCCTGGAGGCCGCCGCACACGAGAAGGCGGACACGGTGGTGCTGGACATGGCAGGCCCGGTGCCGTTCGAGCTGACCGGACCCGCCCTGCTCGCCCTCGCCGAGGGCCGTACGACGACCGACCCGCTGGCCGACCCGGCCGTCGTCACCGCGGTGCGGGAGGCCGTCGCCGCGGAGCCCGCCGTGCTGCGCGCCCACCTCGGGCGGGGGCGGGCCGACGGAACCCTGGCGCTGGTGCTCGACCCGTCCGTCCCCACTGCCCCCGCCGAGGCCGCCCGCGCCGTCGCCGAGCGGCTCGCCGCCAGCGAGACACTGAGGGCCCGCCTGGTGCGCGGCCTCGACCTGGCACTGCTGCCGGCCGGGGCGACGCCGCCCGGCGAGCCCTTGTACGTGAAGAAGCGGGGATCCGCTGCGTGACGCAGCGGTGACCGGATGAGTCAGGATCCGGGGACCGGCGGGAGCGGTCAGCCGTAGATCGGCCCGGTGTACTTCTCGCCCGGGCCCTGACCCGGCTCGTCCGGGACGACGGAGGCCTCGCGGAAGGCCAGCTGCAGCGACTTCAGGCCGTCGCGCAGCGGTGCCGCGTGGAAGGAGCTGATCTCGGTGGCGCTCGCGTCCAGCAGGCCCGCGAGCGCGCCGACCAGCTTGCGCGCCTCGTCCAGGTCCTTGTACTTGTCGCCCTCCTCGGTCAGACCGAGCTTCACGGCGGCGGCGCTCATCAGGTTGACGGCGACCGTCACGATCACCTCGACCGCCGGCACCTCCGCGATGTCGCGGGTCATGGCGTCGAAGTCGGGCTGCTCGGCGGGGCCGGAGGGGGAGGTCTCACTCATGCCCCACACGATAGGTGCAGGACGGGGGCGTTCCGGCAGCGAGGCCCGGACAGCTTGAATTAGCCCTTCCCCATCGATCCTGCTAACCTTGTGTGACGACCGGCTGGACGTGTATGCCCAAGGTGAAAGCCAAGGCATACGGGCCCGGCCCACAAGTGGAGGCTTCGAACTCCCACCTGACCGCCCTCAGGGCGGCGGGTCACCGGTCAGACGGTCCCGTCCCAGCGGCGGTGATCCGTCCGAAGTGCGCCCCGCGGCCATCGCGGCGGTCGTTCCGGTAGTTCGAGGAGCCCCGCCTGTGATCGTCCGGGGCATTTTTCGTGCTTCGGCGCGGTTAGGTCTGTCGAACACAGAGTACGCGGCCGTCCGCCAGACCGCCGTGTGGTGCTAACCGAGGAGGATCCATCAGCGCCGAGCCCCGCATCAACGACCGGATTCGCGTTCCCGAGGTGCGACTTGTCGGTCCCAGTGGCGAGCAGGTCGGCATCGTGCCGCTCGCGAAGGCACTGGAGCTTGCGCAGGAGTACGACCTGGACCTGGTCGAGGTCGCGGCGAACGCCCGTCCGCCCGTCTGCAAGCTCATGGACTACGGGAAGTTCAAGTACGAGTCGGCCATGAAGGCCCGTGAGGCGCGCAAGAACCAGGCGCACACGGTCATCAAGGAGATGAAGCTCCGGCCGAAGATCGACCCGCACGACTACGACACCAAGAAGGGTCACGTCGTCCGGTTCCTCAAGCAGGGCGACAAGGTCAAGATCACGATCATGTTCCGTGGTCGCGAGCAGTCCCGGCCCGAGCTGGGCTACCGGCTGCTGCAGCGGCTCGCGGAGGACGTCCAGGACCTCGGCTTCGTTGAGTCGAACCCGAAGCAGGACGGCCGCAACATGATCATGGTTCTCGGTCCGCACAAGAAGAAGACCGAGGCGATGGCCGAGGCCCGCCAGGCGCAGGAGGCCCGCAAGGCCGACGCGAAGGCCAACCCGGGCCGCTCGCAGAACGCCGCAGACGCCGCGGACGTCGCGGACGCCGCGGACGTCGCGGACGCCGAGGCGCCGGCCGAGGAGCACGCCGAGGCGTGACCCCCGGGACCACCCGGTCCCAGGACGTAACCGATACAGCGACGCTCCACCGTGCCCGGTTCTCGCGACCGGGCATCGGAGCGCCACCTACGAGGAGAGAACGGCGCTATGCCGAAGAACAAGTCGCACAGCGGTGCCAGCAAGCGCTTCAAGGTCACCGGCTCCGGCAAGGTGCTCCGTGAGCGCGCCGGCAAGCGCCACCTGCTCGAGCACAAGTCGTCCCGTCTGACGCGTCGCCTCACCGGCAACGCCGAGATGGCCCCGGGCGACGCCAAGAAGATCAAGAAGCTTCTCGGCAAGTGACACGGCGGCGCGTGATCGCCCCGCGATCCCCGCGCCCCGTACGTCAGAACCGGGACCCAATCGTTTCCGGGCCGTGTGAGGACACCCACGGCCCCGCTACAAGGAGTTAATCAAGTGGCACGCGTCAAGCGGGCAGTAAACGCCCACAAGAAGCGCCGGGCGATCCTCGAGCAGGCCTCCGGCTACCGCGGTCAGCGTTCGCGCCTGTACCGCAAGGCCAAGGAGCAGGTCACCCACTCGCTGGTCTACAACTACAACGACCGCAAGAAGCGCAAGGGCGACTTCCGTCAGCTGTGGATCCAGCGCATCAACGCCGCTGCCCGCGCCAACGGCATCACGTACAACCGCTTCATCCAGGGTCTGAAGGCCGCGAACGTCGAGGTCGACCGCAAGATCCTGGCCGAGCTGGCCGTCAACGACGCCGGCGCGTTCGCCGCGCTCGTCGAGGTCGCTCAGAAGGCCCTGCCGAGCGACGTCAACGCGCCCAAGGCAGCGTGACGCGGCGCCGGCCCGGCCGGTGCGATCCATACGGACCCGTGGGCTCTGCCTGCGGGTCCGTCGTATGTGCGCCGTGCGGTGACCGAGGCATGTCCGCACCGCCCGGGACCGCCGGCTGATCGCCGCCGCGGCGGAACGTTCCTACCGAAGGTGAAGCTCTCCATGGCCCCCGCCACCCCTGACCTGATCTCCCCCCGCTCGCCCCGCGTCTCGGCAGCGCGGCGGCTGGCCAAGCGGAACTTCCGGGGCAAGGAGCGGCTGTTCCTCGCGGAGGGGCCGCAGGCCGTTCGGGAGGCGGCGGCGCACCGGGCCGGCGACACGCCCACCCTCGTCGAACTGTTCGCCACGGTCGAGGCCGCCGAACGGTACGCCGACATCGTGGGCGAGGCCCGTGCCGCGGGGGCCCGGATCCACCTCGCCGCCGACGACGTCATCGCCGACATCTCCACCACCGTCACCCCGCAGGGACTCGTCGGCGTCTGCCGGTTCCTCGACACCCCCTTCGAGGACATCGTCGCGGCCCGCCCGAAGCTCGTCGCCGTCCTCGCCCATGTGCGCGACCCCGGAAACGCCGGCACCGTCCTGCGCTGCGCCGACGCCGCCGGAGCCGAGGCCGTCGTCCTCACGGACGCCTCCGTCGACCTCTACAACCCCAAGGCCGTCCGGGCCTCCGTCGGCTCCCTCTTCCACCTGCCCGTGGCCGTCGGCGTCCCCGTCGAGCGGGCCGTCGCCGCGCTCAGGGACGCCGGGGTGCGCATCCTCGCCGCCGACGGCGCGGGCGAGGACGACCTGGACGACGAGCTCGACCACGGCACCATGGGCGGCCCCACCGCCTGGGTGTTCGGCAACGAGGCCTGGGGCCTGCCGGAGGACACCCGCGCCCTCGCCGACGCCGTCGTACGGGTCCCGATCCACGGAAAGGCCGAGAGCCTGAACCTCGCGACCGCCGCCGCCGTATGTCTGTACGCGTCGGCCCGTGCGCAGCGCGGCTCCGGAGGATGCCGCTCCGCCACCCGCAACCAGTAGGGTGACCAGCCCGGGGGCCTGCTGCACCGGCTGAGAGGTGGGGTGAGGGGATGAGTGTCGGCACCGGTCGCGCGCCCGGAGCGCGGGACGCGAGACGACGACCCGCGCCCCGGCAGGACGATCCCGCCGGCCTCGGCATCGACCCCGACGACCTGCCCGACGGACTGGTGATCGCCGACGAGCACGGGCGGATCATCTGCTTCAACGCCGCCGCCGCCCGGATCAGTGCCGTACCCGCCGATCAGGCCCTGGGGCAGCCCCTGGAGGAGGCCCTGCCCCTGGAGGACCTGGAGGGGCGCCGCTGGTGGCAGCTCACCGACCCCTACGGAGGCCTCGCCATCCGGGTGGGCCAGCCCGAACGCAACCTCCTGCTGCACGGCGGCCGGGAGGTCCTCGTCTGCGCGAAGTACGTCCGCACCCACCCCACCGGCCCGGTCCGCCGCGTCGTCGTCTCCCTGCGCGACACCGAGGCCCGCCGCCGCACCGAGCGCAGCCACGCCGAGCTGATCGCCACCGTCGCGCACGAGCTGCGCTCGCCGCTGACCTCCGTCAAGGGCTTCACGGCGACCCTGCTCGCCAAGTGGGAGCGGTTCACCGACGACCAGAAGCGGCTGATGCTGGAGACCGTCGACGCCGACGCCGACCGCGTCACCCGGCTCATCGCCGAACTGCTCGACATATCCCGCATCGACTCCGGCCGGCTCGAGGTGCGCCGCCAGCCCGTCGACATGGGCGCCGCCGTCGGACGGCACGTCCAGGCGTACGTCGCCGCCGGCCAGCCGGCCGACCGGTTCCTGGTGCGGATCGAGAAGCCGCTGCCCGAGCTGTGGGCCGACCCCGACAAGATCGACCAGGTGCTGAGCAACCTCGTGGAAAATGCCGTGCGGCACGGCGAGGGATCCGTCACCATCGATGTCACACCGGCGCCGTCCCCACGCGAGGGGGACGACGCGGGGAACACCGCCACGTCGGTCACGGTGAGCGACGAGGGGCCCGGCATCCCGGAGGAGTCCATGAACCGTGTCTTCACCCGCTTCTGGCGGGGCAGCAAGCGCGGCGGCACCGGTCTCGGGCTCTACATCGTCAAGGGCATCGTCGAGGCACACGGCGGCAGCATCGCGGTCGGCCGCGCCCGAGGGGGCGGCGCGGAGATCCGATTCACCCTGCCCGTGGGCACCCCGGCGCACCTGCTCTGAGCACCCGCCGAGGCCCCACGGGCGCATTCGCTTTCCCCGGCCCCGTTAGACTCGGCCTTTGGCACCTTTGTGTCCCGAGAACCGTGACGATCTGTCCGCGAGTCGGTGCGAGTCGGTGTCGGGGACCTCCAGCCAGCCAATCGGAAGCACGGGAAGAGATGTCGGCACCCAATAAGTCGTACGACCCTGTCGAGGTCGAGACGTTGAAACCGGAAGAGATCGAGCGCATGCGGGACGAGGCGCTCGCCGCCTTCGCCGCCGCGGACTCCCTCGACGCGCTCCACGAGGCAAAGGTCGCCCACACCGGCCCCGCCTCCCCGCTCTCCCTCGCCAACCGCGAGATCGGCGCCCTGCCCCCGCACGCCAAGGCGGACGCCGGCAAGCGGGTGGGCATGGCCCGCGGCGCGGTGAACAAGGCCCTCGCCGGCCGCCAGAGCGAGCTCGAGGCGGAGCGTGACGCCCGCGTGCTGGTCGAGGAGGACGTCGACGTCACGCTGCCGTACGCCCGCGTACCGGCCGGCGCCCGCCACCCGCTGACCACGCTCTCGGAGCGCATCGAGGACGTCTTCGTGGCCATGGGCTACGAGGTCGCCGAGGGACCGCAGGCCGAGGCCGAGTGGTTCAACTTCGACGCCCTGAACATCGGCCCGGACCACCCGGCCCGCGGCGAGCAGGACACCTTCTTCGTGAAGGGCCCCGACGGCGGCAGCGAGTCCGGTGTCGTCCTGCGTACCCACACCTCGCCCGTGCAGATCCGCTCCCTGCTCGAACGCGAGCTGCCGGTCTACGTGATCTGCCCCGGCCGCGTCTACCGCACCGACGAGCTGGACGCCACCCACACGCCCGTCTTCCACCAGGTCGAGCTGCTCGCCGTGGACGAGGGCCTGACCATGGCCGACCTCAAGGGCACCCTGGACCACATGGTGCAGTCCCTGTTCGGCGAGGGCATGAAGACCCGGCTGCGGCCGAACTTCTTCCCCTTCACCGAGCCGTCCGCCGAGATGGACATGGTGTGCTACGTCTGCCGCGGCGAGTCGGTGGGCAACCCCGACCGCCCCTGCCGCACCTGCTCCTCCGAGGGCTGGATCGAGCTGGGCGGCTGCGGCATGGTCAACCCCAAGGTGCTGACCGCCTGCGGCGTCGACCCGGAGAAGTACAGCGGGTTCGCCTTCGGGTTCGGCATCGAGCGGATGGCGATGTTCCGCCACAACGTCGAGGACATGCGAGACATGGTCGAAGGTGACGTCCGGTTCACCCGGCCGTTCGGGATGGAGATCTGATGCGGATCCCGCTTTCTTGGCTGCGGGAGTACGTCGACCTGCCGGCGACGGAGACCGGGCGCGACGTCCAGGCCAAGCTCATTTCGGCCGGCCTGGAGGTCGAGACCGTCGAACAGCTCGGCGCCGACCTCAAGGGGCCGCTCGTCGTCGGCCAGGTGCTGACCATCGAGGAGCTGGAGGGCTTCAAGAAGCCGATCCGCTTCTGCACCGTCGACGTCGGGCAGGCCAACGGGACCGGCGAGCCGCAGGAGATCGTCTGCGGCGCCCGCAACTTCGCCGTCGGCGACAAGGTCGTCGTGGTGCTGCCCGGCGCCACGCTGCCCGGCGGCTTCTCCATCGCCGCCCGCAAGACCTACGGCAAGACCTCGCACGGCATGATCTGCTCCAGCGACGAGCTGGGCATGGGCGACGACGGCACCAAGGGCATCATCGTGCTGCCGCCGGAGACCGAGGCCGGCAAGGACGCCATCGAGTTGCTCGAGCTGGTCGACGAGGTCCTCGACATCGCCGTCACCGCCAACCGCGGCGACTGCCTGTCCCTGCGCGGTGTCGCCCGCGAGACCGCCATCGCCTACGGCCTGCCGCTGCGCGACCCCGCCCTGCTCGACGTACCGGCGCCGAACGCTTTCGGCTACGCCGTGCGGATCGACGAGCCGCACGGCTGCGACCGCTTCACCGCGCGCACCGTCTCCGGTCTCGACCCCGAGGCGCGCTCCCCGATCTGGCTCCAGCGCCGCCTCCAGAAGGCCGGGATGCGCCCCATCTCGCTCGCCGTCGACATCACCAACTACGTGATGCTGGAACTCGGCCAGCCGCTGCACGCCTACGACCGCAAGCTGGTCCAGGGCACGATCGGCGTGCGCCGGGCCGAGGAGGGCGAGAAGTTCACCACCCTCGACGGCGCCAAGCGCACGCTGCACGCCGAGGACCTGGTCATCACCGACGAGCGCGGCCCCATCGGCCTCGCCGGTGTGATGGGCGGCGCCAACACCGAGATCGCGGATCACGCGGACACCGAGAACGCGACCACCGAGGTCGTCATCGAGGCCGCGCACTTCGACCAGGTCTCCATCGCGCGCACCGCCCGCCGCCACAAGCTGTCCTCGGAGGCCTCCCGCCGCTTCGAGCGGGGCGTCGACCCTCAGGCCGCCTCCGCCGCGGCCCAGCGCACGGTGGACCTGCTGGTCCTGCTCGCGGGCGGCACCGCCGACGCCGGTGTCACCGAGGTCGCCGCGCCCGCGGCTCCGCGCACGATCACCGTGCCGGCCGACCACCCCGACAAGGTCGCCGGAGTCCTTTACGGCCGCGAGGCCGTCGTCCGCCGGCTCCAGCAGATCGGCTGCCAGGTGGAGGGCCAGGACGAGCTATCCGTCACCGTCCCGTCCTGGCGGCCCGACCTGACGGACCCCAACGACCTGGCCGAAGAGGTCATCCGCCTGGAGGGCTACGAGAACCTGCCCTCCACGCTGCCCCGGCTCCCCTCGGCCCGCGGCCTCACCCACCGCCAGCGGGTGCACCGCCGGGTCGGCCGCGCGCTGGCCGGCGCGGGCTACGTCGAGGCGCCGACCTACCCGTTCGTCGGCGAGCAGGTCTTCGACCAGCTCGGCCTGGAGTCCGGCGACCCCGCTCGCCGCGTGGTCCGGCTGGTCAACCCGCTCAACGACGAGGAGCCCGCGCTGCGCACCACGCTGCTGCCGGGCCTGCTCGGCGCGCTGCGCCGCAACGACGGCCGCGGCAGCCACGACCTCGCCCTCTTCGAGACCGGCCTGGTCTTCCACCCGCGCGCGGAGCAGCGGGTCGCCGCCCAGCCGCCCGTCGACCGGCGTCCCACCGACGAGGAGATCGCCGAGCTGAACGCGGCGCTGCCCGAGCAGCCGCGCCATGTGGCCGTGGTCCTCGCAGGCGCCCGTGAGCAGACCGGCTGGTGGGGCAAGGGCCGCCCGGCCGACTGGGCCGACGCGGTCGAGGCCGCGCGGACCGTGGCCCGTGAGACCGGTGCCGAACTCGTCGTCCGCAAGGGCCAGTACGGCCCGTGGCACCCGGGCCGCTGCGCCGAGCTCGCGGTCGTCGTGGACGGCACCGAGCGGGTCGTGGGCCACGCGGGCGAACTGCACCCGCGCGTGGTCAAGGCGCTCGGCCTGCCCGAGCGCGCCTGCGCGATGGAGCTGAACCTGGACGTGCTGGAGCAGGCCGGCGACGACACCCCGCGGGCGCCGGGCATCTCCACGTTCCCGGTCGCCACGCAGGACGTCGCCCTCGTCGTCGACAGGCCGGTCCCGGCCGCCGACGTCGAGGCCGCGCTGCGCGAGGGTGCCGGTGAACTGCTCGAGTCCATCCGGCTGTTCGACCTCTACGAGAACGCCGAGCAGCTCGGTGAGGGCCGCAAGTCCCTCGCCTACGCGCTGCGCTTCCGCGCGCCGGACCGCACGCTGACCGTGGACGAGGCTTCCGCGGCCCGCGACGCGGCGGTGGCGCTGGCCGCTGAGCGCACGGGGGCGGAGCTGCGGAGCTAGTTCCTGCGGAGCTGGTCCCGGGAAGTGTGGGGGACTGCGAGTCCGTCACCGACCGCGGGTGGTTGGTGGCTGGTCGCGCAGTTCCCCGCGCCCCTTTTTGGGCGGGGCTGGGTTGACGAGGCGGACCGGTGGAGTGAGTCCGTTGTCGGCCGCGGGTGGTTGGTGGCTGGTCGCGCAGTTCCCCGCGCCCCTTTGTGAGTCGGCCTTGGTCGGCAGGGCGGCCTTGCGCTGCCCGCGGCCGGCAAAGCAACCGTGGCCCCGAGGTGTTGGCCGCAGCGGAGCGGCGCCGTGCCGGGCCGCCGTGCTGTTCGAGGGGGAGCCGGCGGCCCGGACGGCCTCTTGGAGGAGGCGGTTCAGTCAACCGGCCGGGGACTTGGCGCGACAGCGCGCGTACGGCCCGGATGCGCGTGCTCCGTTCACACCCCGTGTGAAGGCGAACGCACTACGCTGTCGCCACCGAGCCACCGGGGGGCACCCATGCAGCCCAACACACTGCTCGACGCGATCCTGGACGAGGCCGGGATCTCGAACGCGGGCCTGGCAGCGCACGTCAACCAGGAGGGGCGCGCCCGCGGACTCGCACTCCGGTACGAACACACTGCCGTGGCCCGGTGGTTGAAGGGCCAGCGGCCGCGCGGTCAGGTGCCCGACCTGATCTGCGAAGTGCTGGCGAGCCGGCTGCGACGGCCGGTCACGCTCGACGACATCGGCCTCGGCGTGCCCGGCGAGCCCTCCGCGCCGCACACCACCTCGCTGTCCGGGTTCGTCGAGCGCGCCACCGCCCTGTGGCGCTCCGACGAGCAGCAGCGCCCGCACCTCCTCGGAGCCCCCGCCGTGACCGGCACGCCCGCCGTCATGCCGGTGTGGGAGTGGGAGAACCCGCCCGAGGACGTCGACGTCTCCCGCGGTGGCCGGCACCGGGTCACCCTCTCCGACATCGAGATGCTGCGCGCCGCCCGCGCGCACTACGAGCAGATGTACCGCAAGACCGGCGGCGTCGCGACCCGCGGCCGTGTCGTGGGCTTCCTCAACGCCGAGGCCGCCCCGCTGCTGCGCGGCAGCTACACCGACGCCACCGGCCGCCAACTGCACCGCGCCACCGGGGCGTTGGTGGCGATCGTGGGCATCTGCGCCTACGACTCCGACGCGCACGGTCTGGCCCAGCGCTACTTCCACCAGGCGCTCCGGCTCGCCAAGGCCAGCGGGGACCGCGGACTTGGCGCGTATGTGATCGCGCTGCTGGTCAACCAGTCACTGTTCATGCGGGAGTTCCGTCAGGCCGTCGCCTTCGCCGAGGCCGCGCTGCGCACCGCCGGCCAGCACATCACCCCCGCGCTCGCCTCCGACCTGTACGCGATGCAGGCCAAGGCCTACGCCCACCTCGGCGACGGCACGAGCGCGCTGGCCTGCATCCGGCGCGCGGAGTCCGCCGCCGAACGCATCAGACGCGGACACGAACCCGACGAGACGGGCTACGTCCAGCCCGGCCTGGTCAACGTACAGGTGGCCGAGGCCCTGCTCAGTCTCGGCGACCTGGCCGCCGCCGAGGAGCACGCCGCGGCCGCCGTGGACAACCCCGCGCACGACCGGGGCCGGGTGCACCGGCTGGCCATGCTGAGCACGGTCGAACTGCGCCGGGGCAACGCCGACAAGGCGGTGGACACGGCGGTGCGGATGGCCGAGCAGGCCCGCGGAATGGAGTCGCAGCGGCTGCGGGACAGACTGCGCGCGGTGCGCGAGCACCTGGTGCGCAGCGGCTGCGCCGGCACGGCGGAGGCGGCCGAACTGATCGACGGGGCCCTGCGCGTACCGCTGTGACCGCGGCGCGGTGCTCCCGGAGGCTCTTCGTGCGCCTGCTGCCGGCGTGCTCCGGCTGCGATATTGCCACTGACCCGACGGAAGGTGGCAGAACCGTGCAGTGGACGAAACAGAACGAACAAACTGTGTACGCAAACCGCTGGTTCACCGTCAATCTCGCGGATGTCGAGCTCCCTGACGGCCGGCATCTCGACCACTTCCTGATACGCCTGCGGCCCGTCGCCGTGGCCACGGTGGTGAACGAGGCGGCCGAGGTCCTCCTCCTGTGGCGCCACCGCTTCATCACCGACAGCTGGGGCTGGGAGCTCGCGGCGGGTGTCGTGGAGGACGGCGAGGACATCGCGGCCGCCGCGGCCAGGGAACTGGAGGAGGAGACCGGCTGGCGGCCGGGACCCCTGCACCACCTCATGAGCGTGGAGCCGTCCAACGGACTCACCGACGCCCGGCACCACATCTACTGGTCGGACGAGGGTGAGTACGTCGGACACCCCGTGGACGACTTCGAGTCGGATCGCCGGGAGTGGGTCCCCCTCAAGCTCGTACCCGACCTGGTCGCCCGCGGCGAGGTCCCGGCCGCCAACATGGCGGCCGCGCTACTGCTCCTGCACCACCTCAGGCCGGGCCAGGACACCCGGCCCTGACCGCTGGTGGTCGCGGCACTAGCGTCCGAGGGACTGCCAGACCGCCACGACGAGGGAACCGAGAGCGGTGAGGGCGGCGACCGCGGGCAGCGGCCAGCGCGAGTGTTCCAGTGCGACGAGCCGTGTGCTCACCTCGTCCAGCTCCTTGGCGGTCTCCTCGGTGCGGTGGCTGAGCAGCGCCAGTCCGCCTTCGACGCGGGCGTAGGCCACGTCCAGCCGCCGTCGTAACTCTGCGAGTTCTCCGGGAACGGCGGGATGCTCGGGATCAGTGGTCACAGGTCCGCTCCTTTCCGTAGTCGTCTCACATCCCTTGCATGCGCATCAGGAGTCAACTCCCCTGGTGGTCCCGTGGGGAGCGTGTGTGAGCGGCATATGCGGGCCCGGAGTGCACACGGCGTGTGAATGCCGCGGGCCCGGCACCGTCTCGGTGCCGGGCCCGCGGTCGTCGCTCTGCGTGGTCAGCCGTAGGCGTAGAAGCCCGAGCCGGACTTCCGGCCCAGCCGGCCGGCGTCCACCATGCGCTGGAGCAGCGGGGGAGCGGCGTACAGCGGCTCCTTGTACTCCTCGTACATCGAGTGGGCGACCGAGGCCACCGTGTCCAGGCCGATCAGGTCCGACAGCCTCAGCGGGCCCATCGGGTGGGCACAGCCCATCTCCATGCCGTTGTCGATGTCCTCGCGGCTGGCGATGCCCGACTCGAACATCCGGATCGCCGAGAGCAGGTACGGGATCAGCAGCGCGTTCACCACGAAGCCCGAGCGGTCCTGGGCGCGGATCGCGTGCTTGCCGAGCACCTTCTCGGTGAACAGCTGCGCCCGGCTCAGCGTGCCCTCGGAGGTGGTGAGCGCCGGGATCAGCTCGACGAGCTGCTGCACCGGGGCGGGGTTGAAGAAGTGGATGCCGATCACCTGGTCGGGCCGCGCGGTGGCGACGGCCAGCCTCACCAGAGGGATGGAGGAGGTGTTGGAGGCCAGGATCGCGTCCGGCCGGGTCACCACCTGGTCCAGGACCTGGAAGATCTCGGTCTTGACCTGCTCGTTCTCCACCACGGCCTCGATCACCAGATCGCGGTCGGAGAACTCTCCGAGGTCGGTGGTGAAGCTCAGCCGGGCCTGCGTGGCGTCCCGCTCCGCCTCGCTGATCTTGCCGCGCTCGGCCGCCTTGGCCAGGGAGTTGAACAGCCGGGTACGGCCGATCTCCAGGGCCTCGCCGGTGGTCTCGGCGGCCTTCACCTCCAGGCCGGCCCGGGCGCACACCTCGGCGATGCCCGCACCCATCTGGCCGCAGCCCACCACTCCGACGCGTGCAATGTCTCCCGAAATGCCGGTCACATCGTCCCTTTCGCAGTTCCTACGGCTGTGGCAGGCGGCCCGTTGTGCGGTGCCTGCTCCGATCGTGCACGTTACCCCCGTGGTGGCCGTGATCGGTCGTCCGGGTCGTGCATGCTGACCCGGAGAACGATCCGTGACCACGCGGATCCACGGCGTACGGGGAGTGCCCGGATGGCCCGAGTGACACGGCGGTCGTTCACCGTGGCGGCGCTGTCGACCCTGGCGGTGACCGGTGACGCGGCCACCGCGACGGTCGGCACCGGCACCGACGGGCAGGGCCGTGCCACGGTCACCGGGATGCGCGGCATGTGGCTGGCGACCGTGCGCAACCGCGACTGGCCCTCACGCCCCGGGCTGAGCGTGGCCCGCCAGCGCGGCGAGCTGACCGCGCTGCTCGACGTGGCCGTGCGGCGCCGGCTCAACACGGTGATCCTCCAGGTGCGCCCGGCGGCCGACGCGCTGTGGCCCTCGCCCCACGAGCCGTGGTCCCAGTACCTCACCGGCACACAGGGCAGGGACCCCGGCTGGGATCCGCTGGGCACGGCGGTGGCGGAGGCGCACGCCCGGGGGCTGCGGCTGCACGCCTGGTTCAACCCCTACCGGGTCGCCCTGCACGACGACCTGTCCCTGCTGGCCGCCGCGCATCCGGCCCGCAGGAATCCCGGCTGGGTGGTCCGCCACGGCGGGGGCCTCTACTACAACCCCGGGCTGCCCGAGGTCCGGGCCTTCGTGCTGCGGGCGATGCTCGACGCGGTGTCCAGGTACCCGGTCGACGGCGTCCACTTCGACGACTACTTCTACCCCTATCCGGTGGCGGGCCGGCCCTTCGACGACGACGACGCCTTCCAGCGGTACGGCGGCTCCTTCGCGAGCCGGGCCGACTGGCGGCGCGACAACATCGACCGGCTGGTCCGCGAGGCCGCCGAGGGCGTCGCCGCGGCCCGCCCCGGCACACCGTTCGGGATCAGCCCCTTCGGGGTGTGGCGCAACGCCTCCGCCGACCCGCGCGGCTCGGACACCCGGGCCGGCGTGCAGGCGTACGACGACCTGTACGCGGACACGCGCAAGTGGGTCACCGAGGGCTGGATCGACTACGTGGTGCCCCAGCTGTACTGGAACATCGGCTTCACCACCGCGGACTACGCCGTCCTGCTGCCCTGGTGGGCCGAGGCGGCGCGGGGCAGCCGTACGCAGCTGTACGTGGGCGAGGCACTCGACAGGGCCGGCGATCCCACGCAGGACGCCGCCTGGCAGGACCCGGACGAACTGTCCCGCCATCTCAGCCTCGCGGCCGGGCACCCGGAAGTGCGCGGGCACGTCTTCTTCGCCGCGAAGGAGGTCGCGGCCGACCCGTCCGGAGCGATGGCGAGGGTCGTCGCCGACCACTACCGCAGGCCGGCGCGACCCCCGCGCTGACTCAGTGGTGTTCGTAGTCCTTCCTGTGGCGGACCTGGCAGTCGGGGCCGGGTGACATCACGGCCTCGTGCCCGTCCGGGAAGCGGACGCGGTACGGCGGGTTGCCCTCCGTGCCCATGACCTCGACGATTTCGCTGATCTGGTCGTGCTGGCCGACCACCCTGCCGTGCTGGACGAGCTGGTCGCCCACGGTTGCGTGCATCTGCGGGGCCTCCTCACCATGTGCGGGAGCGGCGGTCCTTGACTTCCGAGTCCGGTCCTCGACTTCCGAGTCTACGGTGCGGAGCGCGGCCGGAACCGGTGAGCGCCGGGCCGGTGTGCGGTCGGCACCGGATGAGCGCCGGTTCAGCCGCGCGCCCGCTGGGTGACGGCGATGCAGACGAGCACGGCGACGGCCGTCACGGGGGCGGCCGCTGTGAGGTGCTCGCCGAGCAGCAGCACCGACCACACCAGTGTGAGCAGGGGTTGGGCGAGCTGCAACTGGCTCGCCTTGGGGATGCCGACGGCGGCCATGCCCCGGTACCAGACGACCAGCCCGAGGAACTGCGAGCCCGCCGCCACCCAGAGCAGCCCGGCCACGCTGTGGACGCCCAGCCGCACGGGCTCGTGCGCCAGCGCGAGCGCGGCGACGGGCACGGTGAGCGGCAGGCACAGCACCAGCGCCCAGCCGATGACCTGCCAGCCCGGCATGACGCGGGCCAGCCGGCCGCCCTCGGTGTAGCCGGCGGCGCACACCAGCAGGGCGCCGAACAGGTAGCCGTCCGCGGTGGTCAGCGCGCCGCCGCTCTGCTGCACGGTGAAGGCCACCACGGCCGCCGCGCCCGCCAGCGCCGCCGCCCAGAACGTGCGCGAGGGGCGGATGCCGAACCGCAGCGCGGAGAGCAGCGCCGTGGTGAGCGGCAGCAGGCCCACGACGACGGCGGCGTGCGCGGTGGTGGAGGTCTCCAGGGCGAGCGTGGTGAGCAGCGGGAAGCCGAGGACCACTCCGGCGGCCACGACCGCGAGGCCGGGCCAGTGCCGGCGGGCGGGCGGCGGCACGCGCAGCGCCAGCAGGCAGCCGCCCGCGAGGACGGCGGCGAGCACACTGCGCACGGCCACCAGGGACCAGGGTCCGAAGCCCTCGAGGCCCCAGGCGGTGGCCGGGAAGGTCAGGGAGAAGGCGACCACGCCGAGGGCCGCCTGCAGGGTGCCGGCACGCGGCTGGGCCGGGGCGTCCACCGCTATCGGTGTCGCTGCGGTAGCGCTACTCTGAGCTCTCATGCAACAGCGTAGCAGCGTCGCCGAACTCGCAGAACGGCTGCGACGGGAACTGGACCGCTACTCACCCGGTGGAAAGCTCCCGTCGAGCCGGGCCCTCGTCGAGCGGTACCGGGTCAGTCCGGTGACCGTCTCGCGGGCTCTGTCGCAACTGGCGGCCGAGGGCCTGGTGGTCACCCGTCCCGGCGCCGGTGCCTTCCGAGCGGCGGCGCGCGAGGCGGCCGCTCCCGCCGGGGACACCTCCTGGCAGGAGGTCGCGCTCAGCGCGGACGGCGCCGCCGATCTCGTGCCGCGCACGGTGGACGCCTCCGGCGTCACGGTGTCCCTGGCCGCCCCGCCGCCGGGCGTGATCGAGTTCAACGGGGGCTATCTGCACCCCTCGTTGCAGCCCGAGCGGGCCATGGCCGCCGCGCTGTCCAGGGCCGGCCGCCGTCCCGGGGCGTGGGGGCGGCCGCCGCTCGAGGGGCTGCCGGAACTGCGCGAGTGGTTCGCGCGGGACATCGGCGGACCGGGTGGGACGGTCACCGCCGCCGAGGTCCTGATCACCGCGGGCGGCCAGTCCGCGCTGACCACCGCCCTGCGCGCCCTGGCCCCGCCCGGCGCGCCGGTGCTGGTCGAGTCGCCCACCTACCCCGGCATGCTGGCCATCGCCCGGTCCTCCGGGCTGCGGCCGGTACCCGTGCCCGTCGACGCGGACGGGGTGAGACCGGAACTGCTCGCCGACGCGTTCCGGGCCACCGGCGCCCGCGTGTTCGTCTGCCAGCCCCTGTTCCAGAACCCCACCGGCGCCGTCCTCGCCCCCGACCGGCGCGCGCGGGTGCTGCGGACGGCCCGCGGGGCCGGCGCCTTCGTCGTCGAGGACGACTTCGTACGGCGGCTCGCGCACGAGGACGCCGGTACGCTGCCGCCCCCGCTCGTCGCCGACGACCCGGACGGGGTCGTGGTGCACGTCGGCTCGCTGACCAAGGCCACCGCGCCCAGCTTCCGGGTGAGCGCGCTGATCGCGCGCGGCCCGGTGCTGGAACGGCTGCGCGCCATCCAGGTCGTCGACACGTTCTTCGTGCCCCGGCCGTTGCAGGAGGCCGCCCTGGAACTGGTCGGCTCACCCGCCTGGCCGCGCCATCTGCGCACGCTCGCCGCGGAGTTGAGGAGCCGCCGGGAGGCGCTGGCCGGTGCGCTGCGGCAGCTCCTTCCCGAACTCGCCCTGCCCTGCGTCCCGTCCGGCGGCTACCACCTGTGGCCGCGCCTGCCCGACGGCGCGGACGAGGCCGCCGTGACCGCCGCCGCCCTGCGCGCGGGTGTCGCGCTCACCCCCGGACGCCCGTACTTCAGTGCCGAACCCCCGGCCGCCCACGTGCGGTTGAGCTTCGCCGCGGTCGGCGGCACGGCGGAGATCGCCGAGGGCGTGCGCCGCCTGCGGACGGCCTGCGCGGAGGCGCTGCCCTGACGGACACCCCGCCGGGGCACGGACCGCCGGGTCAACGGGGGTCTCAGTCCTCGCGCGCGTAGTCCGTCGTCAGCACCAGGTCCTTCGCCGGGCCGCCCACGCGCCACACCGTGCGCCAGTGCCCGGCGTCCCGGACGGTGAACTCGCCCCGGTAGAGATCCGCCGCGCACGGATGCCCGGCCAGGTGCCGCCCGGAGCGCAGGTCCAGGTCGTGGAAGGGCCGCCCGTCCGCGAAGCGCACGTCGGCCGTGCCCGGCACGCTCCCGGGCAGGAAGCGCAGCGTCCGCTCGGCGGGCCGGGCCACCCCCTGCCAGATGAACGTGCCGGACTCCCGGTGCAGCAGCCCGCCACCGTCCAGGGCGCCGAACACCGTCGTGCCGGTGAACTCCCCGGTCCCGCCGCCCGCCAGATCCCGCACCGACCGCCGAACCCGCCAGGCCCCGGCCAGGTACGCCAGCACGTCAGGCACCGGCAGGAACCCGCCCCGCGCCGCTCGCTCGCCCATGTCCACCCGCTCACGGTACGACGGCCGCCCTCGATTCCGTTGCATAAACGTGCAGCAATACGTATAGTCATGCCATCGAGGAGGAGGGTTCATGGCTGTACGTGTGGCGGTCGCCGGAGCGAGTGGGTACGCGGGCGGAGAAGCGCTGCGTCTGCTCCTGGCGCACCCCGAGACCGAGATCGGCGCCCTGACCGGGAACTCCAACGCCGGAGAGCGGCTCGGTGCCCTGCAGCCGCATCTGCTGCCCCTCGCCGACCGCGTCCTGGAGGAGACCACCCCCGAGGTCCTCGCCGGGCACGACGTCGTCTTCCTCGCCCTGCCGCACGGCCGGTCCGCCGCCGTCGCCGAGCAACTGGGCCCCGATGTCCTCGTCATCGACATGGGCGCCGACTTCCGGCTGAAGGACCCCGCCGACTGGGAGCGCTTCTACGGCTCCCCGCACGCCGGGACCTGGCCCTACGGCCTCCCCGAACTCCCCGGTGGCCGCGCCGCGCTGGCCGGTGCCCGGCGCATCGCGGTGCCCGGCTGCTACCCGACCGCCGCCTCCCTCGCCCTCTTCCCGGCCTACGCGGCCGGACTCGCCGAGAACGAGGCGGTGATCGTCGCCGCCTCCGGCACCTCCGGCGCCGGCAAGGCGGCCAAGCCGCACCTGCTCGGCTCCGAGGTCATGGGGTCCATGTCCCCCTACGGGGTCGGCGGCCTGCACCGGCACACCCCGGAGATGATCCAGAACCTCAGCGCGGCGGCGGGGGAGCACGTCACCGTGTCCTTCACCCCCACCCTCGCGCCGATGCCCCGCGGCATCCTCGCCACGTGCAGCGCCAAGGCCCGGCCCGGGGTCACCGCCGACTCCGTGCGTGCCGCGTACGAGAAGGCGTACACCGACGAGCCCTTCGTTCACCTCCTCCCCGAGGGGCGCTGGCCCGCCACCGCCTCCGTGTACGGCTCCAACGCCGTGCAGATCCAGGTGGTGCACGACCCCGCCGCGCACCGCGTCGTCGCGATCAGCGCCATCGACAACCTGACCAAGGGCACCGCGGGCGGCGCGGTGCAGAGCATGAACATCGCCCTCGGGCTTCCCGAGGACCTCGGACTTTCCACGATCGGAGTCGCACCGTGAGCGTCACGGCAGCCAAGGGGTTCCAGGCGGCGGGTATCGCCGCCGGGATCAAGGAGAACGGCAACCCGGACCTGGCCCTCGTGGTCAACACCGGGCCCCGCCGCGCCGCCGCGGGCGTCTTCACCTCCAACCGCGTCAAGGCCGCCCCGGTGCAGTGGTCCGAGCAGGTCCTCAAGGACGGCAGGCTCTCCGCGGTCGTCCTCAACTCCGGCGGCGCCAACGCCTGCACCGGCCCCAAGGGCTTCCAGGACACCCACGCCACCGCCGAGAAGGCCGCCGACGTGCTCGGCGTCGGAGCCATCGACGTCGCCGTCTGCTCCACCGGCCTGATCGGCGTCCTGCTGCCCATGGACAAGCTGCTGCCCGGCGTCGAGGCGGCCGCCGCCCGGCTCTCCGAGCACGGCGGCGAGAAGGCCGCCATCGCCATCAAGACCACCGACACCGTCCACAAGACGTCCGTGGTGACCAAGGACGGCTGGACCGTCGGCGGCATGGCCAAGGGCGCCGGCATGCTCGCCCCGGGCCTCGCCACCATGCTCGTCGTGCTCACCACGGACGCCGACCTGGAGGCCGACGCACTCGACAAGGCACTGCGCGCCGCCACCAGGGTCACCTTCGACCGGGTCGACTCCGACGGCTGCATGTCCACCAACGACACCGTGCTGCTGCTCGCCTCCGGCGCCTCCGGGGTCGGCCCGGACCACGAGGAGTTCGCGGAGGCCGTACGGGCCGTGTGCGACGACCTCGGGCAGCAGCTGATCCGGGACGCCGAGGGCGCCAGCAAGGACATCAAGGTCGAGGTGGTGGGCGCCGCGACCGAGGAGGACGCCGTGGAGGTGGGCCGCTCCATCGCCCGCAACAACCTCCTCAAGTGCGCCATCCACGGCGAGGACCCCAACTGGGGCCGCGTCCTGTCCGCCATCGGCACCACCGGGGCCGACTTCGAGCCGGACCGGCTGAACGTCGCCATCAACGGCGTCTGGGTCTGCAAGAACGGCGGCGTCGGCGAGGACCGCGAGAAGGTCGACATGCGCTACCGCGAGGTCCACGTCGTGGCGGACCTCGCGGCAGGCATCGAGTCAGCGACGATCTGGACCAATGACCTCACGGCCGACTATGTCCACGAGAACAGCGCCTACTCCTCTTGACGTGCCCGCTTGGTTGTCGCGGGTCCTCGCCGTCACCGACGAGGGTTCCTGTTTCACAGGCGAGCGCTCGTCCCGGGACGTGCCCGGCACAAGTCTTACCTCGCCTCCGCAGGCCAGCACCGCCCGCCCGGCGGCTGATCCGAGATCTTTCCGAAAGTCGGTTATGACGGTCAATCACTCAGAAGAGGGAAAGTCCCAGACCCGTAAGCACACTGCCTTGCCCAAGGCCAAGATCCTCATCGAGGCGCTGCCCTGGCTGACCCGGCACCACGGCAAGACCGTCGTCATCAAGTTCGGCGGCAACGCCATGGTGGACGAGGAGCTGAAGGCGGCCTTCGCCCAGGACGTCGTGTTCCTGCGGCACGCCGGCCTGAGGCCCGTCGTCGTGCACGGCGGCGGCCCCCAGATCAGCCGGGCACTGGACAAGCACGGCATCGTCAGCGAATTCAAGGCGGGTCTGCGGGTCACCACTGAAGAGGCCATGGACGTCGTACGGATGGTGCTGGCCGGGCAGGTGCAGCGGGAACTCGTGGGCCTGCTCAACCAGCACGGGCCGTTCGCCGTCGGCCTCACCGGCGAGGACGCGCACACCATCACCGCCACCAAGCACACCCCGGAGATCGACGGCGAGCCGGTCGACATCGGGCGGGTGGGCGAGATCACCCGTATCGACACCGGCGCGATCGAGGCGCTGCTCGCCGACGGCCGTATCCCGGTCGTCTCCTCGATCGCCCGCTCCGAGGACGACGGGCATGTCTACAACGTCAATGCTGATACGGCGGCTGCGGCACTCGCTGCGGCACTGGGCGCCGAGACCCTCATGGTCCTCACCGACGTCGAGGGCCTCTACGAGGACTGGCCGCACTCCGACGAGGTGATCAGCCGCCTGACCGCGAGCGAGCTGGAGAAGCTGCTGCCGGAGCTGTCCTCCGGGATGGTGCCGAAGATGCGGGGCTGCCTGCACGCGGTGCGCGGCGGAGTGACCACCGCCCGCGTCATCGACGGCCGGGTCCAGCACTCGATCCTGCTGGAGATCTTCACCGACGAGGGCATCGGCACGATGGTCGTGCCGGACGAACAGGGGGAGTCGTGAGCAACGAGGGCAACCAGGACGTGAGCAACCAGGCACTGGCCGCGCGCTGGCAGGGCGCGCTCATGAACAACTACGGCACCCCGCGGCTCGCCCTCGTCCGCGGCGAGGGCGCGAGGCTGTGGGACGCCGACGGCCGGGAGTACGTCGACTTCGTCGGCGGCATCGCGGTCAACGCGCTCGGCCACGCCCACCCCGCCGTCGTCGAGGCCGTCGGCCGGCAGATCGCCACCCTCGGCCACGTCTCCAACCTGTTCATCGCCGAACCGCCCGTCGCCCTGGCCGAACGGCTGCTCCAGCTCTTCGGCCGGGACGGCAAGGTGTTCTTCTGCAACTCCGGCGCCGAGGCCAACGAGGGCGCCTTCAAGATCGGCCGGCTGACGGGCCGCCCGCACATGGTCGCCACCGAGGGCGGCTTCCACGGCCGTACGATGGGCGCCCTCGCGCTCACCGGCCAGCCCGGCAAGCAGGAGCCGTTCCTGCCGCTGCCCGGCGAGGTCACCCACGTGCCCTACGGGGACGCGCGGGCCCTGGCCGCCGCGGTCACCGAGGAGACCGCCCTCGTCGTCATCGAGCCCGTCCAGGGCGAGAACGGGGTCGTGGTGCCCCCGCCCGGCTATCTGAAGGCGGCCAGGGCGATCACGGCGGCCACCGGTTCGCTGCTGGTCCTCGACGAGGTGCAGACCGGCATCGGGCGCACCGGGCACTGGTTCGAGTACCAGGCCCACGAGGGCGTCCTGCCGGACGTCGTCACGCTCGCCAAGGGCCTGGGCGGCGGGCTGCCGCTCGGCGCCACCGTCGCCTTCGGGCGTGCCGCCGACCTGCTCCGGCCCGGTCAGCACGGTACGACCTTCGGCGGCAACCCGGTCGCCTGCGCCGCCGGACTCGCGGTCCTGGACACGATCGCGGGCGAGGGACTGCTGGAGAACGTCAAGCGGCAGAGCGAGAAGCTGCGCGACGGGATCGAGTCACTGGGCCACCCACTGGTCGCCCACGTCAGGGGCGCGGGCCTGCTGCTGGGTATCGTGCTCACCGAGCCGCGCGCCCCCCAGGCGCAGCAGGCGGCTCAGGAGGCCGGTTTCCTGGTGAACGCGCCCGCCCCCGACGTCGTACGGCTGATGCCGCCGCTGAACCTCGGCGACGACGAGGTGGACGCCTTCCTCGGAGCGCTGCCCGGCGTCCTGGACGTGGCAAACGGGGACGGATGATCCGGAGAATGGGACGACGATGAGTCAGGCGCAGAACGGTCAGACCGAGGCCGGGCCGGCGGTGCCGCAGACCCGCACCGCACGCCACCGCCGGATCGTGGACATCCTCAACCGGCAACCGGTGCGCTCGCAGAGCCAGTTGGCGAAGCTGCTGGCCGACGACGGACTGAGCGTCACCCAGGCGACGCTCTCCCGCGACCTGGACGAGCTGAACGCCGTGAAGATCCGCAACACCGACGGCGACCTCATCTACGCGGTGCCCAGCGAAGGCGGTTTCCGCACTCCGCGCGCACCGCTGGGGGAGTCGGTGAAGGAGGAGCGGATGCGGCGGCTCTCGCAGGAGCTGCTGATCTCCGCGGAGGCCTCCGCGAACCTCGTGGTCCTGCGCACGCCTCCGGGTGCGGCGCAGTTCCTCGCCTCGGCCATCGACCAGGCCGAGCTGCACGACATCCTGGGGACCATCGCCGGCGACGACACGCTGCTGCTGATCAGCCGGGACCCCACTGGGGGACAGGCGCTGGCGGACCACCTGCTGAGGCTGGCCCAGAACGGTCAGTGAGCCCGGCGCGGGTCCTGCCGGTCCTCAGCCGAGACGGGCGGCGAGGCCGTGCGTGCACCTGACCTCGTCGCCCGCCGTGATCAGCAGCGCCTCCACGTCCGGCAGCGACTCCAGCCAGGCCAGCCCCTCGCGGGAGCCCATGGCGAACGCGGCCGTCGCCCAGCAGTCCGCCCAGGTCAGGCTGGGGGCGACCACGGTGACCGCGACCAGGTCGGTGACCGCCGACCTGCCGGTGCGCGGATCGACGATGTGCGCACCGCGCTCGGCCGTGCCCGATGTCGCCACCGCCAGCTCGCTGGTGCCCGCGGCGGAGACCACCGCCGCGAGTCCGCCGGGGCGCAGCGGGTCCGAGACACCCACGCGCCACGGCCGGTTCGCCTTGGGCGAGCCGAGCAACTGCACGTCCCCGCCGCCGTTGACGCTGACCCCGCTCACCCCCGCCGCCGCGATCCGCCGGGCGGCCCGTTCGGCGGCCCAGCCCTTGACGATCCCGGTCGGATCCAGGGTGCCCTCGTAGCGCAGGCTGAACCAGCCCTCGCTGACGCGTTCGGCCTCGGCGCCCAGTTCGAGCACCTCGGCGACGTCGGGGTCGCACTCCGCGACGGTGAGCTCGCCGCGCGCCAGGCGGGAGAGCTGGCTGTCGTCGCGGTAGGTGCTGAACACCTCGTCGGCGCGGTGCAGTTCGGCGACCGCCTCGTCCAGTGCCGCCGCCACCGCGTCGGACCGGCCGCCGCGCACGTCGAAGGAGAAGACGGTCCCCATGACCTCCTCCGCGTGCCGCACCGCGGCGGGACTCCCGGCCGGCCCGGACGCGGCCTCAGCCACCGGCCTTGTCCAGTGCCGACTGGAGCGACTTCTTGTAGCCGCCGCTGGTGTACGTGGCTCCGGAGACGGTGTCGATGTTCGCGTTCTGCGCGGCCACGGCCTCCTGGTTGAGCTTGGGCACGGCCAGTTCGCTCTTCTGGCCGCTGAGCCCGCCCTGCGGTGCCTGTACGGCCTCGGCCTTGGTGATCCTGCCGTCGGTGACCGTGATCCGGACCTGCACCGGGCCGTAATCGGTCTGGGCGGTCTCGCCCGTGACGGTACGGGCCTGGGCGGCTCCCGAACCGGCGGCCCCCGAGGAGGACGAACCTGACGGCGCACCGGACGAGGAACCGGACGGCGCGCCGGAGGACGAGCCGGACGGCGCGCCGGAGGACGAGCCGGACGGCGCACCGCTCGCCGTCATCCTGTCCAGTGCCGACTGGAGCGACTTCTTGTAGCCGCCGCTGGTGTACGTGGCTCCGGAGACGGTGTCGATGTTCGCGTTCTGCGCGGCCACGGCCTCCTGGTTGAGCTTGGGCACGGCCAGTTCGCTCTTCTGGCCGCTGACCCCGCCCTGCGGCGCCCGCACGGCCTCCGCCGCGGTGATCCTGCCGTCGCTGACGGTCAGCCGTACCTGCACGTCGCCGTACTCGGTCCGGGCCACGTCGCCCGTGACGGACTGCGTGCCCGTCCGCTGCGCGCCGCTGCCGCCCTGCGGTGCCTCCTGGGCCGCCGCGGTCTGCTGCGGCGCCGCGCCGGCCGCCGAGGCGGAGGCGGGGTCCGAGGCCGGCTTCAGCGACAGCAGCAGCACGATGCCGGACACGGTCGCGGCGCCGGCCAGCACGGCACGTCGGATGGGATGGCTCTTCCTCATCGCCGATGAGCTCCTGAATTCCGTGAGTCCCGTAAGTCCTGTGGTGTCCGCGGACGTTCCGCGGGCCCGTCGCTCACATCTCGAACGACTCGTGATGGATGCGGCGGGCGGGGACTCCCGCGCCGCGCAGTGCCTCGTACACCGACTGCGCGAACCCGGGCGGGCCGCACATGAAGACGTCGTGGCGGTCGATGTCGGCGATCTTGCGGCGCAGCGACTCGGCGGAGATGTCGGGGCGTTCCCCGTCCGGGCTGTTCACCGCGTACATCAGCCGGGCGCCGCGCTCGTCGGCGATCTTCGCCAACTCGCCCCACAGGGCCAGCTCCTGGGTGCTGTTGGCCCGGTACAGCAGGGTGATGTCGCCGGCCGCGCCGGGCAGCGTCTCGAACAGCGCCCGCATCGGCGTGATGCCCACCCCGCCCGCCACCAGCAGCACCTTGCCGCGGCTGCGCCGGGAAGCGGTGAGCGCGCCGTACGGTCCCTCCGCCCACACCCGGGTGCCGGGGGTGAGTTCGCGCAGCCCGGCGCTGTGGTCGCCGATCGCCTTGACGGTGATGCGCAGCAGGCCGGGGCGGGGCGCCGCAGACAGCGAGTACGGGTGGGAGGAGAACCGCATGCCCGGCGCCAGGAACCGCCAGCGGAAGAACTGCCCGGCCTCCGCGCCCATCCGGTGCAGCTTGTGGCCGGCGATCAGCACCGACACGATGCCCGGCGCCTCCTCGATCACCGCCTCCACCCGCATGCGGTGGCGCAGGTTCAGCCGGATCGGGGTGATGATCCGGTACCAGAGCACCAGCGCGGTCACCACGCCGTACAGGCCGTACCAGAAGGTCCTGGCGACCGGCTCCACGGCGAAGTCGTTGCCGGTGGTGATCTGGTGCCAGAACGTCAGGAACACCGCGGCGTAGGTGAACAGGTGCACGTGGTACCACGTGTCGTACGGCATCCGGCGGCGCACCGGGCCGATCGAGACCAGTCCGATGACCACCAGCAGACCGGTGCCGATCGCGGCCTTGCCCATGTCGGGCAACTGCTCCACGGACTCCACGGTCTGCCCCACGATGTCGCCGAGCGACTTGCCGCCGAGCAGCGCGTAGCCCCACATGGTGAGGAAGACGTGCGCGAGGACCAGGCAGAGCGTGTACCGGCCGGTCATGGCGTGCCAGCGCGCGACCCGGTCGGAGCCCACCCGCCGCTCCAGGGCGGGCACCCGCGCCATCTGGAGCACGACCAGCGCCATCAGGTAACCGGCGAGCAGGCCGGTGATCCGGCCCGCGTTCAGTACCCTCCCGGCGGTGCCGTCGATGGACGGGGTGTTCGTCCACCACAGCCAGATGACGCCGGCCGCGCCCGCCCAGACGGCGGCCAGCAGCAGGACGGCGGGGGAGCGGCGCGGCCGGATGCGGCGCATCGTCTGGCGCCGGGCGGCGCGGCCGCCTGCGAGCGTGGTGGTCACGGTTCCTCCGTGGACGGAATCAAGGGGGGCATGGTCCCTTGGCCCTGGAATACGTGCCACGACGGCCCCGCGTTCAGCGTCCGGACGAGGTTCGGCGCCCGGCCGTGTCCAGCGCGGACTGGAGCGAGCGGCGGTATCCGTCACTGGTGTACGTCGCCCCCGAGACGGTGTCGATGTCCGCGCTCTGCGCTGTCAGCGCCTCCCCGCGCAGCCGCGGGATGGCGTAGCCGCTGATCTCCCGGTCCCGGGAGTTGCCGGAGGGCCGGGCGAGCGCGGTCACGTCGGTGATCCGGCCGTCGACGAGCGTCACCCGCACCTGGACCGGACCCCACCGGGTCCGCACCGTCTCACCGGTGACGGTCCTCGTACCGCCGGCCGCGCCGGACGAGCTCGAACCGCCGGACGGGGCCGGCGCGGGGTCCGCGGCGATCCGCGGCGGCGTGTGCGGCTTGAGCGACAGCAGCATCACCAGCCCGGAGACGGTGGCGGCGCCCGCCAGCACGACGCGGCGCAGCGGACGGTTCTTCCTCAACGCGTGCAACGGGGCCTCACAGTTCGAACGACTCGTGGTGGATACGGCGGTCCGGCACCCCGGCGGCGCGCAGCACCTCGTACACGTCCCGGGCGAAGGCGTGCGGGCCGCAGATGTAGACGTCGTGGCCGGCCAGGCCGGAGACGGCGGCGCGCAGCGACTCCGGGGTGAGGCGGGGGCGTTCGCCGCGCGGGCCGTTGAGCGCGTACAGCACCCGGCCGCCGCGCCACCGCGCTATCGCCTCCAACTCGCCGCCCAGGGCCAGGTCCTCGGCCGTGCGCGCCCGGTACAGCAGGGTGACGTCGCCGGGCAGCGTCTCGAACAGGGCGCGCAGCGGAGTGATGCCGACCCCGGCGGCGATCAGCAGGGACCGGTGCGAGGTGCGCCGGTCGGCGGTCATCGCCCCGTAGGGACCCTCCGCCCACACCCGGGTGCCCGGCCGCAGCAGCGGCACGGCCGCGCTGTGGTCGCCGAGGGCCTTCACCGTGATGCGCAGCAGGTCCGGACGGGGCGGAGCCGACAGGGAGTACGGCGTCGAGGTCCAGCCCATGCCCTCGGCGAGGAACCGCCAGCGGAAGAACTGGCCCGGCCGCGCGCCCAGTTCGTCCAGCCGGTGGCCGCGCACGACGACGGAGTACACGCCCGGCGCCTCCTTGTGCACCGCCTCGACGCGCATCCCGTGGCGCAGGTTGAGGCGCACCGGGACCAGGATCCGGAACCACACCACCAGGGCCGCGACGCCCAGGTACAGCGCGTACCAGAAGGCCGTGGCCAGGGCGTGGCCGGTGAACTCGGAGCCCAGCGCCACCTGGTGGCCGAAGGCCAGGAACACGGCGGCGTAGGTGAGCAGGTGCGTGTAGTACCAGAACTCGTGGCTGGTCCGGCGGCGCACCGCGCGCGCCGAGGTGACACCGACCGCGAACAGGATCACGGTCCCGGCGCCAGCCTTCAGCATCTCCGGGTAGTCCAGCACCACCGTGACCGCCTCGCGCAGGACGGAGGAGCCGTCCTGCGCGGCGTACCCCGCGAGGATCAGCACCACGTGCACGACCAACAGGCACACCGTGTAGCGGCCGGCCATCGCATGCCAGCGCGCCACCCGGTCCGAGCCGATCCGGCGCTCCAGCAGCGGCACCCGCGCCATCAGGCCCACCAGCACCGCGCACGCGTACCCGCACAGCAGGCCTGCGATCCGTCCGGCGCCGGTCAGCAGGCCCGCCGTCCCCACGACGGAGTCCGTGTCCTGCCACCACAGGAGGAGCACCGCGGCGGCTCCCGCCCACAGCAGCGCCAGCACCGCGCCCGCGGGGGAGCGCCGGCGCGCCACCGGCACCGGCGGTGCCGCCCGCCGCTCGTACACCGTGGTCATCCGCTCTCCCGTCCCTTCGCCGGTCCAGGACGCCACTGTGCGGGGCGAACCTCTGAGACAGCTCTGAGCCGCGGGCGGTGTGGCCCCACTCACAGGAAACTCAGAGGGGCCCTCCCTCGCCGCACGGGCCGGTGACCGGCGATGCTGGAGGGGCCATGGACACCTCCCGCCCGAGCCCTCCCGGCCTGCCCGCCCTCACCCGCCTCGACGGCACCCCCGTGCGCGTCCTCGTCGTCGACGACGACCCCGACCTCGCCGAAGTGCTGTGCGGAGCCCTGCGTTACCAGGGCTGGGAGGTGCGCGCCGCGGGCGACGGGGCCTCGGCCGTCGCCGCGGCCCGCGAGGCGCAGCCGGACGCCGTCGTGCTCGACGTGATGCTCCCGGACACCGACGGTTTCGCCGTGCTGCGCGAACTGCACACCGTGCAGCCGGACGTCTGTGTGCTCTTCCTCACGGCGCGGGACGCGGTGGAGGACCGTATCGCGGGGATCACCGCGGGCGGCGACGACTACGTGACCAAGCCGTTCAGCCTGGAGGAGGTGGTCGCCCGGCTGCGCGGACTGCTGCGCCGCGCCGGCATGGCCCGGCAGCCGGCCGACGGCCCGCGACTGACCGTGGGCGACCTGGCCATGGACGAGGACGCCCGCGAGGTCACCCGGGCCGGAGAGCTGATCGAACTGTCCCCGACCGAGTTCGAGCTGCTCCGCTTCCTCATGCACAACCCGCGCCGGGTGCTGAGCAAGGCGCAGATCCTCGACCGTGTGTGGTCCTACGACTTCGGCGGCCGGGCCCATGTGGTGGAGCTGTACATCTCCTATCTGCGCAAGAAGGTGGACGCCGGACGCGCACCCATGATCCACACGGTGCGCGGGGCCGGGTACGTCCTGAAGCCGGCGGCACGGTGACCGTGACACGGAGCGGAACGACACCGCGGATACGGCGGCTGCCCCGGCCGCGCACCCTGCGGGCCCGGCTCACCTTCGGCCTGGTGGTGCTGCTGGCCGTCGCCTGCGCCGCCGTCGGCGTGGCCGCGGTCCTCGAACTGAACGGCTTCCTCACCGGCCGGATCGACCAGCAGCTCCAGCAGACCGGGCCGGGCTTCCCGGAGAGCCTGGAGCACGGCACCGCCACGCCGGCCAAGCCCTCGGACCACGACGGCGACGAGCGCGGCGACACCCGCCGCCAGGCCGCCGGCACCTTCGGCGCCCGCCTCCTCGGCGGCACGGTGACGCACGCCGCCGTCGTCCCCTCCGGGTCCCGTCCCGGTTTCGGCGTCACCCTCACCGGCGCCGACCGCGGCGCACTGGCCGCGCTCCCGGTGGACCGCGGCGGACACACCGTGCGCCTGTCCGACCTGGGCGAGTACCGGCTGGCGGCCTGGCCGGGCCGGGACGGCGACGTGCTGGTCACCGGGCTGCCGATGGCGCAGGTGCGGGCCGCGGTCCACCGGCTGGAACTGGTCGCCGGGACCGTCTCGGGGCTCGCCCTGGCCGCCGCCGGGGTGGCCGGCGCCCTCTGGGTGCGCTGGTCGCTTCGCCCGCTGACACGGGTCGCGGAGACCGCCGCCCGGGTCAGCGAGCTGCCGCTCGCCAGCGGCGAGGTCGCGCTGCCGCCCCGCGCGCCGCGCGCCGACCCGCGCAGCGAGGTCGGGCGGGTCGGCGCCGCCTTCAACCGGATGCTCCACCACGTCGAGGACGCGCTGACCAAACGGCACGCCAGTGAGGAACGGCTGCGCGGCTTCGCCGCCGACGCCAGCCACGAGCTGCGCACCCCGGTCGCCACGGTGCGCGGCCACGCCGAACTCGCCCTGCTGCACCCGGGACCGGTGCCGCCCGAGGTCACCCGGGCCCTGGAACGCATCGCCGCCGAGTCCGCTCGCATGGGCGAGATGGTCGACGAGATGCTGCTCCTGGCCCGGCTGGACGCCGGGCGTCCCCTGGAGCGCCGCCCGGTCGATTTGACCCGCCTGGTCCTGGACGCGGTGACGGACGCCAGGGCGGCGGGTCCGGAGCACCGCTGGACGCTCGAGCTGCCGGAGGAACCGGTGACGGTGACCGGTGACGCCCACCGGCTCCAGCAGGTGCTGGCCAACCTGCTGGCCAACGCGCGTGCGCACACACCCGCGGGCACCGGGGTGACGGTGTCCCTGGACCTGGAATCCGGAGGTGAGCCGGCCCCGGAGGGTGCCGCCGTGGCCGTCCTGCGGGTGCACGACGACGGGCCCGGCGTCCCCGAGGAGGTCCAGCCCGGTGTCTTCGAGCGCTTCACCCGGGCCGACCGCCGCCGCACCGACTCCTTCGGCGGCGCCGGGGCGGGCCTCGGCCTGTCGATCGTGGCGGCCGTGACGGAGGCCCACGGCGGCGGTGTCGGGCTGGACAGCCGCCCCGGCTCCACGGCCTTCACCGTCCGGCTGCCGGCGGACGGCGGCGGGGTCAGTAACGGCTGATCGCGGTCGCCCCGCCCGCCGTGCCGATCGCGGTGTGCGGCCGGCGCGCGGGATCCGCCCACGCCAGGATCCGCCGCATGGCCTCCCGGGGCACGGACACACAGCCGGCCGTCGCCCCGCGCCCGTTGACGTGCAGGAAGATCCCCGCTCCCCGGCCGCGCACCGGACGGGAGTAGTTGAAGCCGATGACGAGCGCGTGCGCGTACTGCGTGGGGTACTCCACCAGGTGCTCGGACGCGGCGGCCCGGCAGTCGGCGGGACGCGGCTGGGTCCACCGGTTGTAGGAGCGTGAGTCGTTGTCCTGGCACCACCAGGACTCCGGGCCCACCCGCCGGTACCGCAGCCGGGTCCCGCCCGGTGCGGCGTCGGTCCCGAAGGCGAACGGCAGGCGGTACAGCCCGGTCGGCGTCGTGTTCGTGTCCTGCCGCCGTGCCGTCCCCTCGACGAGGCCCTTCGCGCCGAACCTTGCCGGTGCCGAACCGGCCCGCACCCAGTGCCCGCCGCGCAGGTCCCACCAGGTGACCGTGCCCGTGGTGGCGCCGGTGCCGGCCGCCTGAGCGGTGATCAGCTGGGTGCCGCCGCCGGTGTCGCGCAGCCGGGCCGGCAGCGGCACCTCGCCCGCGGGCACGGCACCGAGCGAGAGCAGGGACAGGGCGGCGAGGATCGCGGCGGCACCGGGACGCATGGATCAGACCGTAGACGGCGGCAGCGGCAACGGCAGCCCGGGCAGTCCGTCCAGGCTGGTGGCCACGTGCTCCTTCCGGGTGAAGTAGTCGCTCAGCGAGGCGTCGTCCTCGCGCGCGAAGCGCCTGCCGTGCAGATCGCGGTCCGCCTCGTACGCCATGAAGGGCACCGCGTACCCGCAGGTGTCCCGTACGAGTTCGGCGTGCACGACGATGATCGCGCGCAGTCCGTGCCGGGCCGGGTCGATGTCGGGGAAACGGGTGAGGAGTTCGCCGAAGCGCGGGTCGTCGCGGAAGACGGGCTCGCCCCGGCCGTGGACGCGCACGATGCTGGGCGGGCCCTGGAAGGCGCACCACATCAGGGTGATCCGGCCGTTCTCACGCAGGTGGGCGATGGTCTCCGCGTTGGACCCGGCGAAGTCCAGGTAGGCCACGGTGCGCTCGTCGAGCACCGCGAAGGAGCCCGTGAGGCCCTTGGGGGACAGGTTGACCGTGCCATCGCCGGAGAGCGGGGCGGTCGCGGTGAAGAACAGGGGCTGCTGCTCGATGAACGTACGCAGCCTGCCGTCTATGCGCTCATACGTCTTTCCCATGTCCAACGATTATCGGGGGAAGTTCTTTCGCTTGTCTAAGGAATTGCGGCCTCCGCTCGCCCCACCGTGGCCGCCCCGGCCGGCGCTTCCTCGGGGCGGCCACGGCTGCCTGTCACCTCACTTGGTGAGGGTGCAGGCGGCCAGGGAGTCCAGGCCCTGCGGTTTGGCCGCGGTACGTCCGATGGAGATGGCGATCCGGTCGATGGTGGCCACGCGCTTGTCCTTGAGCGGGCCGAGGATGGCGTTCTGCACGAAGTTGGGCCCGCCCTGGCCGACGGTGTCGACCAGGCGCTTGTCGGCCTCCTGGAGCTGGGTGTCCAGCAGGGCGAGGTTGCGGTCGATCTCGGCCTGGGCGGAGGCGGGGACCGCGGGGAGCTGCGACCTCACGTCCGGGCAGGTGATGGTTCCCGCCGCCGTGCCGGTGCCGGCGTTGCCCGTGTTGCCGCCTGTGTTACCGGCGTTGCCTGTGTTGCTGTTGTTTCCTGTCGCCGCGCCCGCCGCGCCCGCCGCGCCCGCCGCGTTGCCGTCGTTGCCGCCGACGGTGCCCGTCACGCCGCCCTGGTTCAGGGTGCAGGGCGCGAGCGCGTCCAGGCCCTGCGGCTTGGCCGCGGTACGTCCGATGGAGATGGCGATCCGGTCGATGGTGGCCACGCGCTTGTCCTTGAGCGGGCCGAGGATGGCGTTCTGCACGAAGTTGGGCCCGCCCTGGCCGACGGTGTCGACCAGGCGCTTGTCGGCCTCCTGGAGCTGGGTGTCCAGCAGGGCGAGGTTGCGGTCGATCTCGGCCTGGGCGGAGGCGGGGACCGCGGGGAGCTGCGACCTCACGTCCGGGCAGGTGATCGTGCCGGGGCTCGCCAGGGTCCGGGCGTTCTGGGCGCCGCCCTGCCCGGACGTCTCCCCGGCCAGCGCGGAACCGGCGATGACCGCGCCGGAGAGCACCACTGCGGCCGCGCCGCCGATGAACGCGACGCGGCGCTTGTCGTACTTCGGAAGAGCCCTGGACATGGGGGTGCCTCACTCGGGTCGGGGGATGGGTCGGGGGATGGGACGTGGCAAACGCGGCGCCTGCGTTCGAACGAGAGATACGGGAAAGCGGTTGCCCTTGTTCAAGGAGTGACGACGGAATTCTGAAAACACCTTTCGAAACCCCCCTGACGCCAGGACACGCCCGCCGGAGATTGACGAACCATGCAGAGTTCTGCATACTCATGCATGTCAGCGAATGCAGTGTGAGGAGAATCCCGTGACCGAGCGCGTCGTACTCGCCTACTCGGGCGGTCTGGACACCTCCGTCGCCATCGGCTGGATCGCCGAGGAGACGGGCGCCGAGGTCATCGCCGTTGCGGTCGACGTCGGCCAGGGCGGCGAGGACCTGGACGTCATCCGCAAGCGCGCGCTCGCCTGCGGTGCTGTCGAGGCCGAGGTCGCCGACGCCAAGGACGAGTTCGCCGACGAGTACTGCCTCCCGGCGATCAAGGCCAACGCCCTCTACATGGACCGCTACCCGCTGGTCTCCGCGCTGTCGCGGCCGACGATCGTCAAGCACCTCGTCGCCGCCGCCAACAAGCACGGCGCCGGCATCGTCGCCCACGGCTGCACCGGCAAGGGCAACGACCAGGTCCGCTTCGAGGCCGGCATCGTCGCCCTCGCCCCCGGCCTGAAGTGCATCGCCCCGGTCCGCGACTACGCGATGACCCGAGACAAGGCCATCGCGTTCTGCGAGGAGAAGGACCTCCCGATCGCGACCACCAAGAAGTCCCCGTACTCCATCGACCAGAACGTCTTCGGCCGCGCCGTGGAGACCGGCTTCCTCGAGGACATCTGGAACGCGCCGATCGAGGACATCTACGAGTACACCCAGAACCCGGCCGTCGCCCGCGAGGCCGACGAGGTGATCATCACCTTCAAGGAGGGTGTCCCGGTCGCCATCGACGGCAAGCCCGTCTCCGTCCTCCAGGCCATCCAGCAGCTCAACGAGCGCGCCGGCGCCCAGGGCATCGGCCGGATCGACATGGTCGAGGACCGCCTCGTCGGCATCAAGTCCCGCGAGGTGTACGAGGCTCCGGGCGCCATCGCCCTGATCACCGCCCACCAGGAGCTGGAGAACGTCACCGTCGAGCGCGAACTCGCCCGCTACAAGCGGCAGGTCGAGCAGCGCTGGGGCGAACTGGTCTACGACGGCCAGTGGTTCTCCCCGCTCAAGCGCGCCCTGGACGGCTTCATCAACGAGGCCAACCAGCACGTCTCCGGCGACGTCCGCATGACCCTGCACGGCGGCCGCGCGGTCGTCACCGGCCGGCGCTCCCAGGAGTCGCTGTACGACTTCAACCTCGCCACCTACGACACCGGCGACACCTTCGACCAGGCCGCCGCCAAGGGCTTCATCGACATCTACAGCCTGTCGTCGAAGATCGCCGCCAAGCGCGACCTCGTCTGAGCGGGTAAGCGCGTACGGGTCCCCTCATACGCATCAGCCTGACAGCCGCCTCCTCACCTGCAAGGGTGGGGAGGCGGTCGCACAGAGACACTTCCGAGGAGCAACGCAAGTGAGCAGCAACAGCGGTGAAGTACGGCTCTGGGGCGGCCGTTTCGCCGACGGTCCCGCCGAGGCCCTGGCGAAGCTGTCCGCGTCCGTCCACTTCGACTGGCGCCTCGCGCCCTACGACATCGCCGGCTCCCGCGCCCACGCGCGCGTGCTGCACAAGGCCGGGCTGCTCGACGACGACGAACTGCGGCGCATGCTCGCCGGCCTCGACCGGCTGGAGGCGGACGTCGCCGACGGCTCCTTCACCGGCACCATCGCCGACGAGGACGTGCACACCGCCCTGGAGCGCGGCCTGCTGGAGCGCCTCGGCGCCGACCTCGGCGGCAAGCTGCGCGCCGGCCGGTCCCGCAACGACCAGGTCGCCACCCTCTTCCGGATGTACCTGCGCGACCACGCCCGGATCATCGGCGCTCTGATCGCCGACCTCCAGGACGCGCTCATCGGCCTGGCCGAGGCCCACCCGGACGTGGCCATGCCCGGCCGCACCCACCTCCAGCACGCCCAGCCGGTCCTGTTCGCCCACCACGTCCTCGCGCACGTCCAGTCCCTGTCGCGGGACGCCGAGCGGCTGCGCCAGTGGGACGAGCGCACGGCCGTGTCGCCGTACGGCTCCGGCGCCCTGGCCGGTTCCTCCCTCGGCCTGGACCCGGAGGCGGTGGCGCGGGACCTCGGCTTCGAGCGCGGCAGCGCCGGCAACTCCATCGACGGCACCGCCTCCCGGGACTTCGTCGCGGAGTTCGCCTTCGTCACCGCGATGATCGGTGTGAACCTCTCCCGGATCGCCGAGGAGGTCATCATCTGGAACACGAAGGAGTTCTCCTTCGTGACCCTGCACGACGCCTTCTCCACCGGCTCGTCGATCATGCCGCAGAAGAAGAACCCGGACATCGCCGAGCTGGCACGCGGCAAGTCCGGCCGGCTGATCGGCAACCTGACCGGCCTGCTCGCCACCCTCAAGGCCCTGCCGCTCGCGTACAACCGCGACCTCCAGGAGGACAAGGAGCCCGTCTTCGACTCCTGCGACCAGCTGGAGGTCCTGCTGCCGGCCTTCACCGGCATGATGGCCACCCTCACCGTGCACCGCGACCGCATGGAGGAGCTGGCCCCGGCCGGCTTCTCGCTGGCCACCGACATCGCCGAGTGGCTGGTCAAGCAGGGCGTGCCCTTCCGCGTGGCGCACGAGGTCGCCGGCGAGTGCGTGAAGGCCGCCGAGGCCGAGGGCAAGGAGCTCGACGAGCTGACCGACGAGCAGTTCGCCAAGATCTCCGCCCATCTGACGCCCGAGGTGCGTACCGTCCTCAACGTTCCCGGCGCCCTCGCCTCCCGCAACGGGCGCGGCGGCACCGCCCCGAGCGCGGTCGCCGTGCAGCTCGCCGAGGTCAAGGCGGACGTGGCGGCGCAGCACCAGTGGGCGGACGCCAGAAAGTAGTCCGCCCGCCTCCGGGGGCCTCGCGGGTTACGTTGGTCTACAGCCGTAAGGAAGCGACCGGACGGAGCCCGCGATGCCCTTCGCCAGACTGGCCTCGGCCACGACCCCCACGTGCCACATCGGTCTGGGGCTGGCCGCCGTCGGGCGTCCTGGGTACATCAACCTCGGCCGCGAGAAGGACCTCCCGGCCGACCGCACCGTGGACGCCCTGCGCGAGCGCACCCGTGAACTCCTGGACGCCGCCTACGCGCAGGGCGTCCGCTACGTCGACGCCGCGCGCTCCTACGGCCGTGCCGAGGAGTTCCTCGCCGACTGGCTCAGGTCCCGCCCCGACGCCGACGACGTCGTCGTCGGCAGCAAATGGGGCTACACCTACACCGCCGACTGGACCACTGACGCCGACCGGCACGAGGTCAAGGACCACAGCCTCGCCACCTACGAGCGGCAGCGCGCCGAGACCGCCGGACTGCTCGGCGACCGGCTCGACCTCTACCAGATCCACTCGCTGACCCCGGACAGCCCCGCGCTCACCGACAAGGAACTCCACGCCAGGCTGGCCGAGGCCGCCGCGGGCGGCCTCACGATCGGCTTCTCCACCAGCGGACCCGCACAGGCCGACACCGTCCGCGCCGCGCTCGCCGTGACGGTCGACGGCGCCCCGCTCTTCCGTACCGTCCAGTCGACGTACAACGCCCTGGAGACCTCCGCCGGTCCCGCCCTCGCCGAGGCGCACGACGCCGGACTGACGGTGATCGTCAAGGAGGGCATGGCCAACGGGCGGCTCGCCGAGCCGAACGCCCCCGAGCCGCTCAAGTCGGTCGCCCGCGAGACGGGCCTGGGCTGCGACGCGGTCGCCCTCGCCCTGATCCTGCGCCGGCCGTGGGCCGGTGTGGTCCTGTCCGGCGCCGCCACCCCGGGCCAGCTCGCCTCCAACCTGCATGCTCCGGCCGTCGACCTCGACGAGGACCAGCTCGCCCGCCTCGGCGCTCTGGCCGAGGAACCCCGGGCCTACTGGGAGCGGCGCGGGCGGCTTCCCTGGCACTGAGCGTCCCGGCGAGACCCTCTTCCAGCAGGCAGCAGTGAGACGCGTACGCCTTTTGTGAGACATCAATGTCTCATGTGAGGTACTGTTGTCTCATGGCTGTCGATCGTGACCACGTGCTGCGCAGCGCAGCGACCCTGCTCGCCCACAAGTCCACCGCCACCATGGACGAGGTCGCCAAGGCGGCCGGGATCAGCCGGGCCACGCTGCACCGCCAGTTCGCCGGACGCGACTCGCTCGTCAGGGCGCTGGAGGCGCTCGGCATCGCCGAGTGCGAGGCCGCCCTCGACGCGGCCCGCCTCGGGGAGGGGCCGGCCGGTGACGCCGTACGGCGTCTGGTCCGTGAGATCGAACCGGCGGCCGGGCTGCTCTCCTTCCTCTACACGGAGAACCAGCTGTTCGAGGGCGAGGAGCAGAACGAGGGCTGGGCCCGGCTCGACGAGCGCATCTCCGAGGTCTTCCGGCGCGGCCAGCTCAGCGGCGAGTTCCGTATCGACCTCACCCCCGCCTGGCTCACCGAGGCACTCTTCGGGCTCATCGCCTCCGGCGCCTATGTCGTGCTGAGCGGCAAGGTCGCCCCCAAGGACTTCCACCACATGATCACCGAGCTGCTGCTCGGCGGCGCACTGCGCACGGACACATCACGGAACGAGGAATCATGACCAGCACCCTGCAGCCGGCTCGCGCGGCGGAGGTGGAGCAGCGGCCGGGCCGCTGGCTCGCGCTCTCCGTCCTCGTGCTCGCCGTGCTGCTGGTGGCCGTCGACGCGACCGTCCTCGGTCTCGCGACCCCCTTCATCAGTGAGGACCTCAGGCCCTCGGGCACCCAGCTGCTGTGGATCGGCGACGTCTACTCGTTCGTCATCGCCGGACTGCTCGTCTCCATGGGCAGCCTGGGCGACCGCATCGGCCGCAAGCGCATCCTGCTCGGCGGCGCCACCGCGTTCGGCGCGGTCTCCGTGCTCAACGCCTACGCCACCACACCGGAACTCATGATCCTGGCCAGGGCGCTGCTCGGCGTCGCGGGCGCCACCCTGATGCCGGCCACGCTCGCCCTGATCCGCAACCTCTTCCACGACCCGCGCGAGCGCAGCCTCGCCGTCGGCATCTGGGGCGCCACCGCCTCCGGCGGCACGGCCGTCGGCCCGATCGTGGGCGGCCTGCTGCTCGAACACTTCTGGTGGGGCTCGGTCTTCCTCATCAACCTGCCCGTGATGGCCGTCCTCGTCCTGGTCGGCCTCAGGACCCTGCCCGAGTCCCGCAACCCCGACCCGGGCCCGTGGGACCTGGTGAGCGTCGTGCTGTCGCTGGCCGGTGTCGTCGGCGTCGTCTACGCGGTCAAGGAGGCCGCCGCAGGAGGGTTCACCTGGCCGGTCCTGGCCACGGGCGCGCTGGGCGCGGCCGCGCTGTACGGCTTCGTCCGCCGCCAGCTCACGCTGCCGAAGCCGCTGCTGGACATGCGGCTCTTCCACAGCCGGGGGTTCTCCGGCGCCGTCCTCGCCGACCTGCTGACCGTGCTCGGCATGTCCGGTCTGGTGTTCTTCCTGTCCCAGTACCTGCAACTCGTCCAGGGCAGGCGTCCGTTCGAGGCGGGCCTGGCCGAACTGCCCGCCGCCGCGGGCGCGGTGGTGGCCGGACTGCTCGCCGGGCGGGCGGCCCGGCGCTTCTCGGTGCGGAGCGTGGTCTCCGGCTCGCTGGCCGCCATCGGACTGGGGCTGGCCGTGCTGACGACGATCGGGGAGACCACCGGCTACCCGCTGCTGGGCGCGGCCCTGCTGGTGGTCGGCGTCGGCGCCGGCTTCTCCTTCACGGTGACCGCCGACGTGATCCTGTCCAGTGTGCCCAAGGAGCAGGCGGGCGCCGCCTCGGCGGTCTCCGAGACGGCGTACGAACTGGGCGCGGCCCTCGGCATCGCGCTGCTGGGCTCCATCGTGACCGGCGTCTACCGCGGCTTCACCGGCCCGGGGGGCACGCCGACGGCCGCCCACGAGTCGCTGGGCGGCGCGGTCGAGGCGGCGGCCAGCCTGCCGGCGCGCGCCTCGGAGGCCCTGCTCCACGCGGCCAGGGAGTCCTTCGTGCACGGCCTGCACCTGGCGTCGGGAGCGGGAGCGGCGGTACTGCTGGCGACGGCGGTCGCGGCGTGGTTCCTGCTGAAGGGCCAGAAGCTCTGAACCCGGCCGACCGCCGGAACCCGGCCCGGCCGGCGACGGCCTACGCTGCCTTCGCCTTGGTCGCGTAGATGTCGACGTACTCCTGTCCGGACAGGCGCATGACCTCCGCCATCACCGAGTCGGTCACGGCCCGCAGGACGTACCGGTCCCGGTCCATGCCCTCGTACCGGGAGAACTCCATCGGCTCACCGAAGCGGACGGTGACGCGGCCCGGCCTGGGCAGGCCCGTGCCGCCCGGCTGGAGCTTGTCGGTGCCGATCATGGCGAACGGGACCACCGGCGCCCCGGTCATCAGGGTGAGCCGGGCGATGCCGGTGCGGCCGCGGTACAGGCGGCCGTCGGGGGAGCGGGTGCCCTCGGGGTAGATGCCGAACATCCGGCCCTCCTCCAGGACCCGGCGACCGGTCATCAGCGCGGCCACCCCGCCCCGGCCGCCGTCACGGTCGACGGGGATCATGCCGACGCCGGTGAAGAACCAGGCCATCAGCCGGCCCTTGAAGCCCTTCCCGGTGACGTACTCGTCCTTGCCGATGAAGCAGACCTGACGGTTGCAGACCAGCGGCAGGATCATCGAGTCGATGAAGGTCAGGTGGTTGCCGGCGAGGATCACCGGGCCGTCGCCCGGAATACGCTCCGCGCCCTCCACCTGGGGGCGGAACATCAGGCGCATGATCGGACCGAGCACTGCCTTGATGAGCACGAAGCGGGACAACGGGCCCTCCGGTGTCTGGAGATGTCGAGGGATTGTTCATGAGTCTGTGCAGGTGAGGACGATACTCGCGGCCCCGGGCCGAATGCACATCGGGCTCACCGGCTCTTACTCACTGTTGACATACGTTTACCTGCGACGAAGGTGTGTTTCGCCCCGGTCACCCGAACGGAGCGATGTGATGGAGGTCGCTCGCCGTCCGGGAGGGGAACGGATGTCCGACGTGTCCGCCTTCGGCGGGCCGGCCGCGCCGCGGGACCGCCCCCCCGCACCCGAGTACGCCTTCCCGGGACGGGGCGTGACATGCCGACGGATCGTCACCCGTTCGGCCCACGGCGCCCGTTGTGTCCCCTACGGCCTCCCGTATCCCGTGCGGCCTGCGGCGACACCCGGCGTCACGCGGGTGTTCGCCACGCGGTCTCCCGTCCGTCATCGGTGCGCACCTACGATCGGCGCGCACGGACGACACGAGACCAGGAGGCGGTCATGGGTACGCGGGAGTCGGACGAGCAGGGACGCGGGACGGGACGCCGGGCCGTGCTCGGGGCCGTGGTGCTGGGCGCGGGCGGAGCGGTACTCGGACTGCCCGGCGCGGCCGGAGCCGCCCAGGGCGAGGGCGGCGGCCATAAAGGCGGCGGGCTGAAGAGCCTGCCCGTGCCGACCATCGTCGGCCACCGGGGCGCCAGCGGCTACCGGCCCGAGCACACCTTCGGCTCCTACGAGCTGGCCCTCGACCTCGGCGCCCATGTCGTCGAGGCCGGTGACCTGGTACCGACGAAGGACGGTCACCTCGTGTGCCGGCACGAGCCGGAGATCGGCGGCACCACGGACGTCGCCGACCACCCCGAGTTCGCCGCCCGCAGGACCACCAAGACCCTGGACGGGGTGCCCACCACCGGCTGGTTCACCGAGGACTTCACCCTCGGCGAGCTGAAGAGGCTGCGCGCGGTCGAGCGCATCCCGGCCAACCGCCCCCACAACACCCTCTACAACGGCCGGTGGGAGATCCCCACCTTCGAAGAGGTCCTGAAGTGGCAGGACGAGCAGACCCGCAAGCGCGGCCGGCAGGTGTGGATCTACCCCGAGACCAAGCACCCGACGTACTTCCGCAAGCTGGGCCTATGCCTGGAGGAGCGGATCGCCGCGCTGCTGCGCAAGCACGGCAAGGACAGGAAGGACTCCCCGGTCATCCTCCAGTCCTTCGAGCCGACCAGCATCCAGCGGCTGAACCGGCTCGTCGGCAACCCGCTCGTCGTGCTGCTGTCGGACGCCGGCAGCCGTCCCTGGGACTTCGTCGAGACGGGCGACCGGCGCACGGTCGCCGACCTCGTGACGCCCAAGGGCCTGAAGGAGATCGCCTCCTACGCGCAGGGCATCGGCCCGACCGTCGACCTGGTCGTCCCCAGGGACGCGGACGGCAACCTCACCAGGCCGAGCACCCTCGTCCGGGACGCGCACGCCGCGGGTCTGATCCTGCACCCCTACACCGTCCGCAACGAGAACCCGTTCCTGCCGCCGAAGTTCCGCAAGGGCACCGCGGCCGACGCCTACGGTGACGTCCTCGGCGTGTTCCAGGCCTACTTCGTCACCGGCATCGACGGCATCTTCACCGACAACGCCGACACCGGACTGCTCGCCCGCGAGGACTTCCTGAGCGGCCGGCACGGCAACCGCTGAATACCGCCGCCCCGTTCGGGGCGCACCACGGCCGTCCCGGCAGCCCACGCCGGGACGGCCGCGTCGTTTCCGGTGAGTTGGGTATCTCACAGGGCAACCCGGTCCTGGAACATTCCGGTTGTCCGAGATGCCCCGTAAAGGCGACTCGGACGGGAGGTTGCGGCCCGCGCGGCGCGGGGATAGGAGTGGGGAACGACCGGCGATCAAGTGAGCGGGAGGCATGCGCACATGGGCATGAGCGTGACCATCTCTGCGGCGGCCGAACAGGACGCGGAGCAGATCTTCAGGCTGCAGTACCTCTGCTTCCAGAGCGAGGCCGCGCTGTACGGCAACTACCGCATCGCCCCGCTCGTCGAGAGCCTCGACGCGATCCGTCACGAGCTCACCGCGGACTGCGTCTTCGTGGCGCGCCTCGGCGACGAGGTGGTCGGCTCGGTGAGCGGCCGGGTGACCGAGGACGGCGCGGCCCTCATCAGCAAGCTCTGCGTGCACCCGCGCCTCCAGGGGCACGGCATCGGCGCCCGGCTGCTGCGCGCGGCCGAGTCCGCGCTGGCCCAGGAGCACGGCGCCACCAGGTTCCGGCTGCACACCGGGCACCGCAGCGAGGGCAACCTGCGCCTGTACCGGCGTGTGGGGTACCAGGCGGTCGGCACCTCCCAGGGCGCCGACGGGGTACTGATGATCGTCCTGGAGAAGCCCGACGTCAGCTACGCGGCGACCGCGTAGCACCGGCGGCCGGGACCCGGCTCAGGCGGCCTGCGGCTGCTGCTTCCGCGCCTTGCGCAGCCAGTACAGGGCCGACAGCGGAAGCAGCACCGGGATGAAGACGTAACCCCGGCCGTAGTCCGACCACACGGTCGCGTCCGGGAACGCGGACCGGTCGAGCAGCGTCCAGGTGCCGACCGTCAGCACGCCCACGAGCTCGGCGACGCAGCACGCCAGCGCGGCCCTGCGCGCCTTCTCCCCGCCGCGCACCAGCGAGTACGTGATGAAGCCGTACACCACTCCGGCCACCGCGGACAGCGAGTAGGCGAGCGGGGCCCGGTCGAACTCGGTGGCGATCTGGTAGACGGAGCGGGACACCGCGCCGACGACCATCACGCCGTACAGCCAGACCAGCAGGGTGCCCGGACCGCTGGTGAGCCGCTGTCCCGCCGGCTTCTCCTCCACGGCGCTCATCTCACCTTCCCCAGATGTCATAGAGCCGCACCTCCAGGACGGCGAGGACCACTCCGCCCGCCGCGGCCGTCACCGAACCCCAGCGCGTCCGCTCGGTCAGCGACATGAGCCCGGCCGCCGGGACGCACGCGAAGGCTCCCAGCAGATACGCGACGAAGATTGTCGTGCCCTGCGACGGCTTCTCGCCCCGCACCAGCGCCACGACCCCGATCACCAGCTGGACCAGGGCCAGCAGCGACACCACCGCCATCCCGATGAAGTGCCAGTCCTTCGTCGGCTGGTCACGGTAGGCCGCCCAGCCGCACCAGGCGGCGAGCAGCAGCGCGGCGACGCCGGTCACCAGCGTCAGGACATCAAGCATGCCGCCGAGCCTATTACGGGGCGAACGGCCCGCCGCGCCCGGCCCGTACCGGCGCATCCGGACTGCCCGCCGGTACGACACCCCTCCTGCGGCGCCGTGGCGTTGGCCACAGTGCGGTGGGCGCCCTGCCCGCCCCGACGGTTCGGACGGGTGCCCGCAGGCCTTGTCCGTGCTGGTCATCGGCGCGAAACCCCAGGTCCGTGCCGCCCTACCCGGGTGTCCACGCGTGTCCAGCATGCGGACAGCGATGCCCCTCGGGGTCCATGTCTCTGGTTTACTGACCGCATGACCACGACGAGCGACCGCACCCCTGCGACCGAGGCGACTGTGCCGCCCGGTGCTCGTTGTATGTGTCCTGTACGTCGAATGTGCGCCTTCTAGAGGGCCCCTGCACCCGCTGAGCCTCGCGCCCCGAAGCGAGAGCCCGCTCATGTCCATACCCGCGTCCGGTCCGTCCGGAGCGCGTGACTGAGCCACGCCCCCGCGCACACGTTTCTCCCGGTTTGAGCACATCTGCGAGAGTCGTGCCGCGTTCTGGCGCCCCCGACCATGAATGCCGTGCCCGGCGCCCACGACGCGCCGCGCACACGACAGTGACGGAAACCCACGTGATCACCACATCGGGCCTCACCAAGGTCTACAGTTCGCGCGGTCGTGAGATCACCGCGCTCGACGGTGTCGACCTGCACGTCCGCGAGGGCGAGGTGTACGGCGTCATCGGCCAGTCCGGCGCCGGCAAGTCCTCGCTCATCCGCTGCGTCAACCTGCTGGAGCGCCCCACCTCCGGCACGGTCACCGTCGCCGGGCAGGACCTCACCGCCCTGGCCGGCCGCGGCCACCGGGCGGGCAAGGAGCTGCGGCGGGCGCGCAGCCGGATCGGCATGGTCTTCCAGCACTTCAACCTGCTGTCCTCGCGCACCGTCCAGGACAACGTCGAACTGCCCCTGGAGATCCTCGGCACGTCCGGGAAGGAACGTTCCCGCAGGGCGCTCGAACTCCTCGACCTCGTCGGCCTCGCCGACAAGGCGCGCGCCTACCCCGCGCAGCTCTCCGGCGGCCAGAAGCAGCGCGTCGGCATCGCCCGCGCCCTCGCAGGCGACCCCAAGGTGCTGCTGTCCGACGAGGCCACCAGCGCCCTCGACCCGGAGACCACCCGCTCCGTGCTCCAGTTGCTGCGCGACCTGAACCGGCAACTCGGCCTGACCGTCCTGCTCATCACGCACGAGATGGACGTCGTGAAGTCCGTCTGCGACTCGGCGGCGCTCATGGAGAACGGCCGCATCGTCGAGTCGGGCACGGTGACCGAACTCCTCGCCACCCCGGGCTCCGAACTGGCCGCCGCGCTCTTCCCGGTCGGCGGCGAGGCCTCCGCCGACGACCGGACCGTCATCGACGTCACCTTCCACGGCGAGAGCGCCACCCAGCCCGTCATCTCGCAGCTGTCCCGCACGTACAACATCGACATCTCGATCCTCGGCGCCGCCATCGACACGGTCGGCGGCCTCCAGGTCGGCCGGATGCGCATCGAACTGCCCGGCCGCTACGAGGACAACGTGGTGCCCATCGGCTTCCTGCGCGAACAGGGCCTGCAGATCGACGTCGTCGACCACACCCCGGCCGTCCGGCCGGAGCTGGTGAAGGATGGTGCCAAGTGACCTGGTACGAAATGCAGCCCCTGCTGTCCCAAGCCAGTTGGGACACCCTCTACATGGTCGGCTGGTCCACGCTCATCGCCGTCGTCGGCGGACTGCCCCTCGGCGTCCTGCTGGTCCTCACCGACCGGGGCGGGCTGCTCCAGAACGTGGTCGCCAACAAGGTGATCGGGCAGGTCGTGAACATCACCCGCTCGATGCCGTTCATCATCCTGATGGTGGCCCTGATGAGCTTCACCCGCTTCGTCACCGGCACCACGATCGGACGTGAGGCCGCCATCGTGCCACTGGCCATCGGCGCCATCCCCTTCTTCGCCCGGCTCGTCGAGACGTCCGTCCGCGAAGTGGACGGCGGCCTGGTCGAGGCCGTCCAGTCGATGGGCGGCAACACCTGGACCATCGTCCGCAAGGTCCTCGTCCCCGAGTCCCTGCCCTCGCTGATCGCCGGCACCACCACCACGATCGTCGCCCTCATCGGCTACTCCGCGATGGCCGGCACCGTCGGCGCCGGCGGCCTCGGCGACATCGCCATCCGCTACGGCTACCAGCGCTTCGACACCCAGCTCATGTGGATCACCGTGGCCATCCTCGCCGTGGTCATCTCGGCCATCCAGTTCGCCGGCGACGCCGCCGCCCGCGCCCTGCACCGCCGTTCCGGCCGCTCCGGCCCCGGGCCGAGGCTGCGGCTGCTCAAGGCCGGCGAACCCGCGGCCACCGGCGTCGGCAAGGCCGCCTGAAGCTTTCTCCTCCCATCTCCCCGTGTCCGGGGCCGCATCCCCCTATCCGGGATCGCACCACCAAAGGAAAGGCACTTTTCGTGCGTAACACCACCAAGATCACCGCCGCTGTCCTCGCCGCCGGAGCCCTCACCCTCGGGCTCACCGCCTGCGGCTCCGGCTCGGACTCCGGCTCCTCCAAGGCCGACGCGAACGCCACGCTGACCGTCGCCGCCACCCCCACCCCGCAGGGCGAGATCCTCGCCTACGTCAAGGACCACCTGGCGAAGAAGGCCGGCCTGAAGCTGGAGGTCAAGGAGTTCACGGACTACGTGACCCCCAACACGGCAGTCCAGCAGGGCCAGGTCGACGCCAACTACTTCCAGCACAAGCCGTACCTCGACGACTTCAACAAGAAGAACGGCACCGACGTCGTGCCGGTCCCCGGCGGCACGGTGCACCTGGAGCCGCTCGGTGTCTACTCGCAGAGCGTCAAGAAGCTGGACGACCTGAAGAAGGGCGCCACCGTCGCGCTGCCCAACGACACCACCAACGAGGCCCGCGCCCTGAAGCTGCTGGAGGCCAACGGCGTCATCAAGCTGAAGGCCGGAGCCGGATACGACGCGACCCCCAAGGACATCGCCTCCAACCCGAAGAACCTCCAGTTCAAGGAGCTGGAGGCGGCCCAGCTGCCGCGCTCCCTCGGTGACGTCGACGCCGCGGTGATCAACGGCAACTACGCGCTCGAGGCCAAGCTCAGCCCGGCCAAGGACGCCATCGCGGCCGAGTCCGCCAAGGGCAACCCGTACGCCAACTTCCTCGCCGTGAAGAAGGGCAACGAGAACGACCCGCGGGTCAAGAAGCTCGCCCAGCTCCTCACCTCGCCCGAGGTGAAGAAGTTCATCGAGGACAAGTACGACGGCGCGGTCGTCCCCGCGTTCTGATCCGCGCGACCGTCACCCGCACGACGCACGGGGTCCGCGCCCTCACCGGGTGGGGGCACCCCCACGCCGTTCCGGCGGTGGGGGAGGACCCCGTAGTGCGGTTCGGTGCTTTCATGCTGCATGCTGGGCAGTTCAGCAGGCCCTGACGGTTCTTCCGAAGGTTACGGAGCGGCGCATGAACAGCACCTTCCCCAACATCTCCATCAGCACGGAGCGGTTGGTGCTGCGTCCCCTCGAGGACGACGACGTACCCGCACTGGCCGCGATGATGAACGACGAGCAGGTCGCGGCCTGGACCGACGTCCCCCAGCCCTTCAGCGAGGACGGCGCCCGCACCTGGATCACCGAGTACGCCCCCGCCGAGCGCACCGCGGGCCGGGGTCTCGACCTCGCCGTCACCGAGTTCCTCACCCAGCGGCTGGTCGGCGTCGTCCAGCTGACCAAGGCCGACTGGCACCTGCGGTCCGCCGAGCTGTCGTACATCGTCGCGCCCTGGGCACGCGGCGAGGGATACGCCGCCGAAGCCGCGCTCGCGACCGCGCAATGGCTCTTCGGGGACCAGAAGTTCGAACGCATCGAGCTGCGCACGGCCGCCGACAACACCGCCTCCCAGCAGGTCGCCCAGAAGATCGGCTGCATCAGCGAGGGCGTCCTGCGCAACGCCTGCATAGCGCACGTCCGCACCGAGGACGGCACCTGGACCGACCTGCGCACCGACTTCATCGTGTGGAGCCTGCTGCCGGAGGACCTGGAGGGCGCCGGCGAGCAGTTCGCCGAGTCCGGCGGCTACACCTCCTTCCCGGAATGGAACTGAGCCGTCCGGATCCGCGGGCGCACCCGCCCCGCCGCGCGTCCGGCAGCTCCACCGGGTACGCTCGCGGAACACGCTCTCGGGCGTCCGTACCCCGACGACCTGCGCAATCCTGGAGACTGACGACGATGGCCGACCGGGTCACGGTGATCGGCTGGGACGGTTCGCCGCTGACCGACGCGGCACGCGGCGCCCTGGGCGCCGCCACCCTCGTGGCAGGCGCGGCGCACCACCTGGCGCTGCCCGAAGTACCACGCACCGCCGAGCGCATCCGCCTCGGCAGCGTCGCCCTCGCCGCCCGCCGTATCGCCGCCCACCGCGGCACCGCGGTGGTGTTCGCCGACGGCGACCCGGGCTTCTTCGGAGTCGTACGGACCCTGCGCGCACCCGAGTTCGGCCTGGAGGTCGAAGTCGTCCCCGGCGTCTCGTCCGTGGCCGCCGCCTTCGCCCGCGCCGGAATGCCCTGGGACGACGCCCAAGTGGTCGTCGCGCACAAGCGCACCCTGCGACGCGCGGTGAACGTGTGCCGCGCCCACGCCAAGGTCGCCGTACTCACCGCCCCCGGCGCCGGACCCGCCGAACTCGGCCTGCTCCTCGACGGGGTCCACCGCACCTTCGTCATCTGCGAGGAACTCGGCACCGAACGCGAACAGGTCACCGTCGTCACCTCCGACAAGGCCGCCGACCACACCTGGCGCGACCCCAACGTCGTCATCGTCATCGGCGGCCCCAGTGGCGCCGAGGGCGGCGGCTGGATCGCCGGGGACGACGCCGGCCACGGGCCGCGCGGCTGGACCCAGCCCGCCGAGGCCTACGGCGGCGGACTCGGCGAGGGGGAGACCGATCTGCTCCGGGCCGCCCAACTCGCCCACCTCGGACCGCGCGTCGGCGACCTGGTGTGGGACATCGGCTGCGGCGGTGGCGCCTTCGCCACCGAGGCCGCGCGCGGCGGCGCCGCCGTCATCGCGGTCGACCGGGACTCGCGGGCCTGCGCCCGCACCGAGTCGGCCGCACACCGCTTCGGCGTCCGGACGCAGGTGGTGCACGGCACCGCCCCGCACATCCTGGAGAACCTGCCCGAACCGGACGTCGTCCGCGTCGGCGGCGGGGGAGCGGCCGTGGTCTCCGCGGTCGCCGACCGGCGGCCGCAGCGGATCGTCGCCCACGCCGCGACCCGGGACGCCGCCGAACTCATCGGCCGCGACCTCACCGAGCACGGATACCGGGTCGACTGCGCCCTGCTCCAGTCGGTCGCGCTCGACACCCGCGCCTGGAACGAGACGGAGCGCAGCGTCGTGTTCCTGCTCAGCGCTGTACTGCCCGAGCGTGCCCCGTGATCGGATTGTCCTACCGCGCGCGGTAGGCTGGCGGATTGTTGTACCGCACCGGGTGGTCCGGAAGTTCGTTCGTCAATGTCCGGAAAACCCACCCGATTCAGGGCAGGTGTGGTACGGCAGACCCGGAGAACGCGCGACGTGGCGCAGTCCACAGCGGCCCGTCGCGGATCACGCTGTCACGGCGGCCGGACGACCGCGAGAATGCCACTCAATGGCTTTGTCGCCTTTTCCGGGCGGGTTGTTCGTGCCGCACGGCGCGGACGCTCGTTCTTCACTGGGGGCGGTCGGTGCGCCGTTCCGGGTGAGCTGGTCGTAGGAGCACGAAACTGATGGGCGAGGGGTACGCATGACCGACACCGGCCAGGTCCCGGGCGAGGGACTGCCGGAGAGCGCAGGCATGGTGGAACAGCCGGGCGTTCCCGCGCACGGTGCGTACGCCTACCTCTCCGAGGCTCCCGCCAGGGACGAAGACCTGCTGCTGCCGGGCTCCCACGGAGCATGGGGCAACGAAGTGTCCCCGCCCGCCCCGGAGCCGGTCCTCGAAGCCGTCCACCAGCCGGGCCCGCACGAGACGGCCGGCCGCGACACCGGCTCCGTCGACCTCGGCGGCGTGCGGCACCCCGACCCGACGGCCACGCCGCCGGCCGGGATCCCCGCCGCCGTGCCCCCGCGCCGGCCGCTGCACCTCGGCCCGCCGATTCCCGACGCCTCCGCGAGCCCGGTCCGCTCCCTGGCCGACCGCGGCCCCGCGGACGCGCCGCTCCGCCGGCCCGGCCCCCCCGCGGCAGGCCCCGAGTACCTCGACGTCCCGCAGGCGCGCGAAATGGCCCCGCAGGGCGCCGCGCCCTGGGGTGCCCAGCCCACCGTGGTGGCCTCTCCGGTCGGCGCCGGGGCGGGCACCGCTGAAGCGGTCGCCCCGGGCCAGGGACCGCAGCCGGTCGGCGAGGCCCCGTACGTCCTGGACACGAGCCACGCTCCCGCGGACGGCCTGAGCGCGCCGACCGGCCAGGTCCCGACCGGTGGTCCGACGCCGGAGGCGAGACCGCAGCCGGAGGACGCCGGTGCGCCTGAGGGTGGGTCAGCCCTGCCCGTAGGTGCCGTGGCCCGTGGTGTTCCCGCGGGTCAGGTGCCGGCTGCGGGGCCGCAGTCGGAGGGTGCCGGTGTCGCTGTGCCTGACGGTGGGTCGTTCCTGCCCGAGGGCGCTGTGGCCGGAGATGTCGCGGGTGCGGCTCAGGTGCCGCAGCCGGAGGGCGCCGGTGTCGCTGTGTCTGAGGGCGGGTCAGCCCTGCCCGAGGGCGCCGTCGCAGGGGTTGTCGCGGATGCGGGTCAGGTGCCGGCCGGGGAGCCCGGGCCGGAGGCTGCCGTTGTCGCGGTCGCCCCGGACGCGGGCCAGGTGCCGGACGGTGGGCAGATGCCCGAGGCCGGACCGGGGCCCGAGGGCGCAGGCGTCGTTGCCGGTGTCCCTGTTCCGGTGGCCGGGATGGCGCCGGGCGGCGCGGCCGAGCCCGCGCACGCTCCGGACGCCGCGCAGGTGGCGGAGGGCGTGCAGGTGCCCCAGAACGGCGAGGCTCCCGGAGGCGCTGCCGAGACGGCGTCGGCGGGTGGCCCCGCCCACGCCGTGGCCGCCGCCGAGACGACGCACACGACCGGAACCGGCCCCGAGGGCGCGCAGGCCGAGCCCGCGCCCGTCCACGCCCCGGAAGCCGCCGCCGAGCAGACCGCGCCGGCCGAGGCCGTGCAGGCGCCGGCAACCGCGGGCGACACCGCCGACGTCCCCGTGGCGGCAGGCGGACCGGCCGAGGCCCCCCAGTCGCCTGCTCAGGCAGCCGACGCTCCCGACGCCACGCCCGTCCCGGCGGCCCCCGCCGAGGCCACCGCCGCGCCCGTCCCCGTCACGGAGCAGCCGGAGGCGCCCGCGGCCACGGAGGCCGGCCCTCAGGTCGTGGCCGACGCTGCCGCCGCCCCTGCCGCGTATCACATCGCGGACGCCGCTGCCCAGGACGCGGACGCTCCCCGGCCCGTCGACGCCGCCGTCCCCGAAACGGCCGGGCCCCGGCCCGCCGAGCCGGATGCGACGACGCCCACGGACCCGGCCCCGGGCGAGCACACCGAGGGCGCGCACCTTCACCCCGGCGTCCCGCTTCAGCCCCGACCCGGCCAGACTCTCGGAGAGTTCGTGCCCGTCGAGGGGTCGGTGCCCACCGCGCCGCACCTGGCCCCGACCCCGGCACACCCCATCGCCGTCCCGGCGGACCAGCTCGCCCCCGCGGAGTCCGTCGTCACGGTCCCCGCGCCGCGCGACGGCGACGCCCCCGCCGCGTCCGGCGAGGAGCCCGCGCCCGAGGCCGTCCAGCACGCGGACGACCTGGACACCCACGGCGCCGACCCGGAGGAGATCCGGGAGGAGAACGCGGCCGAGGAGGCGGAGGCACCGAGGCCCACCGGCCCGGCCGCGCCCGGCTACGACGAGGCCGAGCGCGAGGCCGTGCTCAGGGTGATGCGCGAGCGCCGCGACATCCGCAACGGCTTCCGCTCCGACCCCATCCCGCACGAGGTGCTGCGGCGCGTCCTGGAGGCCGCCCACACGGCACCGTCCGTGGGCCACTCGCAGCCCTGGGACTTCGTCGTCATCCGCTCCGCCGAAACCCGCCAGGCGATGCACGAGCTGGCGGTGCGCCAGCGCGACGCGTACGCCAAGTCGCTGCCCAAGGGCCGGGCGAAGCAGTTCAAGGAAATGAAGATCGAGGCCATCCTCGAGACTCCCGTGAACATCGTCGTCACCGCCGACCCGACCCGCGGCGGACGGCACACCCTGGGCCGCCACACCCAGCCGCAGATGGCTCCGTACTCCTCCGCGCTCGCGGTCGAGAACCTCTGGCTCGCGGCCCGCGCCGAGGGCCTCGGCGTCGGCTGGGTCAGCTTCTTCGACGAGCGCGAGATGGTCCGCGTACTCGGCCTGCCCGAGCACCTGGAGGTCGTCGCCTACCTGTGCGTGGGCTACGTCGACGAGTTCCCGGACGAGCCCGAGCTGATGCAGGCGGGCTGGTCCAAGCGACGCCCGCTGTCCTGGGTCGTGCACGAGGAGACGTACGGCCGTCGCGCCCTGCCGGGCGAGGACCCGCACGACCTGCTCGCCGAGACCGTCGCGCAGATCCGCCCGCTGGACGCCAAGGCGCTCGGCGAGGCCTGGGAGCGGCAGAAGCGGATGACCAAGCCGGCCGGCGCGCTCGGCATGCTGGAGATCATCTCCGCGCAGCTCTGCGGCCTGTCCCGCCAGTGCCCGCCGCCGATCCCCGAGCCCGCGGCCGTCGCGGTCTTCGCCGGCGATCACGGCGTGCACGCCCAGGGCGTCACCCCCTGGCCGCAGGAGGTCACCGCCCAGATGGTGGCCAACTTCCTCGGCGGGGGAGCGGTCTGCAACGCCTTCGCCGCCCAGGTGGGCGCCGAGGTCTGCGTCGTCGACGTGGGCGTCGCCGCCGACCTCCCGGCCACGCCGGGCCTGGTGCCCCGCAAGGTCCGCGCCGGTACCTCCGACATGAGCGCCGGTCCCGCGATGACCCGCGAGGAGGCCAAACAGGCCATCGAGGTGGGCATCGAGACCGCCCGCGACCTGGTGGCGGCCGGGAACAAGGCGCTCCTCACCGGTGAGATGGGCATCGCCAACACCACGGCGTCCGCCGCCCTCATCTCCGTCTTCACGGGCGCCGAGCCCGCCGAGGTCACCGGCCGGGGCACGGGCATCAACGACGAGACCCTGGCCCGCAAGACCGACGTGGTCCGCCGCGTACTGGAACTGCACCAGCCGGACCCGGCCGACCCCATCGGCGTACTCGCCGCGATCGGCGGCTTCGAGCACGCGGCCATGGTCGGTCTGCTGCTGGGCGGCGCCTCCCTGCGCACGCCGGTCATCCTGGACGGCGTCAGCGCCGGCGCCGCCGCCCTGGTCGCCCGCGCCATCGCCCCCGAGGTGCTGGCGGCCTGCATCGCCGGCCACCGCAGCGCCGAACCGGGCCACGTCGCCGCCCTCAACAAGCTCGGTCTGCGCCCCCTGGTCGACCTCGACCTGCGCCTCGGCGAGGGCACGGGCGCGCTGCTCGCCCTGCCGCTGGTGCAGAGCACGGCCCGGGCGATGCACGAGGTGGCGACGTTCGACTCGGCCGGAGTCACGGAGAAGTAGCCCACGCGGAATCCCGATTCCGCGACCGCGCGGCACGGTGGTGAACGGACGCACCCACGGTCCGACCACCACCGCGCCGGGGCGCTGCCCACCGCCGCACCCGGCCCTGCCGCGATGGTGCCCGTGGGCCCGTATCCGGCCGTGTCGGGGCGGTTCGCGTGGCCCGTACCCGGCCGTGCCGTGGTGGTGGTCCCGCACCGGACCCGGCCGTGCCGGGGTGGTGCCCCAGGCCCGCACTCGGCCCTGCCGAGGCTGTGTCCACGGGCCACGTCCCGCACCCGGCCATGCCGGTCCGGTAGCCGCGGCCCATCCCACCCCCCGGTCCGGCAGCCCAACCACCGGACGCCCGGTCCGCCGCACCACCCGACCGCGTAAAATCCGCACGTCAGGGCTACCGCACCGCCGCCGCAAGAGGAGCTCGCCCCATGGCCGAACACCCCGCCTACCCCGTAGGCCTCCGCCTGACCGGCCGCCGTGTGGTCGTCCTCGGCGGCGGGCAGGTCGCCCAGCGCCGCCTCCCGGCGCTCGTCGCGGCGGGCGCGGACATCGTCCTCGTGTCGCCCGAGGCGACCCCCTCCGTGGAGGCGATGGCGGACGCCGGCGAGATCACCTGGAAGCGGCGGCCCTACGAGGACGGCGACCTCGCCGACGCCTGGTACGCCCTGATCGCCACCAGCGACCACGACGCCAACACGCGCGCCTCGGCCGAGGCGGAGCGCCTGCGGGTGTGGTGCGTCCGCTCCGACGACGCCGACGCCGCGACCGCCTGGACCCCGGCCACCGGCCACAGCGAGGGCGTCACCGTCGCGGTGCTCACCACCAGCGCGCGCGGCCGCGACCCCCGGCACACCGCGGCCATCCGCGACGCGGTCGTGGAGGGCCTGCGCGACGGCACGCTCGTCGCCCCGCACCACCGCACCCGCACCCCCGGCGTCGCACTGGTCGGGGGCGGCCCCGGCGACCCGGACCTGATCACGGTCCGCGGCCGCCGGCTGCTCGCCGAGGCCGACGTCGTCATAGCCGACCGGCTCGGCCCGCGCGACCTTCTCGCCGAACTCCCGCCGCACGTCGAGGTGATCGACGCCGCGAAGATCCCCTACGGCCGCTTCATGGCCCAGGAGGCGATCAACCAGGCCCTCGTCGAGCACGCCAAGCAGGGCAAGTCCGTGGTCCGGCTCAAGGGCGGCGACCCGTACGTCTTCGGCCGGGGCATGGAGGAGGTCCAGGCACTCGCCGAGGCCGGCGTTCCCTGCACGGTCGTCCCGGGCATCTCCAGCTCCATCTCGGTCCCGGGCGCGGCCGGCATCCCGGTCACCCACCGCGGGGTCGCCCACGAGTTCACCGTGGTCAGCGGGCACGTGGCACCCGACGACGAGCGTTCCCTGATCGACTGGCCGTCCCTGGCCAGGCTCACCGGCACGCTCGTCGTCCTGATGGGCGTCGACAAGATCGGCCGGATCGCCGAGACCCTCGTGGCCCACGGCAAGTCCCCCGACACCCCGGTGGCCCTGGTCCAGGAGGGCACGACGGCCGCCCAGCGCCGGGTCGACGCCACGCTCGCGACGGTCGCCGAGACCGTACGCGCGCAGGACGTCAGGCCGCCGGCCGTCATCGTCATCGGCGAGGTCGTCGCGGTGGGCCCGCGAACCGACACGTGACCCCCGTCCGCCCGCCCCATCACCAGGACAAGGCAGTGACACCCGTGGCCGAACTCATCACCGTCGAGGACCCCGACGACCCGCGCCTGCACGACTACACGGACCTGACCGACGTGGAGCTGCGCCGCAGGCGCGAGCCCGCCGAGGGCCTCTTCATCGCCGAGGGCGAGAAGGTCATCCGCCGGGCCGGGGACGCCGGGTACGAGACGCGCTCGATGCTGCTGTCGGCGAAGTGGGTCGACGCCATGCGTGACGTCATCGACGAACTCGCCGCACCCGTTTACGTGGTGAGCCCGGAGCTCGCCGAACGGGTCACCGGCTACCACGTCCACCGCGGCGCCCTCGCCTCCATGCAGCGCAAGCCGCTGCCCACCGCGACGGAGGTGCTGCGGACGGCCCGCCGGGTCGCGGTCATGGAGTCCGTCAACGACCACACCAACATCGGCGCCATCTTCCGTTCCGCCGCCGCCCTCGGCATGGACGCCGTCCTGCTCTCCCCGGACTGCGCCGACCCGCTCTACCGCCGCAGCGTGAAGGTCTCCATGGGCGCGGTCTTCTCCGTGCCGTACGCCCGTCTCGACACCTGGCCGGGCGGCCTGGAGCCGGTGCGCGAGGCCGGTTTCACGTTGTTCGCCCTCACCCCCGACGACCGGGCCAAGACGCTGGACGAGGCCGCCCCGCACCGCATGGACCGGGTCGCCCTGATGCTCGGCGCGGAGGGCGCCGGCCTGTCCCCCCGGGCTTTGAAGGCCGCCGACGAGTGGGTCCGCATCCCCATGTCGCACGGCGTCGACTCCCTGAACGTGGGCGCCGCGGCCGCAGTCGCCTTCTACGCGGTGGCAACAGGCCGCCCCCAGCAGTAGATCCGGCCCGACGAGCGGGGGCCGTGCCCGTCCGGCCGCCGCGGTGGCTCCCGCCGTCTACGTGCGCCCCGGCGGGGGCGACTCCGCCGCCCGCGTGTGTGCGGGTCGCTGGTCCCGGCCGCCGTCGCCGTCCAGCCCCCGCGTGGGTCCCTGGCAGCCCTGTGCTGCCGCGATGCCGAGGGCGACCAGGAGCGTCACCACCACGAACACGACCAGACGCTGCCGCAGCAGCCGCGGGTTGGCGGGCCGCAGGCCGCTCGACGTGCCCCGCGGGCCCGTCCGCCCGGTGCCGTCGCGCCGTACCGGACGGCTGCCCGTGCCCGAGCGTGAACCGCCCCGGGACGGCTGCGCCGGGCGCGGACCGCCGCCCCGGGACTTGCCGCCGGTGCGGGACGGCGCGCCGCCCCGCGACGGAGGGACGGGAGTGCCCGGGGAGGAGCCGGGCGGGCGCCGCCGGGCCCGCCCCTGCTCGGTGTGACCGGGGCGCTGCCGCCCCGGGTGGCTGTCGACCAGAGGACCGGTCGACCGGTCCGCCTCCGCGGCACGCGGCGCGGGCGCCCGCGCCTCACCCAGGTCCTGTGCCTCGCGCGCGGCGATCTCCTTCAGCCGCAGCGACAACTGCAGCGTGCTGGGCCGTTCCTCTGGGTCCTTTGCCAGACACGCCCGGACCAGCGGAGCGAGCGCGTCCGGCACCCCGTTCAGCTGCGGCTCCTCGTGCACCACGCGGTACAGCATCACCTCGGAACTGCCGTGCCCGAACGGCGAGTCGCCCGTGGAGGCGTACGCGAGCGTCGCCCCCAGCGCGAACACGTCGGTGGCCGGGGTGACGGCAGCGCCGCGCACCTGCTCCGGGGCGAGGAAGCCCGGGGAGCCGACCGCGGTGCCCACGTGCGTGAGCGTGGAGGCACCGGTGGCCCACGCGATGCCGAAGTCGATGATCCGCGGCCCCTTGGGGGACAGCAGGATGTTGGAGGGCTTGAGGTCCCGGTGCACCACCCCGGCCTCGTGCACGGCGACCAGCCCCTCGGACAGCGCGGCCCCGACCGCGGCGGCCTCCGCTGCGCTCAGGGCGCCCTCTTCGGCCACCTTGTCGTGCAGGGAGGGCCCGGGAACGTACTGCGTGGCGAACCACGGCCGGTCCGCCTCCAGGTCCGCGGCCACCAGCCGAGCCGTGCACCCGCCCCGGATCCGCCGCGCCGCCGAGACCTCGCGCGCGAACCGCGAGCGGAACTCCTGATCCTCCGCCAGGTCCGGCCGGATGACCTTCAGCGCCACTCGCTGGCCCTTCCGGTCGGAGCCCAGGTAGACCACGCCCATCCCGCCCGCGCCGAGCCGTCGGTGAAGCCTGAACGAGCCGACGACGCGCGGGTCCTCGCGCCTCAGGCGCATCATCGCCATGTTCATCCCCGCTGCCCGGTCCCTGTGACGAGCCTCAGCTTACGTATCCGGGACCGCTCGCGCGCAGAGGCCGCGCCCTCTCGACCCGATCGATTGTCCGCGCGGGACACCGGATTTGACGCCCGGTCAACGCACAGGCGAAGGACCCTCCTTGGGGTCTTCAAAGGTCCCAACCCCCCGTCGGCGGAAGGAGGTTGGACCGGTCCCCGGAGGCGGTGGGTACGGGTGGCGGACGGCCCCCGCCGACGGGGGGAGCGGGCCCCGCGCCGGGGAGCGGCCGAGGTGAGCGAAGTCACGCAAAGCGGGTGGCGCTGGTCCGGCGGTCCGGTGAGGGCGGCGGTGCCGCTGACGACCCCTCCGGGAAGACCCCTAGGCCTGGAGTCACGTCTCCACCCAGGGGAGTAGTCCCCAGCTCACGGCTCATCCTCCGGGAGGCCTCCCAATCGGTACGAGGGCATGACGTCCCGGATGCGCCGGGCACCTAGATTTGAGGTCAAGCGGCGGGTGCGGCACTCGTCCCCCGAGGTCAAGCACCCGCCGCTGCCAACGACAACCGAGACGGTCAGGAGAGGGACCATGGCCCTGACGGCATCGCGGACATTGCTCCGCACCCAGGAGCGCCTCACGCGCCCCCGTCGTACGGGCCGCCGCCACCCCCTGGTGGCGACGCTGATGGCCCTTCCCCTGGCGGCCCTGCTCCTGCTCGTCTTCGACGGCTGGAACACAGTGGCCACACAGGCGTCGTCCGTGGGTGTGATGCTGGGGCGCTGAGCGGCGACCCCAGGCCCGGAAGAGCGGTCCGGGCGGGGACATCCCACCCATGAAACCCCGTGGGGACGGGGGTGCGGCGGACGGCAGAATGCCGGCGCAGCTGGGGAGCTGCGCCGGCATTGCTTTGTTCCCGGGCGGCCCGGCCGCCGGCATCCGGAACGAGGAAACCCCCGGCCGTACGCGACGGCCGGGGGTTTCCGGTGTGTGGACGATACTGGGATTGAACCAGTGACCTCTTCCGTGTCAGGGAAGCGCTCTCCCGCTGAGCTAATCGTCCTCGGGACCAACATCGTGGATAGGGACCACGCGCCCTGTGCGCAATACTGGGATTGAACCAGTGACCTCTTCCGTGTCAGGGAAGCGCTCTCCCGCTGAGCTAATCGCGCGGGTAAGGATCTTCGGCAGATCCAGTGGACGATACTGGGATTGAACCAGTGACCTCTTCCGTGTCAGGGAAGCGCTCTCCCGCTGAGCTAATCGTCCTTGGAGGTGGAGACGGGATTTGAACCCGTGTAGACGGCTTTGCAGGCCGTTGCCTCGCCTCTCGGCCACTCCACCAGGAGTACGGAGGACCCGGGAGGTCCCCTCTTCCTACGAGCGGACGACGAGGCTCGAACTCGCGACCTCAACCTTGGCAAGGTTGCGCTCTACCAACTGAGCTACGTCCGCCTGTCGTTTCGTTCCGCTTGCGCGGCCCGGCGACGTGTTGAACTCTAGCGGATTCCCGGGCCAGCACAAAAACGCGTTTGCGCAGCGTGCTGCGCTGCGTCCGCTCGGCGACCCGGCCGGGGGCCCGGAACGACACGCCCGGACGGCCCGGAGCGACGCCCGCCCTAGACTCGACGGCGTGCTCGACCTGCCACCTCTTGCCCGTTTCGGCGACCGTGTCGCCACCGGCCTGACCGATGTCACCAGCGATCCCGCGGCCCTGGACTCCAGCGGTTTCTGGGCCGTCGCCGCGGACTACGAGGGCCGGCTGACCTGCGCCCGCTTCCGTGATGTACGGGAGGAGTCCGTACCCGCCCCCGTCCCGGGCCGGTGGCGCGGCCCGGCGGCCGGCGACTGGACCTCTTCCCTCGACCGCACCGCGTACACAGCGGGCGTACGCCGTATCCGCGAGCACATCGCGGCCGGCGAGGTCTACCAGGTGAACCTCTGCCGCGTCCTCGGCGCGCCGGTCGCCCCCGACGCCGACGTGGACGCCCTGACCGCCGTACTGGCCCGCGGCAACCCGGCCCCGTATGCCGGAACGATTCGCCTGCCCGGGCACGGGGTGGAGATCGCCACCGCGTCCCCCGAGCTGTTCCTGCGCCGCGACGGCCGGACGGTCGAGTCCGGCCCGATCAAGGGCACCGCCCGCACCGAGGCGGAACTCCTGGCCAAGGACTACGCCGAGAACGTGATGATCGTGGACCTGGTCCGCAACGACATCGGCCGCGTCTGCGCCACCGGCAGCGTCACCGTCCCCGACCTCTGTGTCGTCGAGAAGCACCCCGGACTGGTCCACCTGGTCTCCACGGTCCGCGGCGAACTGCGCGACGGCGCGGGCTGGCCCGAACTGCTCGACGCCGCCTTCCCGGCCGGCTCGATCACCGGAGCGCCCAAGTCGAGCGCCCTGCGGATCATCGACGCCCTGGAGACCGCCCCCCGAGGCCCCTACTGCGGCGGCATCGGCTGGGTCGACGCCGACCGCGGGACGGGCGAGCTGGCCGTCGGCATACGCACCTTCTGGATCGACCGCGCCGGCGGCGCGCCCGTCCTGCGTTTCGGCGCCGGCGCCGGGATCACCTGGGACTCGGACCCCGAGGGCGAGTGGCGGGAGACCGAGCTGAAGGCGGCCCGGCTGCTCGCGGTAGCGTCGGGTACGTATGAGGAAAGTGGAGAGGGACTGAGGTAGGACCAGTGAAGCTTTGGCTCGACGGAGCGCTGCGGGACCTCGAGTCCGCCCGTGTCTCCGCGTTCGACCACGGACTGACCGTGGGCGACGGCATCTTCGAGACGGTGAAGGCGGTCGACGGAGAGCCGTTCGCGCTCACCCGCCACCTGGACCGGCTCACCCGGTCCGCCCGCGGCCTCGGCCTGCCCGACCCCGACCACGACGAGGTGCGCCGCGCCTGCGCCGCCGTGCTGGAAGTCAATCCGATGCCGCTGGGCCGGCTGCGCATCACCTACACCGGAGGCCACGGCCCCCTCGGCTCCGACCGCGGTGACCGGGGTCCGACCCTGCTGGTCGCCCTCGGCGAGACCACCCGCCGCGCCGACTCCACCGCCGTCGTCACGGTGCCCTGGACCCGCAACGAGCGCGGCGCGCTCGCCGGCCTGAAGACCACCTCGTACGCCGAGAACGTCGTCGCGCTCGCCCGCGCCCACCAACACGGTGCCACCGAGGCCCTGTTCGGCAACACCGTGGAACGGCTCTGCGAGGGCACCGGCTCCAACGTCTTCGTCGTCCTCGACGGGGAGATCCACACCCCGCCGCTCGCCTCCGGCTGCCTCGCCGGTATCACACGCGCCCTCACGATCGAGTGGACGGGCGCGAAGGAGACCGACCTGCCGCTGGACGTCCTGAGCCGGGCCGAGGAGGTCTTCCTCACCTCCACCCTGCGCGACATCCAGGCTGTCCACCGCGTCGACGACCGCGAACTGTCCGGCGCCCCGGGCCCGGTGACCGCCAAGGCCATGCGGATCTTCGACGAACACGCGACCCACCGCCTGGACCCCTAGGGCGCCCGGCAACGGAACGCCCCGCCCCGGAGGCGGGACATAATCGGCTGCCACACCGCCTCGCAGCGGGTAGAACAACCCTGATGACCACGACCCTGCGGCCGACCGAGCCGCTGCAGCAGAACGCCGACGGCACCCGTTCACGCCGCTACCAGGTGTGCGTGAACAGCCGCCCGGTCGGCGCGATACACCTCGCCACGCACCCCGTCTTCGGGCCCTCCGTCGCCCGGGTCCTCGGCCTGCACATCGACGAACCGGACCGCGGCCGGGGCCGGGGCACGGTGGCCGCGCTCGCCGCCGAGGAGGTGGCGCGCGGCTGGGGCTGCAAGCGGATGGAGGCCTCCGTGCCCGCCGACGACGAGGCCGCGGTCCGGCTGGCCACGGCGCTCGGCTACGTCGAACGCAACCGCGGCATGGAGAAGCAGCTCGGCGCCGACGCCCCCGAACTGCCCGCCGGCAGCCGGGGCAGGCCCATGACCCCGGCCGAGTACGGGACCTGGCTCGAACACGGCAAGGCCGCCTACGCGCGGAGCTGGACCGACCGCGGAGTGCCCGCCGACGAGGCGTGGGCCAAGTCGGAGGACGACCACGCCCGGCTGCTGCCCCAGGGCCCCGACACCCCGGGCATGCTGATCAGCGTCCTGGAACACGAGGGCACCCCGGTCGGCACCCTGTGGGTGGCGGTCACCGAGGAACGGGCCTTCGTCTACGACGTCGAGGCCGACGCGCGCTTCCGCGGCCGGGGCCACGGCCGCTCCCTGATGCTGCTGGCCGAGACCCAGGCACTGGCCGCCGACCGGCACGTCCTGGGCCTCAACGTCTTCGCTGGCAACACCCCGGCCGAGCGGCTGTACGAGTCCCTCGGCTACCGGCCCGTGGTGCGCGCCGTCTACAAGGAACTGCTCTGAGACACCTCTAAGGCGCCCCGTGGAGCGGGGGCCGGACGGGCCGGTCAGCTCCCCTGCCCGGCCTCGGCCAGCAGCCGGTCCACGATCTCCTCGATGCGCTCGCGCAGCCCCTCCTGGCTCTTGCCGCCGTCCAGGAGCTCGCCCCCCACCACGTACGTCGGCGTGCCGGTCACGCCGATCGCCTTGCCCTCGGCGTGGTCGGCGTCGACGATCAGGATGTGCCGGCCGTCGATCAGCGCGGTGTCGAACTCCTCGGCGTCCAGGCCCAGTTCACGGGCCACCTCGATCAGGACGGGCTCGCCCTCGCGGGCCAGCCGCTCGACCCGGCCCAGCACCGCCTCCACGTACGGCCACCCCTGCCCCTGCTCGGCGGCCTCCTCCGCGGCCTGCGCGGCGGCGAAGGAGTGCGGGTGCTTCTCCAGCGGGAAGTGCCGCAGCCGCAGCTCCAGCCGGTCCCCGTACCGGGCGCGCAGGGCACGCAGGTCGTCGAGAGCGGTACGGCAGTCGGGGCACTGCAACTCGCACCAGACGTCGAGAACCGGGACAGGGGCGTGCGCGGAGGAGGAGTCGCTCATGCGGACAGTCTTCCAGGCCCGAAGCGGGCGGCCCAACCGGGATCACACGTGATGGCCCCACCGGGACCAGCGGAGGAGACGACCCGGAGATCACCCTGAAGTCCGCTCGGAACATGGCTTCCCCACGGGTGGGCGGTGCAGGATGGAAGGGACGAACCACCCCGACCGGTGAGCCCGCCTGGAGGACCGGATGATTGCCGAGACCGTATGTTCCGCCGTTTCCGCGGCCGGCCTGGGCATCGCCGCGGTGACGGCCTACCGGCGCCGCTTCCTCGCCGCGGCCCGTATCGCCGCCTACTCCCTGATCCCGGTCGCCCTGGCGATGACCGGCGTCGTCGGCTGGCTCGCCGGCACCGCCTTCAGCCCGACCGCCTGGGCGGGCTTCGGCCTGCTCGGCGCCGCCTGGCTGCTCTTCGCGTCGACCCGGGCGGTGGAGCGCCGCCGCGGCGGCACACGCAAGGAGCGCAAGGAGGCGGCCCGGGGCGCGGAGCGGGGCGCGGTGGCCCCGGCGGCGTCGGCGCCCTCGCTGGGACCGGGACAGGCCGCCCGCCCGTCCGGCAGGCCCGCCGCGAAGCGGGCGGCGTCCGGGGGCGACGACGACTTCAGCGACATCGAGGCGATCCTGAAGAAGCACGGCATCTGACGGTGATCACGGGTGGACGCGCAAGTGATCACGGTCCGCGCCGAAGCGGACCGAAGATCACGGAGTACGGCTGACTCCCGCACATTCCTGGTGTGTTGATCGCGTACCGCTCGGCGGCTGCGTCATCATCGCCCCGAGATGGTGGACACGACACAGAGAGAGTCCGCGCCCCCTCAGGACGAGCCGCGCGGATGTCTCTTCGCCCTTTCCCAGCCGCCGCTGATGATCTTCCTTGCGGTGATCGGGTGTCTGCTGCTCATGGCTTCGTTGCACGACCTGCTGTTGCTGTGAGCCGTACGCGTGGGTCCCCGGCGCCACCCGCCGGGGACCACGACAACCATCGACGGTGACCCGGTGACCGACGGCCCCGGCCGGTCCGTCGTCCGGCTCTCCGCTCAGCCGGCCGCCTCCTTGCGGCGAGCCCGGTAGGCGGCCACATGCAGACGATTGCCGCACGTACGGCTGTCGCAGTACCGCCGCGAGCGGTTGCGGGACAGATCGACGAAGGCACGCCGGCAGTCGGGAGCCTCGCAGCGCCGCAGCCGCTCCCGCTCCCCGGCCACCACGAAGAACGCCAGCGCCATGCCGCAGTCGGCGGCCAGGTGGTCGGCCACGGAGGCGCCGGGCGCGAAGTAGTGGACGTGCCAGTCGTACCCGTCGTGGTCCGTCAGCCGGGGCGTGGTGCCCGCGGCGGCCACCAGCTCGTTGATCATGCCCGCCGCGGTCCGGCAGTCGGAGGCCGCGAAGATCCCCGCGAACCGGCCACGGATCCTGCGCACCGCGGAGAGATCGAACTCGGACAGCACCCCCACGTCGCTCATCCTGTGATTGCGGACGAATTCCCCGAGCGCCGCGACGTCCGCCAGCCCGTCCGGCGCCGCTTCGTCCTCCGGTGCGGTGTTCACCAGATCCACCACGGTGTCCAGCGCGCACCGGGTGTCGTGGGTGATCAGCACGTTTCGCTCCCTGGCCTGGGCATCGGGCACACGCCCGCCGATGCAGGCCGATGGTAGTGGCTCCACGCGCCCCCGAGCAGCGCACGACGCCGCCGCGGCCACGCGCGCACACCGGTACCAGCCCCCGCGGGAGACCGGTACCGGTGTGCTCGCGTATGCGGTTGTCCTGGCCCGAGCCGTCTCCCCGAGTGGACGGCAACGGGCAGCTTGAAGGGCCTCGACGGGCCTAACTCTCCGCGAGGATGTGCGACAGCTCCTGATCCAGATCGAAATGCCGGTGTTCCGTGCCCGGGGGCACGGCCGCGTCCGTTCGCTTCAGGAAGGACTCCAGGGCCCGCGCCGGGGCCTCGAGCAGGGCCTCGCCCTCCGGAGAGCTCAGGGCGATGCACACGACGCCCTGGCCATGGCTGCGGGACGGCCAGACACGGACGTCTCCGGTGCCCGTGGGCCGGTGAAGACCCTCGGCGAGGAGGTCGCGGGCGAACACCCACTCGACGGTCTCCTCGGCTCCGGTGTGGAAGGTGGCGTGCACGGCGTAGGGGTCGGCCGTGTCGTACCGCAGGCCTGCGGGGACAGGCAGAGAGGACTCGCTCGATACAACGAGGCGCAGGTGCAGCTCGCAGCTGACCGTGGTGTTCATAAGCGCCAGGGCCTTTCGCTCAGTGTGCGCTCGGGGATTCGCACGTCGGCGAAATCGACATGCCACCTACGGTGCCGTTGTAAACCCCTCTGAGTGTTTTGCTTGGCTTTACGTAACTCTTCCGGCCGAGGGTGTCTTCGTACGGTACGCCCATTGCGGTGACCGGATTCTCGTCCGGTACGGTGGCAGCGTATGAATACGCGGAGTGACGAACCGGGCCGCCCCGCCAAGGCGCCCGGACGAGCGAAGGCCGAGGCGGAGGCGGACGAGGGGCGTGACCGGCGGGGGCTGGGCTCGCGGGCTCCCGCGTTCGTCCGGTCACACCGCGTGCTGCTCCTGAGCTGGCAGGCCGGGATCTTCGTCGCCGGACTCCTGGTCGTGATCGCCGGGATCGTCATGCTCCCGCTGCCCGGCCCCGGCTGGCTGGTGATCTTCGGCGGCATGGCGATCTGGGCCACCGAGTTCGTCTGGGCCCAGCTCGCGCTGCGCTGGACCAAGCGCAAGGTCACCGAGGCGGCCCGGCAGGCGCTCGACCCCAGGGTGCGCCGCCGCAACATCGCGCTGACCGCGATCGGCCTGGTGATCGTCGCCGCGCTGGCCGGGGTGTACCTGTGGAGGTTCGGCACGGTGCCGCCCTGGAGGGCCGTCGGCCGCTGAGGCCGCTGAGCTCGGCACACGCGGGCCGGGCGCTCGCCGAACCATGGTCCCGGGCGCCCCTGACATGCGGTAATGTTCTCCCTGTGCCCGGGCGATTAGCTCAGTGGGAGAGCGCTTCGTTCACACCGAAGAGGTCACTGGTTCGAACCCAGTATCGCCCACCCGGAACCGGCGGCCCGTCTGCGATCAAGCGGACGGGCCGCCGTCGTATGCGCGGGGCAGGGGAGGGCGCGGTGACGATCCGTTACCTGTGAGCGGAGCGCCTGCGAACGCGCCGTAGAAGTGGACCGGCCCGACCCGTTCTTCCTGATGAAGTATTCGAGGATCAAGGAGAAGGCCGACTTCCAGGACCGTCCCCCATTCCGGGAGAAGTTCCGGAAGCGGTCTCCGGCGGAAATCCACGGACCTATTTCCAAAACACCGTCACCTTTCTTCACGGGTACGGAAGGAGAGGTCCGGACCGGCCGCCGTTCACGTCACACTCGTCCCATGGACTGGACCCACTACCGCTTCCGCACCCGGTGGACCCTCCCCGCTCCGGCCGACGCCGTCTACCGGGCGCTGGAACGGATCGAGGACTACCCGAGCTGGTGGCGGCAGGTGCGCGAGGTGACCCGCACCGGCCCGACGGCCGGCGTCGTCCGGATCCGCTCCCTCCTGCCCTACGACCTGACCTTCACCGCACGCGAGGTGCGCCGGGACCCGGCCGCCGGAGTCCTGGAGGCCGTGCTCACCGGGGACGTGGACGGTTGGGCGCGCTGGACGCTCACCGCGCACGGCGCCGGCACCCTCGCCGTCTACGACCAGGTCGTCGACGTCCGCAAACCGCTGCTCAGACGGTTCGCCGTGCCAGGCCGGCCCCTCTTCCGCGCGAACCACCGGCTGATGATGCGGGCCGGCCGGCGCGGACTGGCCGCCCGCCTGGAAGCGGTTTGAACGAACGCCCCGCGGGCCTGTATGGTTCAGTGCGTTCCCGGGCGATTAGCTCAGTGGGAGAGCGCTTCGTTCACACCGAAGAGGTCACTGGTTCGAACCCAGTATCGCCCACCGGGTAAGGCCGGTCCGCACAGGCGGACCGGCCTTTTCTCATCCTCAGGCGGCCGCCGCCGGCAGTTCCGGACGCAGCGGCCACGACGGGTCCACCGTCTCCTCCGTCCCACTGCGCGCGAACCACGCCTGCAGGCCGCGGGCCTGAGCCGCGTGCCAACCCGTCTGCAGCGTGTGCAGTTCCGCCGGGGTCAGCCGCTCGAGGCGGGCCGCGAAGCGACGGCCCAGCGAGCGGACCACCTCCAGCGCGGCCAGCGCGTCCGCCGCCGCGTCGTGCGCGTCCTGAAGAGCCACGTCGTAGTGCGCGCACAGGTCGGTGAGCGTGCGCCTGCCCTTGCGGTAGCGGTCGAGATGCTTGTCCAGCACCCGCGGATCCAGCACCCGCAGCGGCGACGCCTCGAACCAGCGCTCCAGCGACGAGGCCCGATGGCGGCGCAACTCCCTGTCCAGCAGCGTCAGATCGAACGGCGCGTTCATCACCACCAGCGGGCGGCCCAACGCGGCCTGCTCCGCCAGTTCCTCGGCCATCTCGTACATCACCGGCGCCGGCCAGCGCCCGTTCAGCTGGAGATGCTCGTCGGTCAGCCCGTGCACCGCCCTCGCCGCCTCCGGCACCGGCACGCCCGGGTTCACCAGCCAGCGGTGCACCCGCGGCCGGAAGCCCGGGGCGTCCTGGACGACGAGGGCGGCCGACACGATGCGGTCGGTCTCCACGTCGACGCCCGTCGTCTCCGTGTCGAAGGCGGCCAGAGGCCCCTCGTACCAGCTCGTCATAGGCCAACAACTCCTCGGTCCACGAGGGCAGCTGACGCGTCGTCCGCCGCGTCCGCCCGCTGCCCGTTTGGTGATACCCGGGCTGTTTGCGCCGTACGCCGGAAGGAGACAACAGGAGTGCGGGTCTTTGCAGTTCACGGGTCCGCAGCGGGGATACACCAAGCACGGAAGGCTGTTGGTCGCCATGGTGATGGCACAGCCCGAGCGGGGCGGGCTGCTGCCCGAGCGCGCGAGCGCCCCACGGGGCACACTCGCCACCACCGCCTGCATGGAGACACTCCAGGTGGGCTATCTGCACGCGGTCGCCGCGGCGGCCGGCTGCTCACTGTCCCAGCCCTTTCCCGACAACGGCATCGACTGGCACGTCAGCCACAGCGCCCCCGGACACACCGTCGACGACGAGGTGACCATCAAGGTGCAGCTGAAGTGCACCTACCAGCTACCGCCCAACCCCCCGGGCCGGTTCTTCTCCTTCACGCTCGACAACGCCCACCTGGCCAAGCTCGCCCGCACCCCGGTCACGGTGCACAAGATCCTCGTCGTGATGATCGTGCCCCGGTCGCAGGACCAGTGGCTGCGCGCCGGCCACGACCGGCTCGACCTCAGGCACTGCTGCTACTGGGTCAACCTCGCCGGCCACCCCCTCACCGGCCGGCACCGCACCACCGTGCGGATCCCGACCTCGCGCATCTTCGACGACCGGGCCCTGTGCGAGATCATGACGCGGGTCGGAACGGGAGGCAGACCATGACGCACCGCCCCCTCGACGAGCCTCTGCGACCGGTACGGCCGCATCCCGCCGACGCCCACCGCGGCCGTCTCCCCGCCCCCTCCGACGTCGACCCCGCCGTCCTCGGGGCCCTGCTCCACCGGCACGGCTGGCAGCGCCGCGGCGGCGCCGCCGGCCGCTACGGCCGCTGGACCCCGCCCGGGCCCGGCGGCACCGGCACCAGCCTGCTGGTGCCCGAGAGCCGCGCCCTCCCCGACAGCGACGACCTGCTCGGCGAGGCCCTTGACGCCCTCGCCCGCAGCGGCACGCCCTCCGCACGGGAGGTACTGATCGCCATCACCCTGCCCAGCGACGAGATCCGCTGGTGGCGGGACGTGCCCGAGGGCCCGGCCGACGCCGCCGGCTGGACCGTCGAGGAACGGCTGCGCGGCGCCGCCCGCCAGATGCTGCTCGCCGCCGCGCTCGCCACACGCGCGCGTGCCGGCTACCACGGCGCCCGCCACCGGCGCTCGGCCGCCACCTCCCTGGACCACGTTCTCGTCGGCTCAGCCGCCGACGGCCGCGGCCTGACCGCCTTCGTTCCCGTCGACCCCGGCAGGCCTCTTGCCGTCCGCCTCCACCAGGCCCTGTACGCCGTCCGCGAGGCCGTCGACTACCGGCGGGCCACCGGCGCCATGGACGCCTTCGACGGTGCCGTCCGCGCGGGCGCCAGCCGTGAACTCACCGAGGCCGTCGTCGCCCTCGTCCGCGGCACCGAGGGCGCGCGCGTCGCCGTGGAGTGGGCGCCCGCGGCGGGCGTGCCCGAGGACTGCGCGGCCGCCGCCGAGGCCGTCGAGTTCTCGCCGGGCGACCTGCCCGTACTGCGCGAGGCCGGCGCCCGCTATCTGCGCGCCGAACCGTCGGTGCTCACCCGGATCACCGGCACCGTGGTGCGGATGCGCAGAGCGCACCCGCGCGGCGAGGGCACCGTGCGGCTTCGGGTGCTCGCGGGAGCCGAAGTGCCGTACGTGCGCGTGACCCTGGACGAGGAGGACTACCGCGTCGCCGGGCACGCCCACCTCGTCGGACTGCCCGTGCGGGTGCTCGGGCGGCTGGAGAGCCGCGGCGGCTTCCGCCGGCTCACCGGCGCCTCCGGCGTCGTGCCCGTGGAGGTGGACGACGAGGAGCGCGACCGGCTGCTGAAGTCTCTGCAGGAGGATCTCGACTACTTCGAGGAGATGTGCGGCGGGGACGACCGCGACTGACGGGCACGTCCGCGACCGATCGTGGACCGTGCGTAATCGTTTCGCGGTAGAAGGCCCGGGGTCGGTACGATCCCAGTCATGCGCGCGCTCCAGGTATGGCGCCGCACCCCACCTGCAGTCAGGAGAGACCGGTGTCAGACGTCCGTGTGATCATCCAACGCGATTCCGAGCGGGAAGAGCGCACGGTGACGACGGGCACCACGGCCGCCGACCTCTTCGCCGGCGAGCGCTCGATCGTGGCCGTGCGCGTCGGCGGGGAACTCAAGGACCTCGCCCACGAGATCAAGGACGGCGAGACCGTCGAGGGCGTCGAGATCTCCTCCGAGGACGGCCTCAACATCCTGCGCCACTCCACCGCGCACGTCATGGCGCAGGCCGTGCAGGAGCTCTTCCCCGAGGCCAAGCTGGGCATCGGCCCGCCCGTCAGGGACGGCTTCTACTACGACTTCGACGTCGAGAAGCCCTTCCACCCCGATGACCTCAAGGCCATCGAGAAGCGCATGCAGGCGATCCAGAAGCAGGGTCAGCGCTTCTCCCGCCGTGTCGTCACCGACGAGGCCGCCCGCGAGGAGCTGGCCGACGAGCCGTACAAGCTGGAGCTGATCGGCCTCAAGGGCTCCGCGTCGCACGACGACGGCGCGGACGTCGAGGTCGGCGCCGGCGAGCTGACGATCTACGACAACCTGGACGCCAAGACCGGCGAGCTGTGCTGGAAGGACCTCTGCCGCGGTCCCCACCTGCCCTCCACCCGGCTGATCCCCGCGTTCAAGCTGATGCGCAACGCCTCGGCGTACTGGCGCGGCAACGAGAAGAACAAGCAGCTCCAGCGCATCTACGGCACCGCCTGGCCGTCCAAGGACGAGCTGAAGGCGCATCTCGAATTCCTCGCCGAGGCCGAGAAGCGCGACCACCGCAAGCTGGGCAGCGAGCTGGACCTGTTCTCCATCCCCGAGCAGATCGGCTCCGGCCTCGCCGTCTTCCACCCCAAGGGCGGCATCATCCGCCGTGTGATGGAGGACTACTCGCGCCGCCGCCACGAGGAGGAGGGCTACGAGTTCGTCTACACCCCGCACGCGACCAAGGGGAAGCTCTTCGAGACCTCGGGCCACCTGGACTGGTACGCCGACGGCATGTACCCGCCCATGCAGCTCGACGAGGGCGTGGACTACTACCTCAAGCCCATGAACTGCCCGATGCACAACCTGATCTTCGACGCGCGCGGCCGGTCCTACCGTGAACTGCCGCTGCGGCTCTTCGAGTTCGGGACCGTGTACCGGTACGAGAAGTCGGGCGTCGTACACGGTCTGACCCGCGCCCGCGGCTTCACCCAGGACGACGCGCACATCTACTGCACCCGCGAGCAGATGGCCGACGAGCTCGACAAGACGCTCACCTTCGTGCTGAACCTGCTGCGCGACTACGGTCTGACCGACTTCTACCTGGAGCTCTCCACCAAAGATCCGGAAAAGTTCGTCGGCAGCGACGAGATCTGGGAGGAGGCCACCGAGACCCTGCGCCAGGTCGGCGAGAAGCAGGGCCTCCAGCTCGTTCCGGACCCGGGCGGCGCGGCGTTCTACGGCCCCAAGATCTCCGTCCAGGTCAAGGACGCGATCGGCCGTACGTGGCAGATGTCGACGGTCCAGCTCGACTTCAACCTGCCCGAGCGCTTCGACCTGGAGTACACGGCCGCGGACGGCTCCAAGCAGCGCCCGGTCATGATCCACCGCGCGCTCTTCGGCAGCATCGAGCGGTTCTTCGCGGTGCTGCTGGAGCACTACGCGGGTGCGTTCCCGGCCTGGCTGGCGCCCGTGCAGGCGGTCGGCATCCCGGTGGGCGACGCGCACGTGGAGTACCTCCAGAAGTTCGCCGCGGACGCGAAGAAGAAGGGCCTGCGGGTCGAGGTGGACTCCTCGTCGGACCGCATGCAGAAGAAGATCCGCAACGCCCAGCGCGCGAAAGTGCCGTTCATGGTCATCGTCGGTGACGACGACATGAACGCGGGCACGGTGTCGTTCCGCTACCGCGACGGTTCGCAGGAGAACGGCATTCCGCGTGACGAGGCGCTGGCGAAGATCGTTGACGTGGTGGAGCGTCGCGTGCAGGTGTGATTGCGGCCGTCACCGACATAGGCCGTCGGGCCCCCGGGGTATCCCCGGGGGCCTTTGCCTGCCCGCAGGTCGCACGCCATATGCTGCACGCATGACGAGTGAGCCGGAGCAGCAGATCGGAGTGGGGACGCAGGACGCGTTCCAGCGCCTGTGGACGCCCCACCGGATGGCCTACATCCAGGGCGAGAACAAGCCGAGCGGCCCCGGTGCCGGCGACGGCTGCCCCTTCTGCTCGATCCCGGCCAAGTCCGACGAGGACGGTCTGATCGTCCGGCGCGGCGAGCTGGTGTACGCGGTGCTCAACCTCTACCCGTACAACGGCGGCCACCTCATGGTCGTGCCCTACCGCCATGTCGCCGACTACACCGACCTGACGGAAGCGGAGACCGCGGAACTCGCGGAGCTCACCAAGCAGGCCATGACGGCGTTGCGCGGCGCCTCCGGGGCCCATGGTTTCAACCTGGGCATGAACCAGGGCGCCGCCGCCGGCGCCGGCATCGCCGCCCATCTGCACCAGCACGTCGTTCCCCGCTGGGGCGGCGACACCAACTTCATGCCCGTGATCGGCCACACGAAGGTGCTGCCGCAGCTCCTCGCCGACACCCGCAAGATGCTCGCGGAGGCCTGGCCGGCGTAGCCCTGCTCGGCAGGCCGCGCCTCACGCGTCGTACGAGTCGGCCTTCCTCGGTGACGCGTCCTGGACGGCGCCGCTGAGGACCGAGGAGCGGGAGCCGAACTTCTCGACGTTCACGCCGTTCTCCTTGAGGACCTTGAGCGCGGCGGCGTGCACCACCCGCAGGACCGGGGTGGCGGCGCGCAGCGCGTCGTCGGCCATGAAGCGGTGCCGCCAGGGCTGGTCGGCCCAGGCGTGCCGCAGGCCGAACGGTTCGGGCAGGGTGAGGCTGCCGCCGAGCCACTTCAGCAGGGGCGGGTACCAGGACAGGGGCGCGCGGGCGGCGAGCCGTACGACCTCGTCGGCGTCGATCAGGGGCAGTTTCACCGTGCGGGTCTCCCAGAAGCGGAGCGCCTTCTGGACCGTTTTCTCCCTGGCCGCAGGCTTCTGGTTGAACAGCGGGTTGACCGGTCCGAGGGCGTGGCCGGTGACCTCGATGCGCAGGGTGTCGTGCAGCACGGTCACGGTGACCAGCATGGTGATCACGAGGTGGCCGTCCCAGAGGGTCCACTGCACGCCGAGGTAGTGGCGGTCGCCGCTGCCGAACTGCTGCTTGTTGCAGATGTCCTGTATGGCGTGGGTCTTGACGGTGTACGTCTCGACGTCGGTGCCGCTCGGTCGGGAGACCTCCTTGGCGTTCTCCCCGATGGGGGTGACGACCCAGTGGGTGACGGTCGGCTTGGGGAAGCCGCCGGTGTTGATGGAGGTGCGTTCGAGCATGGCCAGGCCGCCCTGGATCGCGGTGATGACGTCCCAGCTGCGGAAGGGGTGGAACTCCTTGCCCGGTTCGGCGGAGACGAGTTCCTCGGCCAGTTGCCAGCTTCCCCAGCGGGTGCCCATGCCGAGTATGCCCTTGGGCCCTGCGTAGAAGACGGAGTTGGAGCGTTGTTCGGCGCTGAGCCGGGCGAGTTCCTTGCGGACCTGTTCGGCCGCGTCGCCGGGGTTGCCCGGTACGGCTTCGGGGATCTTGGCGCCCACGCCGCCGCCGCTCAGCAGGCCCGACCAGCGCTCGCGCAGTTCACGCGCGGAGCGTTCGCAGATCTGCTTGGCCCAGAACCAGCCGATCACGGGCATGACGACGGCCGCGCGTGCGTACCACGCCCAGAAGTCGCTGAAGGGCATCTTGACCAGGAAGAGCACGGCGAGTGCGGCGACGGCGACCAGCAGGGTGTTGGCGAGGGCGCCGGCGCGTTTGTCCTCCCGCTTGCTGACGTTGGCGCGCAGGGTGAACACCAGCAGCCATACGAAGAGGCCGGGCAGGAAGAGCAGCCCGCACAGCACGGTCACGGCCGTCAGCCAGTTGTCGCGGTCGCGGCGGATGCGGTGGGCCGCGAGGCAGTGCTCCACGACGACCTGGGGTTCGAGGCCGAACGACTGGATGAGCGGTGCCCGTCCGGCGCCCAGCATGCGGTCGATCACCGCGCGGGAGAAGGCCTCGCCGAACCGGGGGCGGAAGATCTTCGCCCACGGGCGCGGGAGGCTGACCTTGGACTGGTGCCATTCGTTGTCCGCGTCCAGGATCTTGGTCACTTCGTCGTCCCGGTACGCGGCCGCGGCGAGCGAGTTGGTCGCCGCCGTCTGTCCGGCCGTGCCGGACAGGGGCACCTGTGCCCCGGGACTGAAATCGAATCCGTCCGTCACTTCCGCCCCCATTGCCGCCGCTCCTGCATCTGCGGCCTTCCCGGCTTCCCTGCCCCGCACACCTGTTGATCAGGTCATCAGGGTATCGGCAGCGGCGCGCGTGGACAGGTGGACGGCCGGAGCCGTCCACCTTTCCGCAACCATGCGTTCCAGTGCACCGGTTGTGCGCCGGGTGCGCCGACTATGAAGCTTCGCGCTCCTGTTGGCGTACGCGGTCGGCCACCTGGGGCGGCATCGGCTCGTGCCGCACGTACCGGCGGTCGAAGCGGGCCGTGCCGTGGGACAGGGAGCGCAGGTCGATCGCATACCGGCCGATCTCGATCTCGGGCACCTCGGCGCGGATCAGGGTGCGGCCGTTGCCCACCTGTTCGGTGCCGAGGACCCGGCCGCGCCGTCCGGACAGGTCGCTCATCACGGGGCCCACGTAGTCGTCGCCGACCAGCACGGTCACCTCGGCCACCGGCTCCAGCAGGTGGATCCGCGCGTCGGTGGCGGCCTCCCGCAGTGCGAGCGCGCCCGCTGTCTGGAAGGCCGCGTCGGAGGAGTCCACCGAGTGGGCCTTGCCGTCGAGCAGGGTGACCCGTACGTCGATCAGCGGGTGGCCGGCGGCGACGCCCTTGGCGGCCTGGGTCCGTACGCCCTTCTCCACCGAGGGGATGAACTGCCGCGGCACGGCTCCGCCGACGACCTTGTCGACGAACTCGATGCCCGAGCCGCCGGGCAGCGGTTCCACTTCGATCTCGCAGATGGCGTACTGGCCGTGGCCGCCGGACTGCTTGACGTGCCGTCCGCGCCCCGCGGACCGGTCCGCGAACGTCTCCCGCAGTGAGACCCGGTGCGGTACGACGTCGACCTGGACGCCGTAGCGGCTGCGCAGCCGTTCCAGGGCGACGTCGGCGTGGGCCTCGCCCAGGCACCACAGCACCACCTGGTGGGTGTCCTGGTTCTGCTCCAGGCGCATCGTCGGGTCCTCCGCGACCAGCCGGGCCAGGCCTTGGGAGAGCTTGTCCTCGTCCGGTTTGCTGTGGGCCTGGATGGCCAGGGGCAGCAGCGGGTCGGGCATCTGCCAGGGTTCCATGAGCAGCGGGTCGTCCTTGGCGGAGAGCGTGTCGCCGGTCTCCGCGCGGCCGAGTTTGGCCACGCACGCCAGGTCGCCTGCGATGACGTGCGTCACCGGGCGCTGCCGTTTGCCGAAGGGGGTGGACAGGGCGCCGACCCGCTCGTCTGCTTCGTGGAGGGCGCGGCCCTCGTGACCGCGGTCGGACAGGCCGTGTCCGGAGACGTGCACGGTCTCGTCGGGGCGGAGGGTGCCGGAGAAGACACGGACCAGGGAGACCCGGCCGACGTAGGGGTCGGAGGAGGTCTTGACGACCTCGGCGACCAGCGGCCCGTCCGGGTCGCACGGCCGCAGTTCGCGCGGGCCGCCGTCGACGGTGGTGACGGCGGGTGCCTCGTGTTCCAGCGGGGTGGGGAAGCCGCGGGTGATCAGCTCCAGGAGTTCCACGGTGCCGATGCCCTGCTTGGCGCCCTCGGCGGCGGGCGCGGCGGCCAGGACGGGGAAGAACGCCCCGCGGGCGACGGCCCGTTCCAGGTCCTCGATGAGCGTCTTGACGTCGACCTGCTCACCGCCGAGGTAGCGGTCCATGAGGGTCTCGTCCTCGCTCTCGGCGATGATGCCCTCGATCAGCCGGTTGCGGGCCTCCTCCAGTTGCGGCAGCTGGTCGTCGCCGGGCTCGGACTCCTTGCGCTCGCCGGAGGAGTAGTCGAACAGTTTCTTCGTCAGCAGTCCGACCAGGCCGGTCACGGATGCGTGCCCGTCGGGTCCCTGCGAGCCGCGCAGCGGCAGGTAGAGCGGCAGTACGGCGTCGGGGTCGTCCGCGCCGAACGCCTCCGCGCACACCCGTGTCATCTCCTCGAAGTCCGCGCGTGCGGCTTCCAGGTGGGTGATCACGATGGCGCGGGGCATGCCGACGGCGGCGCACTCCTCCCAGACCATGCGGGTGGAGCCGTCCACGCCGTCGGAGGCCGAGACGACGAAAAGGGCCGCGTCCGCGGCGCGCAGACCGGCCCTGAGCTCGCCGACGAAGTCGGCGTAGCCGGGGGTGTCGAGCAGATTGATCTTGATGCCGTCCCATTCGACGGGCACCAGGGAGAGCTGCACCGAGCGCTGCTGCCGGTGCTCGATGTCGTCGTAGTCCGAGATGCTGCCGCCGTCCTCCACGCGGCCGGCTCGGTTCACCGCTCCCGCGGTCAGCGCGAGAGCCTCCACCAGAGTCGTCTTGCCCGATCCGGAGTGGCCGACCAGCACCACATTGCGTACGGATGCGGGATGGTCGGCCGCCACTGCCCTGCCGGCGGCTCCGGGGTGGGTCTGCGTCTTGTCGCCCATGATCCTGCCTCCCGTTGAGGGTGAGGTCACTGTGGGCGCGGACACGCGGCACCGCGTGCACTGGCGGCTCCTGCGACGCCCGCGGTCCTTCGAGCTTTCCACTCCCGTCACGTCGCGTCCATACGAGGGACTCGATCCCGCCGTCGGGCAGCGCTTGCGCGCGGCCGGCGGCCGGTGCTCGCGGAGGTCGGGCGCCGCCACGCACGCGCGTGCGTGGCTACGATGGGCCAGCCGGTGGCCAGCAGGGGCCGCCCGGTGACACCGACCCTCGGGAAGGCCATGCTGAACAAGTACGCGCGTGCATTCTTCACGCGTGTCCTCACACCGTTCGCCGCGTTTCTCATCCGCCGGGGCGTGAGCCCGGACACGGTCACGCTCATCGGGACCGCCGGAGTGGTCGCGGGGGCGCTGGTCTTCTACCCGCGGGGCGAGTTCTTCTGGGGCACGGTCGTGATCACGCTGTTCGTGTTCTCCGACCTGGTCGACGGCAACATGGCCCGCCAGCTGGGCCGCTCCAGCCGCTGGGGCGCCTTCCTGGACTCCACCCTCGACCGGGTCGCCGACAGTGCGATCTTCGGCGGGTTCGCCCTGTGGTACGCGGGCCACGGCGACGACAACGTGCTGTGCGCGGTGTCGATCTTCTGCCTGGCCAGCGGCCAGGTGGTGTCGTACACGAAGGCCCGGGGCGAGTCGATCGGTCTGCCGGTGGCCGTCAACGGGCTGGTGGAGCGGGCCGAGCGGCTGGTGATCTCGCTGGTCGCGGCCGGGTTCGCGGGCCTGCACAAGTTCGGGGTGCCGGGCATCCAGTACCTGCTGCCGATCGCCCTGTGGATCGTCGCGGCGGGCAGCCTGGTCACGCTGATCCAGCGGGTCGTCACGGTGCGCCGGGAATCGGCCGAGGCCGAGGCCGCCGCGGCCCGGCGCGAGCAGGGCAGCGGGGCGGCGAAATGACCGTCCGGGAGCGTCTCACCGACGGGCTGTACGGCCTCGGCTGGGGCACCGTGAAGAAGCTCCCCGAACCGGTCGCCGTGCGGCTCGGCCGTACGGTCGCGGACCTCGCCTGGAAGCGGCGGGGCAAGGGTGTGCGGCGGCTGGAGGGCAACTACGCGCGCGTGGTGCCCGACGCGACCCCCGAGCGCCTCGCCGAGCTGTCGCGGGCGGGCATGCGCTCGTACCTGCGCTACTGGATGGAGTCCTTCCGGCTGCCGGCCTGGAGCGCCGAGCGGATCAGGGCGGGCTTCGACCCCAAGGACGTGCACCACCTGACCGACGGCCTCGCGGCCGGCAAGGGCGTCGTCCTCGCCCTGCCGCACCTGGCCAACTGGGACCTGGCCGGCGCCTGGGTCACCACCGCGCTGGACACACCGTTCACGACGGTCGCCGAGCGGCTGAAGCCGGAGACGCTCTACGACCGGTTCGTCGCCTACCGCGAGGGCCTCGGCATGGAGGTCCTGCCGCACAGCGGCGGCTCCGCGTTCGGCACGCTGGCCCGGCGGCTGCGCGACGGCGGCCTGGTCTGCCTGGTCGCCGACCGTGATCTGTCCTCCTCCGGGGTGGAGGTGACGTTCTTCGGCGAGAGCGCCCGGATGCCCGCGGGACCGGCCCTCCTCGCCCAGCAGACGGGCGCGCTGCTGCTGCCGGTCACCCTGTGGTACGACGACTCGCCCGTCATGCGGGGCCGGGTCCATCCCCCGGTCGACGTGCCCGGGACAGGTACGCGGGCCGAGAAGACGTCTGTTATGACACAGGCGCTGGCCGACGCCTTCGCCACGGGGATCGCCGAGCATCCGGAGGACTGGCACATGCTGCAGCGTTTGTGGCTCGCGGACCTGGATCCCGGGCGGGGTACCGCTGCTTCGGGGAAGGCGACGGCGTGAGGATCGGCATCGTCTGCCCCTACTCGTGGGACGTGCCCGGTGGTGTCCAGTTCCACATCCGGGACCTGGCGGAGTACTTCATCGGCCTCGGCCACGAGGTGTCCGTCCTCGCCCCCGCCGACGACGACACCCCGCTGCCGCCGTACGTCGTCTCGGCCGGCCGTGCTGTCCCGGTGCCGTACAACGGCTCGGTGGCCCGGCTGAACTTCGGCTTCCTGTCGGCGGCCCGGGTGCGGCGCTGGCTGCACGAGGGCCGGTTCGACGTGATCCACATCCACGAGCCGACCTCGCCGTCTCTGGGCCTGCTGAGCTGCTGGGCGGCGCAGGGCCCGATCGTCGCCACCTTCCACACCTCCAATCCCCGGTCGCGGGCGATGATCGCCGCGTACGCCATCCTCCAGGCGGCCCTGGAGAAGATCAGTGCGCGGATCGCGGTGAGCGAGTACGCCCGCCGCACCCTCGTCGAGCACCTCGGCGGCGACGCGGTGGTGATCCCCAACGGCGTCGACGTCGACTTCTTCGCCCGTGCCGAGCCCAAGCCGGAGTGGCAGGGGGACACGATCGGCTTCATCGGCCGCATCGACGAGCCCCGCAAGGGCCTGCCCGTGCTGATGAGGGCGCTGCCCGCGATCCTCGCCGCCCGCCCGGGGGCCCGTCTGCTGGTCGCGGGCCGCGGGGACGAGGAACAGGCGGTGGCGGAGCTGCCGAGGGAACTGCGCTCGCGCGTGGAGTTCTTTGGAATGGTCAGCGACGAGGACAAGGCGCGGCTGCTGCGCAGCGTCGACGTGTACGTGGCCCCCAACACCGGCGGGGAGAGCTTCGGGATCATCCTGGTCGAGGCCATGTCGGCCGGGGCCCCGGTCCTCGCCTCCGACCTGGACGCCTTCGCCCAGGTCCTGGACCAGGGCAAGGCCGGTGAACTCTTCGCCAACGAGGACGCCGACGCGCTCGCCGAAGCCGCCGTGCGCCTGCTGTCCGACCCGTCCCGCCGGGCGGAGCTGCGCGAACGCGGCAGCACCCATGTGCGCCGCTTCGACTGGTCGACCGTCGGCGCCGACATCCTCTCCGTCTACGAGACGGTCACCGCCGGCGCGGCGGCCGTCGCCGCCGACGAACGCACATCGGGGCTGCGGGCCCGCCTGGGCCTGGCCCGTGACTGATCCCACCCTCGCCGATCCACCCGGTGCACGAATCCCCGGCCGCCCGGGCGGGGAGTCCCGGTAGCCTTGCCGCCCGTGACCGTAACGCTCATCTGGATTGTCGTCGCGCTCGTGGCCGTCGGGCTGTACCTGAGCTGGACGGCGGGGCGGCTCGACCGGCTGCACGCCCGTATCGACGCCGCGCGGGCCGCGCTGGACGCGCAGTTGCTGCGTCGGGCGTCGGTGGCGCAGGAAGTGGCCACCTCCGGTGTCCTCGACCCGGCCGCCTCCATCGTGCTGTACGAGGCGGCGCACGCTGCCCGGCAGGCGGAGGAGGACCAACGGGAGGTCGCGGAGAGCGAGTTGAGCCAGGCCCTGCGGGCCGTGTTCGCCGAGCTCCCGCAGGTCGAGGCGGTGCGCGAGGCGCCCGGGGGAGAGGAGGCGGCGCGCGAGCTCTCCGAGGGCGTGCGCCGGGTGCCGATGGCCCGCCGCTTCCACAACGACGCGGTGGGAGCCGCCCGCCGGCTGCGCGAGCACCGCAAGGTGCGGTGGTTCCGGCTGGCCGGGCACGCCCCGTTCCCGATGGCCTTCGAGATGGACGACGAGCCCCCGGCGGCCCTCGCGGAGCGGGCCGCCTGACCGGGAACGAGTGACCCGCTTTCGGGCGGTGCCGGGCGAAAAGGATCCACCGGGTCTCCATTGGCCCTTGCCGTGGACTGGTCCAATCCCGTTTCCTCGGTGGCGCACCACACCCTCTTCTCACCAAGTGAGGTCACCCGTGTCCAGCACGATTCCCGACTCCGCCCGGACTCCCGAGACCGGTACCGCCCGTGTGAAGCGCGGCATGGCCGAGCAGCTCAAGGGCGGCGTGATCATGGACGTCGTCACGCCGGAGCAGGCGAAGATCGCCGAGGACGCGGGCGCCGTCGCGGTCATGGCCCTGGAGCGTGTCCCCGCCGACATCCGCAAGGACGGCGGCGTGGCCCGCATGTCCGACCCGGACATGATCGAGGGCATCATCGAGGCCGTCTCCATCCCGGTCATGGCCAAGTCCCGCATCGGCCACTTCGTCGAGGCCCAGGTCCTTCAGTCGCTCGGCGTCGACTACATCGACGAGTCCGAGGTCCTCACCCCGGCCGACGAGGTCAACCACTCCGACAAGTGGGCCTTCACCACCCCCTTCGTCTGCGGCGCCACCAACCTCGGCGAGGCCCTGCGCCGGATCGCCGAGGGCGCGGCGATGATCCGCTCCAAGGGCGAGGCCGGCACCGGCAACGTCGTCGAGGCCGTCCGCCACCTGCGCCAGATCAAGAACGAGATCGCCAGGCTGCGCGGCTTCGACAACCACGAGCTGTACGCCGCCGCCAAGGAGCTGCGCGCCCCGTACGAGCTGGTCAAGGAGGTCGCCGAGCTGGGCAAGCTCCCGGTCGTGCTGTTCTCCGCCGGTGGTGTGGCCACCCCCGCCGACGCCGCCCTGATGCGCCAGCTCGGCGCCGAGGGCGTCTTCGTCGGCTCCGGTATCTTCAAGTCCGGCGACCCGGCCAAGCGTGCCGCCGCCATCGTGAAGGCCACCACCTTCTACGACGACCCGAAGATCATCGCGGAGGCGTCCCGCAACCTCGGCGAGGCCATGGTCGGCATCAACTGCGACACCCTCCCCGAGACCGAGCGGTACGCCAACCGCGGCTGGTAAGCACAGGCCCGCAGGTAAAAGAACCCCATGAACACTCCTGTCATCGGCGTCCTGGCACTCCAGGGCGATGTACGGGAGCACCTCATCGCCCTGGCCGCGGCGGACGCCGTGGCCAGGCCGGTGCGGCGCCCCGAAGAACTCGCCGAGGTCGACGGCCTCGTCCTCCCCGGCGGCGAGTCCACCACCATCTCCAAGCTGGCCGTCCTCTTCGAAGTGATGGACCCGCTCCGCGCGCGCGTGCGTGACGGCATGCCCGTCTACGGCACCTGCGCCGGCATGATCATGCTCGCCGACAAGATCCTCGACCCGCGCTCGGGCCAGGAGACCGTCGGCGGGATCGACATGATCGTGCGCCGCAACGCCTTCGGACGGCAGAACGAGTCCTTCGAGGCCTCCGTCGCGGTCAAGGGCGTCCCGGGTGATCCGGTCGAGGGCGTCTTCATCCGCGCCCCCTGGGTCGAGTCCGTCGGCGCCGGGGCCGAGGTGCTCGCCGAGCACGACGGCCACATCGTCGCGGTCCGCCAGGGCAACGCGCTGGCCACGTCGTTCCACCCGGAGCTGACCGGCGACCACCGTGTGCACGCCCTGTTCGTCGACATGGTGCGCGCGAACCGGACACCCGAGTCCTTGTAGGATTCCTGCGTTCGTTACGCAGACGGGTTACGCGAAGGAGACAGGCAGATGTCCGGCCACTCTAAATGGGCCACGACGAAGCACAAGAAGGCCGTCATCGATGCCAAGCGCGGCAAGCTCTTCGCGAAGCTGATCAAGAACATCGAGGTCGCGGCTCGCATGGGCGGCGTCGACCTGGACGGCAACCCGACGCTCTACGACGCCGTGCAGAAGGCCAAGAAGCAGTCGGTGCCCAACAAGAACATCGACTCGGCCATCAAGCGCGGCGGCGGTCTCGAGGCCGGCGGCGCCGACTACGAGACGATCATGTACGAGGGTTACGGACCGAACGGTGTCGCGGTGCTCATCGAGTGCCTCACCGACAACCGCAACCGTGCCGCCTCCGACGTGCGCGTCGCCATGACCCGCAACGGCGGCTCCATGGCCGACCCGGGCTCGGTGTCGTACCTGTTCCACCGCAAGGGCGTCGTGATCGTGCCCAAGGGCGAACTGTCGGAGGACGAGGTCCTGACGGCCGTCCTGGACGCGGGCGCCGAGGAGGTCAACGACCTCGGCGAGTCCTTCGAGGTGCTCAGCGAGGCCACCGACCTGGTGGCGGTCCGCACCGCCCTCCAGGAAGCCGGCATCGACTACGACTCCGCCGACGCCAACTTCGTCCCCACCATGCAGGTGGAGCTGGACGAGGAGGGCGCCCGGAAGATCTTCAAGCTGATCGACGCGCTCGAGGACAGCGACGACGTGCAGAACGTCTTCGCCAACTTCGACGTCAGCGACGAGATCATGGAGAAGGTCGAGGCGTAGGACCGCCGCGGATCGCGGGCTTGGACGGGCCGGTGGGGAGAGATTCCCGCCGGCCCGCCGTCGTTGCCGGTGGCACCCGCCGTCGTTGTCGGTGGCAGCGGATAGCCTGACATCAGGCAAAGATCACTCAAAGATCGCCGCCATGACCACGACCACGTCACGAGGGGAGGGACACGCGTGCGCGTACTGGGAGTCGACCCGGGACTGACCCGCTGCGGCGTCGGTGTCGTCGAGGGGGTCGCGGGCCGGCCGCTGACGATGCTCGGCGTCGGAGTCGTCCGCACCCCGGCGGACGCCGACCTGAGCCACCGTCTGGTCGCCGTCGAACAGGGGATAGAGCGCTGGCTGGACGAGCACCGCCCCGAATACGTGGCGGTGGAGCGCGTGTTCAGCCAGCACAACGTGCGCACGGTGATGGGCACCGCCCAGGCCAGCGCCGTGGCGATGCTCTGCGCCGCCCGCCGCGGCATCCCGGTCGCCCTGCACACCCCCAGCGAGGTCAAGGCCGCCGTCACCGGCAGCGGCCGCGCCGACAAGGCGCAGGTCGGCGCCATGGTCACCCGGCTGCTGCGACTCGCCGCGCCCCCCAAACCGGCCGACGCCGCCGACGCCCTCGCCCTGGCCATCTGCCACATCTGGCGCGCCCCCGCCCAGAACCGGCTCCAGCAGGCCGTCGCCGCGCACGCGGCCGGAAACCCGACGACAACGGCTACAACGACGACAACGAAAGGCCGTACGGCATGATCGCCTTCGTCAGCGGCACGGTCGCAGCCCTCGCCCCCGACGCCGCGGTGATCGAGGTCGGCGGCGTCGGCATGGCCGTGCAGTGCACCCCGAACACGCTGTCCACCCTCCGCCTCGGCCAGCAGGCCAGGCTCGCCACCTCCCTCGTCGTACGGGAGGACTCGCTGACCCTGTACGGCTTCGCCGACGACGACGAGCGCCAGGTCTTCGAACTGCTCCAGACCGCCAGCGGCGTGGGACCGCGGCTCGCCCAGTCGATGCTGGCCGTGCACACGCCCGACGCCCTGCGCCGCGCCGTCGCCACCGGCGACGAGAAGGCCCTCACCGCCGTCCCGGGCATCGGCAAGAAGGGCGCCCAGAAGCTCCTCCTCGAGCTCAAGGACCGGCTCGGCGAGCCCGTCGGCGCACCCGCCGTCGGCACCCCGGTCACCCAGGGCTGGCGCGACCAGCTGCACGCGGCCCTGATCGGCCTCGGATACGCCACCCGCGAGGCCGACGAGGCGGTCACCGCCGTGGCACCCCAGGCCGAGGCCGCCGAGGGCACGCCCCAGGTGGGCCAGTTGCTCAAGGCGGCCCTGCAGACCCTGAACCGAGCCCGCTGAGCCAGGAGTACGTGAGTGAACTGGGACGACACGACCGACACGCCCGCCGCCGGCCCCGCGGCGGAGCGGCTGGTGGGCTCCGCCGCCGACGGTGAGGACCAGGCCGTCGAGGCCGCGCTGCGCCCCAAGGACCTGGGCGAGTTCATCGGCCAGGAGAAGGTCCGCGAACAGCTCGACCTCGTGCTGCGCGCCGCCCGGGCGCGCGGCGCCACCGCCGACCACGTGCTGCTGTCCGGCGCCCCCGGCCTGGGCAAGACCACCCTGTCCATGATCATCGCGGCCGAGATGGGCGCCCCCATCCGCATCACCTCGGGCCCCGCCATCCAGCACGCGGGCGACCTCGCGGCCATCCTGTCCTCCCTCCAGGAGGGCGAGGTGTTCTTCCTCGACGAGATCCACCGCATGTCGAGGCCCGCCGAGGAGATGCTCTACATGGCGATGGAGGACTTCCGCGTCGACGTGATCGTCGGCAAGGGACCCGGCGCCACCGCCATCCCGCTCGAACTGCCCCCCTTCACCCTCGTCGGCGCCACGACACGCGCCGGACTGCTGCCGCCCCCGCTGCGCGACCGCTTCGGCTTCACCGCGCACATGGAGTTCTACGGGCCGGCGGAGCTGGAGCGCGTCGTCCACCGCTCGGCGAACCTCCTGGACGTCCGGATCGAGGGCGACGGAGCCGCCGAGATCGCCGGCCGCTCCCGGGGCACCCCGCGCATCGCCAACCGCCTGCTGCGCCGCGTCCGCGACTACGCGCAGGTCAAGGCCGACGGGACCATCACGCGCGAGATCGCCGCCGCGGCCCTGGCCGTCTACGAGGTCGACGCCCGAGGCCTGGACCGGCTCGACCGGGCGGTCCTCGAGGCCCTGCTGAAGCTGTTCGGCGGCGGCCCGGTCGGCGTGTCCACGCTCGCGGTCGCCGTGGGGGAGGAGCGCGAGACCGTCGAGGAGGTCGCCGAGCCCTTCCTCGTTCGCGAGGGCCTGCTCGCCCGCACCCCGCGCGGCCGTGTCGCCACGCCCGCGGCCTGGGCACACCTCGGCCTGACCCCGCCCGGCACGCAAGCTGCGGGAAACGGACAACAGGGCCTGTTCGGGGCGTGAGGGCTGCGGTATTGGCCCGGGGAGGAACCCAGGTGTCATGCTGAGCGTTGTTCATGCATGCGGACTCGCCTAGACTCCGCCGATGCCGCCTTTGTAGGCAGTACACATACCCCCAACCAATCAGGCCGCTCCCCATCGCGGTCGTGTGAAGGAAGTTCCGACCCGTGAGTCTCGTGACCCTCCTCCCGTTCATCGTGCTCATCGGGGCCATGTTCCTGATGACCCGGTCGGCCAAGAAGAAGCAGCAGCAGGCCGCGGACATGCGCGACCAGATGCAGCCCGGTAGTGGTGTCCGCACCATCGGGGGCATGTACGCCACGGTCAAGGAGGTCAACGACGACACGGTCCTCCTCGACGCGGGCCCGGGCGTCGACCTGCTGTTCGCCAAGAACGCGATCGCGACCGTCCTGACGGACGACGAGTACAACCGCATCGTCCACGGCATCGAGCACGACCTGAAGTCCGACGCCGACCTCGTCCCCGACGACGCCTCCTCCCTCACCGGTACCGACGAGCCCGCCGACGCCTCCGACGACAAGGCCGTCGACCTCGGCAAGAAGGAAGCGGCCGAGGAGCCGGCGGACGCCGCCGAGGCGAAGGCCGAGGACGAGCCGAAGAAGACCGAGGGCGACTCCGAGGCGAAGTAGTCACCACCCAGGGCGCGCGGCACCACCTGCGCGTGCCCTGGGTCGCGTCGACTTCACGCGGGATTCCGACACCATGTGATGGCCGTAGCCGAGCCCACCCGGCACGGGACGGCCCGAGAGGGAGTAACTAAAAGGTGGCTGTATCCAAAAAGGGACGCAGTGCGAGCGCCCAGAGCAAGCCGGGGCGCTCGCTGGCCCTCATTCTGATCGCCATCGTGGCGCTCACGGGAGGCATGTTCCTCACGGGCAACACCGCTCCGCGCCTGGGCATCGACCTGGCCGGCGGTACGAGCATCACGCTCCGGGCGGTTCCGGAGCGCGGTCAGGAATCCGCGATCAACAAGGCCAACATGGACACGGCCGTCAACATCATGGAACGGCGTGTCAACGGTCTCGGTGTCTCGGAAGCCGAGGTTCAGACCCAGGGGAACGACAACATCATTGTCAACATCCCCAAGGGCACCAACTCCAAGCAGGCGCGGGAGCAGGTCGGCACCACCGCGAAGCTGTACTTCCGTCCGGTACTCGCCACCGACATCTCCGGCGCCGCCCCGGCCGAGCCGTCGCCGAGCACCTCCCACAAGGCGACCGACAAGTCCACCGGCGAGGCGACCCCCTCCGGCTCCCCGAGCCCCTCGGCCTCCGAGACCCAGCAGGGCCGCCCGGTCACCGGCGGCCTGACGGCGGACGCCACCCCGTCCGCCGGCGGATCCCCGGCAGCCTCGACGAGCGCGTCGGCCCCGGCCGCCGCCAGCCCGTCCCCGAGCGGCGCCTCCGGTGACGCGAACAGCAAGCTCCAGGCCGAGTACGCCGCCCTGGACTGCAGCAAGCAGTCCGTGCGCGTCACCGCGGGCAAGGGCGCGCTGCCCGCCGAGTCGACGGTCGCCTGCGGCAAGAACTCGCAGGGCCAGTGGCAGAAGTACCTGCTCGGCCCCGCCGCGGTGGACGGCACCGACGTGAAGAAGGCGGACGCCGTCTTCAACACGCAGAACGGCTCCGGCTGGATCGTGACCATGGAGTTCACCTCCAAGGGCGCCACGAAGTTCGCCGACATCACCGGCAAGCTGGCCCAGAACCCCTCGCCGCAGAACCAGTTCGCCATCGTCCTGGACGGCGACGTCGTCTCCGACCCGTACGTCCACGAGGCGCTGACCGGCGGCAGCGCGGAGATCTCCGGCCACTTCACCCAGGAGAGCGCGCAGAGCCTCTCCAACATGCTGTCCTACGGCGCGCTGCCGCTGACCTTCAAGGAGGACAGCGTCACCACCGTCACCGCCGCGCTCGGCGGTGAGCAGCTGCACGCCGGCCTGATCGCGGGCGCCATCGGCCTCGCCCTGGTCGTGATCTACCTGGTGGTCTACTACCGCGGGCTGGCGATGATCGCCATCGCCTCCCTGATGATCTCCGCGGTCCTCACCTACGCGCTCATGTCGCTGCTCGGCCCGACCATCGGCTTCGCGCTGAACCTGCCGGCCGTGTGCGGTGCGATCGTCGCGATCGGTATCACCGCGGACTCGTTCATCGTGTTCTTCGAACGCATAAGGGACGAGATCCGCGAGGGCCGCTCGCTGCGTCCCGCCGTGGAGCGCGGCTGGCCGCGGGCCCGGCGCACGGTCCTCGTCTCGGACTTCGTGTCGTTCCTGGCCGCCGCCGTGCTGTTCATCGTGACCGTCGGCAAGGTGCAGGGCTTCGCGTTCACGCTCGGTCTGACCACGCTGCTCGACGTGGTCGTCATCTTCCTGTTCACCAAGCCGCTGATGACGATCCTCGCCCGCCACAAGTTCTTCGCCAGTGGTCACACCTGGTCCGGTCTGGACCCCAAGCGCCTGGGTGCGAAGCCTCCGCTGCGCCGCACCCGCCGGTCCTCCGCCCCCATCGAGACGAAGGAGGCGTGAGGTGTCCAAGCTCGGCAACCTCGGCGCCCGACTGCACCATGGTGAGGTCGGCTACGACTTCATCAAGAACCGCAAGATCTGGTACGGCGTCTCGATCCTGATCACCATCACGGCCATCCTGGGCCTGGCGGTGCGCGGCCTGAACATGGGCATCGAGTTCCAGGGCGGCGCGGTCTTCACCACGCCGAAGCACATGAGTGCGACGGTGGCCCAGGCCGAGGACTTCGCCCACGGCGCCTCCGGCCAGGAGTCGATCGTGCAGAAGCTCGGTGACGGCAGCCTGCGCATCCAGATCGCCGGCATCGAGACCGGGAAGTCCGACCAGATCAAGGAAGCCCTGGCCAAGGACCTCAAGGTCAACCCGGAGCACATCAACGCCGACCTGGTCGGTCCGAGCTGGGGCGAGCAGATCGCCAACAAGGCCTGGCAGGGCCTGGCGATCTTCATGATCCTGGTCGTGATCTACCTGGCGATCGCGTTCGAGTGGCGCATGGCCCTGGCCGCGCTCGTCGCGCTGATCCACGACCTGACGATCACCACCGGTGTCTACGCCCTCGTGGGCTTCGAGGTCACGCCCGGTACGGTGATCGGTCTGCTGACGATCCTCGGTTACTCGCTCTACGACACGGTCGTCGTCTTCGACAGCCTCAAGGAGCAGACGAAGGACATCACCCGGCAGACCCGCTGGACGTACAGCGAGATCGCGAACCGCTCGATCAACGGCACGCTGATCCGGTCCATCAACACCACCGTGGTGGCGCTGCTGCCGGTGGCGGGCCTGCTGTTCATCGGCGGCGGTGTGCTCGGCGCGGGCATGCTGAACGACATCTCGCTGTCGCTGTTCGTCGGCCTCGCGGCCGGTGCGTACTCCTCGATCTTCATCGCCACGCCGCTCGTCGCCGACCTCAAGGAGCTCGAGCCGCAGATGAAGGCCCTCAAGAAGCGCGTCCTCGCCAAGCGGGCGCAGGCGGCTGCGCAGGGCGAGTCCCTGGACGCGGAGCCCGCCGGTGTCATCGCCGATGACGACGAGGAGGACGCCGCGCATGCCGTGGTGGGTCCGCGCGACCAGTCCGTCTCCCGCGGCCGTGGCCGCGGCCGGCCCTCGGGGAAGCGCAGATGACCGACATCCAGGAGCTGCTGCTCAGCCGCATCCGTGACGTGGCCGACTACCCGGAGCCCGGGGTGATCTTCAAGGACATCACCCCGCTCCTGGCCGATCCCGCGGCGTTCACCGTCCTCACCGACGCGCTGGCAGAGGTGGGCATGCGCGAGGGGGCGACGAAGGTCGTCGGCCTGGAGGCCCGCGGCTTCATCCTCGGCGCCCCGGTCGCGCTCCGCGCGGGGCTCGGCTTCATCCCCGTGCGCAAGGCGGGCAAGCTTCCCGGAGCGACGCTGAGCCAGGCGTACGACCTGGAGTACGGCTCGGCGGAGATCGAGGTCCACGCCGAGGACCTGAGCGCCGGGGACCGTGTCCTCGTCGTCGACGACGTGCTCGCCACAGGCGGTACGGCGGAGGCGTCCATCCAGCTCATCCGGCGGGCGGGCGCGGAGGTCGCCGGAGTGGCGGTGCTGATGGAACTCGGTTTCCTCGGCGGCCGCGCCCGCCTGGAACCGGCGCTGTCGGGGGCCCCACTGGAGTCCCTTCTCCGCCTCTGATTCCACGGAGAAGCCCGGGGCTGTCGCCCCGGGCTTCTCTGTTTTCCGGGGTTGCGCCCTGGAGTGCGGGTACCGGAATCATGTGTCCGGGTTGTGTGTTTGTACCGTAAACGGTCCTTCGATCGGGCTGGAGGGGATCCTGTGGCTGTGGATCGCTACCATGGGGGCTCCGGAGCCTGACCGGGGGACCCGGATCGCGCACGAGGAGTCCTCTTGCCAGACGAGGCCCAGCCACTGACCGCCGCCAAGCCCGAGTCCGCCTCGGCGCCCGCGGCGAAGCCCGCGCAGCACGCGAAGAGCGACAACCGTGGGACGGCCGAGCACGCCCAGTCGGCCCCCGTCGGCAAGACGGGTGAGGCCGCGCGTCCCAAGCCGGCGCAGCCCGTCGTGCGCCCCTCCGCAGGCCAGCCCGGCCGCTCCGGCTCCTCGAACCGCGTCCGCGCCCGCCTCGCCCGCCTCGGCGTGCAGCGCGCCAACCCGTACAACCCGGTGCTGGAGCCGCTGCTGCGGATAGTGCGCAGCAACGATCCGAAGATCGAGAACTCGACCCTGCGCCAGATCGAGCGCGCCTACCAGGTCGCCGAGCGCTGGCACCGCGGCCAGAAGCGCAAGAGCGGCGACCCGTACATCACGCACCCGCTCGCTGTCACCACCATCCTCGCCGAGCTCGGCATGGACCCGGCCACCCTGATGGCGGGGCTGCTGCACGACACCGTCGAGGACACCGAGTACGGCCTCGACCAGCTGCGCCGCGACTTCGGCGACACCGTCGCCCTGCTCGTCGACGGCGTCACCAAGCTGGACAAGGTCAAGTTCGGCGAGGCCGCGCAGGCCGAGACCGTGCGCAAGATGGTCGTCGCCATGGCCAAGGACCCCCGCGTCCTGGTCATCAAGCTCGCCGACCGCCTGCACAACATGCGCACCATGCGCTATCTCAAGCGGGAGAAGCAGGAGAAGAAGGCCCGCGAGACGCTCGAGATCTACGCCCCGCTCGCCCACCGGCTGGGCATGAACACCATCAAGTGGGAGCTGGAGGACCTCGCCTTCGCGATCCTCTACCCGAAGATGTACGACGAGATCGTCCGCCTCGTCGCCGAGCGCGCCCCCAAGCGCGACGAGTACCTCGCGATCGTGACCGACGAGGTCCAGGCCGACCTGCGCGCCGCGCGCATCAAGGCGACCGTCACCGGCCGCCCCAAGCACTACTACAGCGTCTACCAGAAGATGATCGTCCGCGGCCGCGACTTCGCGGAGATCTACGACCTGGTGGGCATCCGCGTCCTCGTCGACACGGTCCGCGACTGCTACGCCGCCCTCGGCACGGTGCACGCGCGATGGAACCCGGTCCCCGGCCGGTTCAAGGATTACATCGCGATGCCCAAGTTCAACATGTACCAGTCGCTGCACACGACGGTCATCGGCCCCAGCGGCAAGCCGGTCGAGCTGCAGATCCGCACCTTCGACATGCACCGCCGCGCCGAGTACGGCATCGCCGCGCACTGGAAGTACAAGCAGGAGGCCGTGGCCGGCGCCTCGAAGGTGCGCACCGACGCGCCGAAGAGCTCCGCCAAGGACAAGGACGCCATCAACGACATGGCGTGGCTGCGGCAGTTGCTGGACTGGCAGAAGGAGACCGAGGACCCCGGCGAGTTCCTGGAGTCGCTGCGCTTCGACCTGTCCCGCAACGAGGTCTTCGTCTTCACGCCCAAGGGCGACGTCATAGCGCTCCCGGCGGGCGCCACCCCGGTCGACTTCGCGTACGCCGTCCACACCGAGGTCGGCCACCGCACCATAGGGGCGCGCGTCAACGGCCGGCTCGTGCCGCTGGAATCGACCCTGGACAACGGCGACCTGGTCGAGGTCTTCACCTCCAAGGCGGCCGGCGCCGGACCCTCCCGCGACTGGCTCGGCTTCGTCAAGTCCCCGCGCGCCCGCAACAAGATCCGGGCCTGGTTCTCCAAGGAACGGCGGGACGAGGCGATCGAGCAGGGCAAGGACGCCATCGTCCGCGCGATGCGCAAGCAGAACCTGCCGATCCAGCGCATCCTGACCGGTGACTCCCTGGTCACGCTCGCGCACGAGATGCGCTACTCCGACATCTCCGCGCTCTACGCGGCGATCGGCGAGGGGCACGTCTCCGCGCAGAACATCGTGCAGAAGCTGGTGCAGGCGCTCGGCGGCGAGGAGGCGGCCACCGAGGAGATCGACGAGAGCGTGCCGCCCTCGCGCGGACGCGCCCGCAAGCGCCGCTCCAGCGCCGACCCGGGTGTCGTCGTCAAGGGCGTGGACGACGTCTGGGTCAAGCTGGCCCGCTGCTGCACTCCGGTGCCCGGCGACCCGATCATCGGGTTCGTCACGAGGGGTAGTGGTGTATCGGTTCATCGCAGTGACTGCGTCAACGTGGAGTCACTGTCGCGTGAGCCGGAGCGCATCCTCGACGTCGAGTGGGCGCCCACTCAGTCCTCGGTCTTCCTGGTCGCCATCCAGGTCGAGGCCCTCGACCGCTCCCGCCTGCTCTCGGACGTCACACGCGTGCTGTCCGACCAGCACGTCAACATCCTCTCCGCGGCCGTCCAGACCTCCCGCGACCGCGTCGCCACCTCCCGCTTCACCTTCGAGATGGGCGACCCCAAGCACCTGGGGCACGTCCTGAAGGCCGTACGGGGCGTGGAGGGCGTCTACGACGTCTACCGCGTCACCTCGGCACGCAGCCGGGCATAGCCGTCACAGAGAACGGCTGAGGGCCCCCGTAGGCGCTACGGGGGCCCTCAGCCGTACGCGGAAGCGTCGCCGGATCCAGCGCGGCAGTGGGTCAGCCGCCGAACTCCTGCAGACCCTTCAGGGCCTGGTCCAGGAGCGCCTGGCGGCCCGCCAGCTCCTTCTCCAGCTTGTCGGCCCTGGCGTTGTTGCCCTGGGTACGGGCCTGCGCGATCTGCCCCTGGAGCTTGTCCACGGCGGCCTGGAGCTGACCGGTCAGACCCTCGGCACGTGCCCGCGCCTCCGGGTTCGTCCGGCGCCACTCGGTCTCCTCGGCCTCCTGGAGAGCCCGGTCGACCGTGTGCATCCGGCCCTCCACCCGCGGACGGGCGTCGCGCGGCACATGGCCGATGGCCTCCCAACGCTCGTTGATCGAGCGGAAGGCGGCCCGGGCGGCCTTCAGGTCCGTGATCGGCAGGAGCCTCTCGGCCTCCTCGGCCAGCTCCTCCTTCAGCTTCAGGTTCTCCGCCTGCTCCGCGTCCCGCTCGGCGAACACCGAGCTGCGGGCGGCGAAGAAGACGTCCTGGGCACCGCGGAAGCGGTTCCACAGATCGTCCTCGTGCTCCCGCTGGGCACGGCCGGCGGCCTTCCACTCCGTCATCAGCTCGCGGTAGCGGGCCGAGGTGAGGCCCCAGTCCGTCGAACCGGACAGCGCCTCGGCCTCGGCGACCAGCCGCTCCTTCGCCCTGCGCGCGTCCTCACGCTGAGCGTCGAGCTGCGCGAAGTGCGCCTTGCGCCGCTTGGAGAACGCCGACCGAGCGTGCGAGAAGCGGTGCCACAGGTCGTCGTCGGACTTGCGGTCCAGACGCGGCAGCCCCTTCCAGGTGTCCACCAGCGCGCGCAGCCGCTCCCCGGCCGCCCGCCACTGGTCGGAACGGGCCAGCTCCTCGGCCTCCTTGACCAGCGCCTCCTTGGCGTGCCGGGCCTCGTCCGCCTGCCGGGAGCGCTGCGCCTTGCGCTCCTCACGGCGTGCCTCGACCGTCTCGACCAGCTTGTTCAGCCGGGCACGCAGCGCCTCCAGATCACCGACCGCGTGGTGCGCGTCGACCTGCTCCCGCAGATGGTCGACGGCGACCTGGGCGTCCTTCGCCGACAGGTCGGTGGTCTGCACTCGCTTCTCGAGGAGGCCGATCTCGACAACCAGGCCCTCGTACTTGCGCTCGAAGTAGGCCAGTGCCTCCTCAGGGGAGCCGGCCTGCCAGGAACCGACGACCTGCTCGCCGTCGGCCGTACGCACGTACACGGTCCCCGTCTCGTCGACGCGGCCCCACGGGTCGCTGCTCACAGCGCCTCCTCCACATGATGCCTGCGGAGGGCCTCGAAGCTCCCCCGGGCATCGTCCACAGTTTCGTCACCGCCAACATAGGCGACCGGCGGGTGGCCTGTCCGCATCCAGCGCGACCGAAATTTCCCAGCTGGCCGCCGCTGACGTCAGGACTTCGTCACCGTCGCCTTGTTGATCACCACGGTCGCGTTCGGGGCGGTGTTGCCCGTCTGCGGATCAGCCGGCTGGGCACCGGCGTCGGCGATCTTCTTCAGCACCTTCATACCTGATTCGGAGACGGTGCCGAAGGGGGTGTAGCTGGGCGGAAGCGGACTGTCCTGGTACACCAGGAAGAACTGGCTGCCGCCGCTGTTGGGCTGCGACGTGTTCGCCATCGCCACGGTGCCCGCCGGATAGACGTCGCCCTTCAGGCTTTTGTCCTTGAGGTTCTCGTCGGGAATCGTGTACCCGGGGCCACCACGGCCCGTCCCCTCCGGGTCGCCGCACTGCAGGACGTAGATGCCCTCCGCGGTGAGCCGGTGGCACTTCGTGTGGTCGAGGAAGCCCTTGCCGACCAGGAAGTCGAAGGAGTTCACGGTGTGCGGCGCCGCGGAGGCCTTCAGATCCAGGTCTATCGTGCCGCACGTGGTGTCGAGCGCCATCGTGTACTTCGCCGACTTGTCGATCGTCATCGCCGGTTCCTTGTCCCAGCTCAGCTTCTTCACCGAGCCGGCGGCCGGCTTCGCGCACGGGTCCGGGGCCTTGCTGGTGGCCGAGGCGCTGGGGGTGACCTCCGCGCTCGCGTTGGCCTTGTCGTCCTTGCCGCTCTTCATCACCCCGGTCGTGTACAGCGCGACACTGCCGATGACGACCACGCCGAGTACCGACGCGATCACGGAGTTCCTTACGCGTGCCTTGCGCCGCGTGGCGGTACGCCGCTGCTGCTGCCGCAAGAACTTCTCCCGGGCGAGCTGACGTCGCCGCTGCTCCTGGCTGACCACCGCGTTCTCTCCTCAGCGTCTCGTGTGTCCACCGGTACGGGTGCGTCGTCCGAGGCGGGCACCCGCGTGTGACCCGTACCGTATATGGGTTCGCTGAGGATCCGGCAGCGCCGGTAGGCTCTGACAACAGCTTCAGCCGCCCGTATCGACACAACGAAGGACGATCGTGCTCATTGCCGGGTTCCCCGCCGGGGCCTGGGGGACGAACTGTTATCTCGTCGCCCCCGCCGCCGGTGAGGAGTGCGTGATCATCGACCCCGGCCACCAGGCCGCCCAAGGCGTCGAGGAAGCGATCAGGAAGCATCGGCTCAAGCCCGTCGCCGTCGTCCTCACCCACGGCCACATCGACCATGTGGCCTCGGTCGTCCCGGTGTGCGGCGCGCACGACGTCCCGGCCTGGATCCACCCGGCCGACCGGTTCATGATGAGCGACCCCGAGAAGGCGCTCGGCCGTTCCATCGGCATGCCGCTGATGGGCGAGCTGACCGTGGGGGAGCCGGACGACGTCCGGGAGTTGGCCGACGGCGCCGAACTGGAGCTGGCCGGCCTGGAGTTCTCCGTCGCGCACGCGCCCGGCCATACCAAGGGGTCGGTGACCTTCCGGATGCCCGAGGCCGCGGACATCCCGCCGGTCTTCTTCTCCGGGGATCTGCTGTTCGCCGGCTCCATCGGACGCACCGACCTGCCCGGCGGTGACATGGCCGAGATGCTCGATTCGCTGGCCCGCGTGTGCCTGCCGCTCGACGACTCGACCGTGGTGCTGTCCGGCCACGGCCCCCAGACGACCATCGGCCGCGAGCGTGCCACCAACTCCTACCTGCGGCAGGTGGCCGCCGGCCCGGGAGCGGACCTGGACGACGCTCCCCGACGAGGAATGTGACGAGAGACCTCCCGTGAGCACCTTCAAGGCCCCCAAGGGCACGTACGACCTGATCCCGCCGGACTCCGCGAAGTTCCTGGCGGTCCGCGAGGCGATCGCCGCCCCGTTGCGCGACTCCGGCTACGGCTACATCGAGACCCCCGGCTTCGAGAACGTGGAGCTGTTCGCGCGCGGGGTCGGCGAGTCCACCGACATCGTGACCAAGGAGATGTACACGCTGCAGACCAAGGGCGGCGACAAGCTGGCCCTGCGCCCTGAGGGCACTGCCTCCGTGCTGCGCGCGGCCCTTGAGGCCAACCTGCACAAGGCCGGCAACCTGCCGGTCAAGCTGTGGTACTCCGGCTCCTACTACCGCTACGAGCGTCCCCAGAAGGGCCGGTACCGCCACTTCTCGCAGGTCGGCGCCGAGGCGATCGGCGCGGAGGACCCGTTCCTGGACGCCGAGCTGATCATCCTGGCGGACCAGGCGTACCGCTCGCTGGGCCTGCGCGAGTTCCGCATCCTGCTCAACAGCCTCGGCGACAAGGAGTGCCGTCCGGTCTACCGGGCCGCGCTCCAGGACTTCCTGCGCGGACTGGACCTGGACGAGGACACCCGCGCCCGGATCGACATCAACCCGCTGCGCGTCCTGGACGACAAGCGGGAGTCGGTCCAGAAGCAGCTCACCGGCGTCCCGCTGCTGCGCGACTACCTGTGCGACGCCTGCAAGGCGTACCACGAGGAGGTGCGGTCGCTCCTCGAGGCCCAGGGCGTCGCCTTCGAGGACGACGCCAAGCTGGTCCGCGGGCTCGACTACTACACCCGCACCACCTTCGAGTTCGTGCACGACGGGCTCGGTTCGCAGTCCGCGGTGGGCGGCGGCGGCCGGTACGACGGCCTGTCCGAGATGATCGGCGGCCCCGCCCTGCCGTCGGTGGGCTGGGCGCTGGGCGTGGACCGTACGGTCCTGGCCCTGGAGGCGGAGGGCATCGAACTCCAACTCCCGGCGACCACCAGCGTGTTCGCGGTCCCGCTTGGCGAGGAGGCCCGCCGGGTGCTCTTCGCGAAGGTCTCCGAACTGCGCAAGGTGGGCATCGCCGCCGACTTCACCTACGGCCACAAGGGGCTCAAGGCAGCCATGAAGGCGGCCAACCGGTCCGGTGCCCGTTTCGCGCTCGTCGCGGGTGAACGCGACCTCGCCGACAGCGTCGTCCAGCTCAAGGACATGGAGTCCGGCGAGCAGACGGCGATCGCGGTCAACGAGATCGTCGCGGAACTGGAAGCCCGCCTCGGCTGACGCTCTCACGCAAGGCGCCGGTGCTCGTCCGGGCACCGGCGCCCTTCGCCGTCGCGGTCCTCTCCCGGGCTCAGCCCGCCCGCCGGTCCTTCCAGCGGAACGTCAGCAGGCACAGCACCAGTCCGCCTGCGCACCAGGCCGCGAGCACCAGGGCGATCCGCCCGACCTCCCAGCTCCCCGCCTGCTCCAGCACCCGCGCCGAGTCCGGCAGGAACACCCCGCGCAGGCCCTGGCAGAGCCACTTCAGCGGGAAGAGGGCGCCGACGTTCAGCATCCAGCCGGGGAGGGCGTCGACCAGGATGTAGACCCCGGAGATGAACTGGAGCACCAGGAACGGCAGGACGACCACCGAACCGGCGCTCCTGGCCGACCTCGGCACCGAACTGATCGCGATGCCGAGCAGCGCGCACCCGGTCAGGCCGAGCACGAAGATCCAGGAGAAGTGGAACCACCGGGTCGCGTCCGAGGGCAGACGGACGCCGTACAGCGTGGTGCCGACGAGCAGCAGGATCGCCGTCTCCAGTACGCCGGTGAAAAGAACCAGCCAGATTTTCCCCAGGAAGTACGCCGTCGGCGGCATCGGCGTGCCGCGCAGCCGGCGCAGCGCCTTCTCGTCCCGCTCGACCGCGATCGACATGCCCAGGGACTGGAAGCTGGTCGACATGATGCCCGAGGCCACCATGGACGGGACGTAGAACTGCGAGGCGGTGACGCCGGTGCCGCTGACGTCGTCGCGGAAGATCGACGCGAACAGGAACAGGAACACCACCGGGAAGGCGAAGGTGAACACCACTTGTTCGCGCTGCCGGAAGAACTGCCTGATCTCCAGGGCGCCCCGGTGCAGCCCGACTCCCCACGCCCCGGGCAGGCGCGCGGCGGCCTCCCCGGCGCGGGTCCGTTCGGCGGTCGTGGTCATCGGGCGTCCTCCTGTCCGGTCAGCCGGAGATAGACGTCCTCCAGCGTGGGGCGGCTCACCCGCAGACCGGGTATCTCGCCGTCGAAGCGGCGCATCAGACCGGCGACGGTCCTGGTGGGGGTCCCGGTGTGCTCGGTGCGCGGGGTGCCGTCGGGGTCCGTCCACCCGACGGTGACGCCGGTGGCGTGCCGTTCCCGCAGCTCGTGGGAGGTGCCCTCGGCGACGATCCGGCCCCGGGCGACCACCGTCAGCCGGTCCGCGAGGGCTTCCGCCTCCTCCAGGTAGTGCGTGGTCAGCAGGATCGTCGTGCCCTCCTGGGCGAGCGTGCGGATCAGGGCCCAGAACCGGCGCCGGGCCGCCGGGTCGAAACCGGTCGTCGGCTCGTCCAGGAGCAGCAGCTCGGGGCCGCCGATCACACCGAGGGCCACGTCCAGCCGGCGGCGCTGGCCGCCCGACAGCGCCTTGATCCGGCTGCCCGCCTTCGCCTCCAGACCGACCAGGGCGATGACCTCCTCCGGGTCGCGCGGCCGCGGGTAGTACCGGGCGAAGTGCCGCACGGTCTCGCGGACCGTCAACTCGGCGGGCGCCGATTCGTCCTGCCAGACGATTCCGACACGTGAGCGCCACGCGCGCGTGGCGCTCGCCGGGTCCGCCCCCAGGACCGTCACCTCGCCCGCGTCCCGTGAGCGGTGGCCCTGGATGATCTCCACCGTCGTGCTCTTGCCCGCGCCGTTGGGCCCGAGCAGCCCCAGGACCTCGCCCTTCCTGATCGCCAGGTCCATTCCGTCGACCGCGGTGACGTCCCCGTACCGCTTGCGCAGCCCCCGTACGTCCACCGCGAGTTCGCTTGCCGTCATCGTCCGATCATCGTCCGGAACCGAACGTTCGGATACGGCCGTGCACACCTCCGTCTCGCCACCTGACGGCGTCCACACACGCACGTGCGGCACAATGGCCGTGCCCGAAGAAGGTCCAACTCACAAGTGACGGAATCGGCGTGATGAGCAAGACGACAGTCAAACACGTCTCCGCGGAGCCCGAGCCGGAGCGCGCGGTGACCGCGCCGCGGACCGTGGGCGGCAGCCGCGCCTTCGCCCTGCTGCTGGTGATCACCGGAGCGGCCGGTCTGCTCGCCGCGTGGATCATCACGATCGACAAGCAGAAGATCCTCGAGGGCAAGCTCAGCGGCAAGACCTTCACCCCGAGCTGCAGCCTCAACCCGATCGTCTCCTGCGGCAGCGTCATGGAGAGCAAGCAGGCCACCGTCTTCGGGTTCCCCAACCCGCTGCTCGGCCTGGTCGCGTACGGCATCGTCATCTGCGTCGGCATGAGCCTGCTCGGCCGCGCCACCTTCCCGCGCTGGTACTGGCTGACGTTCAACTTCGGCACGCTCTTCGGCGTCTGCTTCGTCACCTGGCTCCAGTTCCAGTCGCTGTACCGCATCAACGCGCTGTGCCTGTGGTGCTCGCTGGCCTGGGCGGCCACGATCGTCATGTTCTGGTACGTGACCTCCTTCAACATCCGCAACGGCTTCCTGCCCGCACCGCGCCCGGTGAAGAACTTCCTCACCGAGTTCACCTGGGTGCTGCCGGTCACGCACTGCGGTGTCATCGTCATGCTGATCCTGACCCGCTGGGGCAGCAGCCTCTGGGCCTGAGCCGGAGCCGGTGATCCACCGTCCGGCCGAGTTGTCAGAGGTGTGCCATAGGGTTTCAGCGTGGAGCCCGACCTGTTCACCGCCGCAAGTGAAGAACGCCAGGAGAAGGACCCGGCCGCGAGTCCCCTGGCGGTACGGATGCGCCCGCGCACCCTCGACGAGGTCGTGGGCCAGCAGCACCTGCTCAAGCCCGGCTCGCCGCTGCGCCGGCTGGTCGGCGAGGGCGCGGGCGGCCCGGCGGGACCCTCCTCGGTGATCCTGTGGGGCCCGCCCGGCACCGGCAAGACCACCCTGGCGTACGTGGTCTCCAAGGCCACCAACAAGCGGTTCGTGGAGCTGTCGGCGATCACCGCGGGCGTCAAGGAGGTCCGCGCGGTCATCGACGGCGCCCGCCGCGCCTCCGGCGGGTACGGCCAGGAGACCGTCCTCTTCCTGGACGAGATCCACCGTTTCAGCAAGGCGCAGCAGGACTCCCTGCTCCCGGCGGTCGAGAACCGCTGGGTGACGCTGATCGCGGCCACCACGGAGAACCCGTACTTCTCGGTGATCTCCCCGCTGCTCTCCCGCTCGCTGCTGCTCACCCTCGAACCGCTCACCGACGACGACGTGCGCGGTCTGCTGCGCCGCGCGCTCACCGACGAGCGCGGACTGAGGTCGGCCGTCGGCCTCCCCGAGGACACCGAGAACCATCTGCTGCGCATCGCCGGCGGCGACGCCCGCCGCGCCCTGACCGCCCTGGAGGCGGCCGCCGGGGCCGCCCTCGACAAGGGCGAGAGCGAGATCGGCCTGACCACGCTCGAGGAGACCGTCGACCGGGCCGCGGTGAAGTACGACCGCGACGGCGACCAGCACTACGACGTCGCCAGCGCCCTGATCAAGTCCATCCGCGGCTCCGACGTCGACGCCGCCCTGCACTACCTGGCGCGGATGATCGAGGCCGGCGAGGACCCCCGGTTCATCGCCCGCCGCCTGATGATCTCCGCCAGTGAGGACATCGGTCTGGCCGACCCGCACGCGCTGCCCACCGCGGTCGCCGCCGCCCAGGCCGTCGCCATGATCGGTTTCCCCGAGGCCGCCCTCACCCTCAGCCACGCCACCATCGCCCTGGCCCTCGCCCCCAAGTCCAACTCGGCGACGACGGCGATCGGGGCGGCCCTCGACGACGTGCGCAAGGGACTGGCCGGAGCGGTCCCGCCCCATCTGCGGGACGGGCACTACAAGGGCGCGGCCAAGCTCGGGCACGCACAGGGGTACGTCTACCCGCACGACCTGCCCGAGGGCATCGCCGCCCAGCAGTACGCGCCGGACGCCCTGAAGGACCGCGAGTACTACGCCCCGGGCCGGCACGGCGCCGAGGCGCGGTACGCGGACGCGGTGGAGTGGACCCGCAAGCACCTGGGTCGGAAGCGGTCCTGAGCGCCCTGTAGAATGCCTCGAAGCGCTGAGTTCCGTGTCCGGAACCCCGAAAGGGGAACCGGCGCCACCAGAGCGGGACATTCAGCCGGAACTCCGCCGTTCGCAGAGCGGCGGGGATCCAGGAGCGTCGCGCACCGTCGAACGGTGTCGCGGGCAGCCCACCACCACCCGGAGCTCCGGGAACGGCCGGTGGGCCACTCGCGTGCTGCACGTATGTGCCCAGACCAGGGGAGCGGCTGCCTTCCGGGCCCGGCAGGGTTCCGGCGGGTTTCCCCGGCTGCGGATGCGACCTCCCCTAACCCTGGTGAAGCCGTATTCGTACAGAAGACAAGAGGTGTTTGGTTCATGGCGAACCAGTCCCGCCCCAAGGTCAAGAAGTCGCGTGCCCTCGGCATCGCGCTGACCCCGAAGGCCGTCAAGTACTTCGAGGCGCGCCCCTACCCGCCGGGTGAGCACGGTCGTGGCCGCAAGCAGAACTCGGACTACAAGGTCCGTCTGCTCGAGAAGCAGCGTCTGCGCGCGCAGTACGACGTCAGCGAGCGTCAGCTCGTCCGCGCCTACGAGCGTGCCGCCAAGACGTCGATGAAGACCGGTGAAGCCCTGGTCATCGACCTCGAGAAGCGTCTTGACGCCCTGGTGCTGCGTTCGGGCATCGCCCGCACGATCTACCAGGCCCGCCAGATGGTCGTCCACGGCCACATCCAGGTCAACGGCAAGAAGGTCGACAAGCCGTCCTTCCAGGTCCGTCCCGACGACGTGGTCCAGGTCCGCGAGCGCAGCCGCGAGAAGACCCTCTTCCAGGTCTCCCGCGAGGGTGGCTTCGCCCCCGACGGCGAGACCCCCCGCTACCTCCAGGTGAACCTCAAGGCCCTGGCGTTCCGCCTGGACCGCGAGCCGAACCGCAAGGAGATCCCGGTGATCTGCGACGAGCAGCTCGTCGTCGAGTACTACGCCCGCTGATCACCGGCAGGCCGTAGCACCGCAGCACCACCCGGCCCGTCGTCTCCCCGCCCCTTCGGGCGGGCGGGACGGCGGGCTCGCTCGTGCCACCGGCACACGGGCGCAAATCCGGTACGGAGCCGCACCCTCGGCGCGATAGGCTCGGTGCACGACTTTCTCGATGTACAGGCACGTTTCAGGGAGCGGGTGCGCACAGTGTCCGGTGGAGAGGTGGCCGGGATCCTGGTGGCCGTCTTCTGGGCGATCCTGGTCTCCTTCCTCGCCGTCGCACTGGCGAGGCTGGCCCAGACGCTCAAGGCGACCACCCGACTCGTGGCGGACGTGACCGACCAGGCCGTCCCGCTGCTGGCCGAGGCCTCCCAGGCGGTGCGTTCCGCGCAGACCCAGATCGACCGCGTCGACGCGATCGCCTCCGACGTCCAGGAGGTCACGTCCAACGCCTCCGCGCTGTCGACCACCGTCGCCTCCACCTTCGGCGGTCCGCTGGTCAAGGTCGCGGCCTTCGGCTACGGCGTGCGCAGGGCACTGGGCGGCCGCAAGGAGGACGCGCCCGGCAAGGCGTCGAGGCGTACCGTGATCGTGGGCCGCAGCGTCCCGGCCGCGCGGCGGGGAAAGCGGAACAACCGGGAGAAGTAAGGACTAGCGATGTTCCGCCGTACGTTCTGGTTCACCACCGGTGTCGCCGCCGGAGTGTGGGCCACCACCAAGGTCAACCGCAAACTCAAGCAGCTGACTCCCGAGAGCCTCGCCGTGACCGCGGCGACCAAGGCGGTCGAGGCCGGTCACCGGCTCAAGGACCGCGCCCTCGGCTTCGCGCTCGACGTCCGCGACAACATGGCCCAGCGGGAGGCCGAACTCGGCGAGGCACTGGGCACGAACGCCCCGGTCGACCCGGAACTGCCCCCGTCCAGGCGGTACACCGCCATCGAGAACCGCAACCACCCGAAGTACGTCGAGGGCCCGGCGTCCTCGGAACACCCGCACACGACGTACTCGTACAACCGGAATGAGGACCACTGATGGAGTCGGCTGAGATCCGCCGCCGCTGGCTGAGCTTCTTCGAGGAGCGCGGGCACACCGTCGTCCCTTCGGCGTCGCTCATCGCGGACGACCCGACTCTGCTCCTCGTCCCGGCCGGCATGGTGCCCTTCAAGCCCTACTTCCTCGGCGAGGTCAAGCCGCCCTTCCCGCGCGCCACCAGCGTGCAGAAGTGCGTGCGCACCCCCGACATCGAAGAGGTCGGCAAGACCACCCGGCACGGCACCTTCTTCCAGATGTGCGGCAACTTCTCCTTCGGCGACTACTTCAAGGAAGGTGCCGTCAAGCTCGCCTGGGAGCTGCTCACCGCGGCCCAGGACAAGGGCGGTTACGGCCTGGAGCCGGAGAAGCTCTGGATCACCGTCTACGAGGACGACGACGAGGCCGAGCGGATCTGGCACGAGGTCGTCGGCGTGCCCAAGGAGCGCATCCAGCGCCTGGGCAAGAAGGACAACTTCTGGTCCATGGGCGTGCCCGGCCCGTGCGGCCCCTGCTCCGAGATCAACTACGACCGCGGTCCCGAGTTCGGCGTCGAGGGCGGCCCCGCCGTCAACGACGAGCGGTACGTGGAGATCTGGAACCTCGTCTTCATGCAGTACGAGCGCGGCGAGGGCACCGGCAAGGACAACTTCGAGATCCTCGGAGACCTGCCGAGCAAGAACATCGACACGGGGCTCGGCCTGGAGCGGCTCGCCATGATTCTGCAGGGTGTGCAGAACATGTACGAGATCGACACGTCCATGGCCGTCATCGACAAGGCCACCGAGCTCACCGGTGTCGCCTACGGCGACGCCCACGACTCCGACGTGTCGCTGCGCGTGGTCACCGACCACATGCGCACCGCCGCGATGCTCATCGGTGACGGCGTCACCCCCGGCAACGAGGGCCGCGGCTACGTGCTGCGCCGCATCATGCGCCGCGCCATCCGCAACATGCGCCTGCTCGGCGCCACCGGTCCGGTCGTCAAGGACCTGATCGACGTGGTGATCGGCATGATGGGGCAGCAGTACCCGGAGCTGGTCACCGACCGCGAGCGGATCGAGAAGGTCGCCCTCGCCGAGGAGGCCGCCTTCCTCAAGACGCTGAAGGCCGGCACCAACATCCTCGACACCGCCGTCACCGAGACCAAGCAGGCCGGTGGCAAGGTCCTTTCCGGCGACAAGGCCTTCCTGCTCCACGACACCTGGGGCTTCCCGATCGACCTCACCCTGGAGATGGCCGGCGAACAGGGCCTTTCCGTGGACGAGGACGGCTTCCGCCGCCTGATGAAGGAGCAGCGGGAGCGCGCCAAGGCCGACGCCCGGGCCAAGAAGACCGGCCACGCCGACCTCGGCGCCTACCGGGAGATCGCCGACTCCGCCGGCGAGACCGACTTCATCGGCTACAGCGACACCGAGGGCGAGTCCACGATCGTCGGCATCCTCGTCGACGGCACCTCCTCCCCGGCCGCCACCGAGGGCGACGAGGTCGAGATCGTCCTCGACCGCACCCCCTTCTACGCCGAGGGCGGCGGCCAGATCGGCGACACCGGCCGCATCAAGGTGGACTCCGGCGCCGTCATCGAGGTGCGCGACTGCCAGAAGCCGGTCCCGGGCGTGTACGTCCACAAGGGCGTCGTCCAGGTCGGCGAGGTCACCGTCGGCGCCAGGGCCCACGCCTCGATCGACTCGCGCCGCCGCAAGGCCATCGCCCGCGCCCACTCCGCCACGCACCTGACCCACCAGGCGCTGCGCGACGCCCTCGGCCCGACGGCCGCCCAGGCCGGCTCCGAGAACCAGCCCGGCCGGTTCCGCTTCGACTTCGGCTCCCCGTCCGCCGTCCCGACGGCGGTGATGACCGACGTCGAGCAGAAGATCAACGAGGTGCTCGCCCGCGACCTGGACGTGCACGCCGAGGTCATGGGCATCGACGACGCCAAGAAGCAGGGCGCCATCGCCGAGTTCGGCGAGAAGTACGGCGAGCGCGTGCGCGTGGTGACCATCGGCGACTTCTCCAAGGAGCTGTGCGGCGGCACGCACGTGCACAACACCGCCCAGCTCGGCCTGGTGAAGCTGCTCGGCGAGTCGTCGATCGGCTCCGGTGTGCGCCGTATCGAGGCCCTGGTCGGAGTGGACGCCTACAACTTCCTGGCCCGTGAGCACACGGTCGTCGCCCAGCTCCAGGAGCTGGTCAAGGGCCGCCCCGAGGAGCTGCCGGAGAAGATCTCCGCCATGCTCGGCAAGCTGAAGGACGCCGAGAAGGAGATCGAGAAGTTCCGCGCCGAGAAGGTGCTCCAGGCCGCCGCCGGTCTCGCCGAGTCCGCCAAGGACGTCCGCGGTGTGGCCGTCGTCACGGGGCAGGTCCCGGACGGCACCACGCCGGACGACCTGCGCAAGCTCGTGCTCGACGTGCGCGGTCGGATCCAGGGCGGCCGGGCCGCCGTGGTCGCCCTGTTCACCGTGAACAACGGCAAGCCGCTCACGGTGATCGCCACCAACGAGGCCGCCCGCGAGCGCGGTCTGAAGGCCGGTGACCTGGTCCGCACGGCCGCCAAGACCCTTGGCGGCGGTGGTGGCGGCAAGCCGGACGTCGCCCAGGGCGGCGGGCAGAACCCGGCCGCCGTCGGCGAGGCCGTGGACGCCGTGGAGCGGCTCGTGGCGGAAACGGCCAAGTGATGCGAAGAGGACGTCGGCTCGCGATCGACGTCGGGGACGCCCGGATCGGGGTCGCCTCGTGCGACCCCGACGGGATCCTCGCCACCCCGGTGGAGACGGTTCCCGGCCGTGACGTACCCGCGGCCCACCGTCGGCTCCGGCAGCTCGTCGAGGAGTACGAGCCGATCGAGGTCGTCGTCGGACTCCCGCGTTCCCTCAAGGGGGGCGAGGGTCCGGCCGCGGTCAAGGTCCGCGCCTTCGCCGGCGAGCTGGCCAAGGGCATCGCCCCGGTGCCGGTCCGCCTGGTGGACGAGCGGATGACCACGGTGACGGCCAGTCAGGGGCTGCGGGCCTCGGGGGTGAAGTCCAAGAAGGGACGCTCCGTGATCGACCAGGCCGCGGCCGTCATCATCCTGCAGCAGGCCCTCGAATCCGAACGGGTGTCAGGGAAAGCACCTGGCGAGGGCGTCGAAGTGGTCATCTGATCGCGATACGGTAACGTTCCGCGCGATGCGCCTGTGTTCGAACAGACGACGCACAGAAAGAGGCGGAACGGAAGCCGGGGCACACGGCCGTGTGACCGCCGCCTCGCGGCTCTAGGGGATCGATGACTGAGTATGGCCGGGACCCAGGTCCCGAACCGTGGCATCCGGAGGACCCGTTGTACGGGGACGGCGGATGGGGAGGACAGCAGGCCCAGGCGGGCCCGCAGTCCCCCTACGGCGGTGGGCCGCAGCACCACCCGCAGCAGTCGCAGCAGTCGCAGCAGGCGCAGTACGGAGACTGGGGCCAGGGTCAGCAGGGCGGCTACGGCGGCCAGTACCAGCAGCAGCCCTACGGTGATCAGGGTCACCAGCAGGGCCAGCAGCACTACGACCCGCAGGGTCAGCAGCAGTACGGTCAGCAGCAGTACGGCCAGCAGGGTCATCAGCAGTACGGTCAGCAAGGTCAGCAGGGCCAGCAGCAGTACGACCAGCAGTACGCCGGGCACCTTCAGCAGCAGGGCCACGACCAGGGCGGCTGGGACGGCGCCGGCGGACAGCAGCAGCCCGCCTACCCCGTCGACCCGGCAGACCCGTACGGCCAGCAGGCCGCGGCCTACGGCGCTGAGCAGCCCGATCTCTACGGCACTCCCGAGGCCTACCCGCCGCCGGAGCCGCCGAGCCGCCGGCGCGCCGAGCCGGAGCCACGGCCGGACTGGGACCCGGATCCCGAACCCGAGCAGGACGATCACGCGTTCTTCGCGGGCGGCGGTGGCGACGACGAGGAGGACGCCGACACCGACAGCGACGATCCGAAGGAAGGCCGGGGGCGCGGCGACCGCAAGGGCCGCGGCGGCAAGGGCAAAGGCAAGGGCAAGCCAAAGAAACGTCGCAGCGGCTGTGCCTGCATGGTCGTCGTCCTGGTGTTCGGCGGAGGCACGGTCGGAGTCGCCTACTACGGCTACCAGTTCTACCAAAATCGTTTCGGCGCCGCGCCGGACTACGCCGGCGACGGGGTCAACGAGACGGTCACCGTCGAGATCCCCAAGGGCGCGGGCGGCTACGACATCGGCCGGGTGCTGAAGACGGCGGGCGTGGTCAAGAGCGTCGACGCCTTCGTGGCGGCGCAGGCGCAGAACCCCAATGGCAGGACGATCCAGGACGGCATCTACACCCTGCGCAAGCAGATGTCGGCCGCCAGCGCGGTCGAACTGATGCTCAGCCCGAAGAGCCGCAGCAACCTGGTCCTCGCGGAGGGCCTGCGCAACGCGGCGGTCTACACGCTGATCGACAAGCGCCTGGAACTGCCGGAGGGCACCACGGCCGGCGTCGCGAAGAAGGAGTACAAGAAGCTCGGTCTGCCCTCCTGGGCGCTGGACCGCCCCAACCTGAAGGACCCGCTGGAAGGGTTCCTCTACCCCTCCAGCTACGCCGTCGCCAAGGGGCAGAAGCCCGAGGCCGTCCTGAAGGAGATGGTGACGCGGGCCAACGGGAAGTACAACGAGCTCGGTCTGGAGAAGAAGGCCAAGGGCCTGGACCTCGAAGGGCCCTGGCAACTGCTCACCGTGGCGAGCCTGGTCCAGGCCGAGGGCAAGACGCACGACGACTTCCGCAAGATGTCGGAAGTGATCTACAACCGTCTGAAGCCGACCAACACCGAGACCAACCGGTTGCTGCAGTTCGACTCGACCTTCAATTACCTGAAGGGCCAGAGCAACATCCACATCAGCGAGAAGGAGATCAACAGCAACCACGACCTTTACAACACGTACACCCGCACGGGCCTGCCGCCCGGACCGATCGGAAACCCCGGCGACGAGGCGCTGAGTGCGGCATTGAATCCGACCGACGACGGCTGGATCTATTTCGTGGCGACCGACGGTGCGCACAAGACCGAGTTCGCCAAGACGTACGCCGAATTCCTCAAGCTCAAGGACAAGTTCGATGCCACCAAGGGCAACTGACGCCCGTCGGGCGGCTGTGCTCGGTTCGCCGATCGCCCACTCGCTCTCCCCGGTGCTGCACCGGGCGGCGTACGCGGAGCTGGGGCTCGCGAACTGGTCGTACGAACGGTTCGAGATCGACGAGGCGGGTCTGCCCTCGTTCTTCGAGGGTCTGGGACCCGAGTGGGCCGGGCTGTCGCTGACCATGCCGCTGAAGCGGGCGGTCATCCCGCTGCTCGACGGGATCAGCGACACCGCCGCCTCCGTCGAGGCGGTCAACACGGTCGTGTTCACCGAGGACGGTCGCCGGGTCGGGGACAATACCGACGTGCCGGGCATGGTCGCCGCCCTGCGCGAGCACGGCATCGAGCAGGTCGGCTCGGCGGCGATCCTCGGCGCCGGCGCCACCGCCTCCTCCGCGCTGGCCGCGCTCGCCCGCGTCTGCACCGGCGAGGTCGTCGCCTACGTCCGCAGCGAGGCCCGCGCGGCCGAGATGCGGCAGTGGGGCGAGCGGCTGGACGTCGAGGTCCGCACGGCGGACTGGGCGGACGCCGAACAGGCCCTGACCGCGCCGCTGGTGATCGCCACCACCCCGGCCGGGACGACGGACGCGCTCGCCGGCTCCGTACCCGAGCGTCCCGCCACCCTCTTCGACGTCCTCTACGACCCCTGGCCCACGCCGCTGGCGGCCCGCTGGTCCATGGCCGGCGGCGCCGTCGTCAGCGGTCTCGACCTGCTGGTGCACCAGGCGGTCCTCCAGGTCGAGCAGATGACGGGCCGCGCCCCGGCCCCCCTGCACGCCATGCGCGAAGCGGGCGAGAAGGCCCTCGCGGCCCGCTGACCAGGGCTCGTCCGTCCCGATCCGGGAAGCTGTACCGCCGTGCGCTCGCGGCGGGCCGACGGGGGGCGCCGGGGGTGGCGTGTGTCCGCCCGGAGTCCGACTGCTGGACCGGCGACCGGGACAGGTACCCGGACGTGGGAGGATCGGAGGTGGCGGGCCAGGGCCGCGCACCCGGTCGCGTCGTCGCAGTTCCAGGCGCGAGCATGAGGAGCACCGTTGAGCAGGTTGCGCTGGCTGACCGCGGGGGAGTCCCACGGACCCGCACTTGTCGCCACGCTGGAGGGCCTTCCCGCCGGCGTGCCCGTCACCACGGAGATGGTGGCGGACCACCTCGCACGGCGGCGCCTGGGCTATGGGCGCGGAGCCCGGATGAAGTTCGAGCGCGACGAGGTCACCTTCCTCGGCGGCGTCCGGCACGGCCTCACCCTGGGCTCGCCGCTGGCGATCATGGTGGGCAACACCGAGTGGCCCAAGTGGGAGAAGGTCATGGCCGCCGACCCGGTGGATCCGGCGGAGCTGGCCGAGGTGGCCCGCAACGCGCCGCTGACCCGGCCCCGGCCCGGACACGCCGACCTGGCGGGCATGCAGAAGTACGGCTTCGACGAGGCCCGGCCGGTGCTGGAGCGGGCCTCCGCCCGGGAGACCGCGGCCCGTGTGGCGCTGGGCGCCGTGGCCCGGTCGTACCTGAAGGAGACGGCCGGCATCGAGATCGTCAGCCATGTCGTCGAGCTGGCCGCGGCCAAGGCGCCCTACGGCGTGTACCCGACCCCGGCGGACGTGGAGAAGCTGGACGCGGACCCGGTGCGCTGCCTGGACGCCGACGCCTCCAAGGCGATGGTCGCGGAGATCGACCAGGCCCACAAGGACGGCGACACGCTCGGCGGCGTGGTGGAGGTGCTGGCGTACGGCGTGCCGGTGGGCCTCGGCTCGCACGTGCACTGGGACCGGCGGCTGGACGCCCGGCTCGCGGCCGCGCTCATGGGCATCCAGGCGATCAAGGGCGTCGAGGTCGGCGACGGCTTCGACCTGGCGCGGGTGCCCGGTTCCAAGGCGCACGACGAGATCGTCACCACCGACGAGGGCATCCGGCGTGCCACGGGCCGCTCCGGCGGAACCGAGGGCGGGCTGACCACGGGCGAGCTGCTGCGGGTGCGCGCCGCGATGAAGCCGATCGCGACCGTGCCTCGGGCCCTGCGGACCGTGGACGTGGCCACCGGTGAGGCGGCGCAGGCCCACCACCAGCGCTCCGACGTGTGCGCGGTGCCGGCCGCCGGCATCGTGGCCGAGGCCATGGTGGCCCTCGTCCTCGCCGACGCCGTCGCGGAGAAGTTCGGCGGCGACAGCGTGCCGGAGACCCGCCGGAACGTGCGGTCCTACCTCGAGAACCTGGCGATCCGGTGAGCGCCGGACCGGTCGTCGTCCTGGTCGGGCCCATGGGCGTCGGCAAGTCCACCGTCGGGCGGATGCTGGCCGACCGCCTCGGGCTCGCCTACCGGGACGTCGACGACGACATCGTCGCGGAGCAGGGCCGCAGCATCGCCGAGATCTTCGTCGACGAGGGCGAGCCGTTCTTCCGCGCCGCGGAGAAGGAGGCGGTGCGCCGGGCGCTCGCCGAGCACGACGGCGTACTGGCCCTCGGCGGTGGCGCGATCCTGGATCCGGACACGCGGGCGCTGATCTCCGCGCTGCCGGTCCTGTACCTGTCGATGGACGTCGAGGAAGCCGTCCGGCGCACCGGCCTGAACGTGGCCCGCCCGCTGCTCGCCGTGAACCCGCGCAAGCAGTGGCGCGAGCTGATGGAGGCCCGGCGGCACCTGTACGAGGAGGTGGCCACCGCGGTCGTGCCGACCGATGGGCGCAGCCCCGAAGAGGTCACCCAAGCCGCCCTGGACGCAATGGAGTTGAAGGAAGCATGAGCGAGTCGGTCACGCGGATCCACATCGCCGGCTCGGCCGGCACCGAGGCGTACGACGTGCTGGTAGGCCGTCAGCTCCTCGGCGAACTCACCGGTCTGGTCGGTGAGAAGGCCAAGCGGGTCGCCGTGATCCACCCCGAGGCGCTCGCCGAGACCGGGGACGCGCTCCGTGCCGACCTGGCCGAGCAGGGCTACGAGGCCGTCGCCATCCAGGTGCCGAACGCCGAGGAGGCCAAGACCGCGGAGGTCGCCGCCTACTGCTGGAAGGCGCTGGGCCAGTGCGGGTTCACCCGCACCGACGTCATCGTGGGCGTGGGCGGCGGCGCCTCCACCGACCTGGCCGGATTCGTGGCCGCGACCTGGCTGCGCGGGGTGCGCTGGATCGCCGTCCCGACCACCGTGCTGGCCATGGTGGACGCGGCCGTCGGTGGCAAGACCGGCATCAACACCGCCGAGGGCAAGAACCTCGTGGGCGCCTTCCACCCGCCGACGGGCGTGCTGTGCGACCTGGCGGCGCTGGACTCCCTCCCGGTCAACGACTACGTCTCCGGGCTCGCGGAGGTCATCAAGGCCGGCTTCATCGCCGACCCGGTGATCCTGGACCTGATCGAGTCCGACCCCGAGGCCGCCCGGACCCCGGCCGGCCCGCACACCGCCGAACTCATCGAGCGGTCCATCAGGGTCAAGGCGGACGTCGTCTCGGCCGACCTGAAGGAGTCGGGCCTGCGGGAGATCCTCAACTACGGCCATACGCTGGGCCACGCGATCGAGAAGAACGAGCGGTACAAGTGGCGGCACGGTGCGGCGGTCGCCGTCGGCATGCACTTCGCCGCCGAACTCGGGCGCCTGGCCGGGCGGTTGGACGACGCCACGGCCGACCGCCACCGCACGGTCCTGGAATCGGTGGGCCTGCCGCTGCACTACCGATACGACCAGTGGCCCAAGCTGCTGGAGACGATGAAGGTCGACAAGAAGTCCCGCGGCGACCTGTTGCGCTTCATCGTCCTGGACGGCCTCGCCAAGCCCACCGTCCTGGAGGGTCCCGACCCGGCCGTGCTGCTCGGCGCGTACGGCGAGGTCGGACAGTAAGTACCACCGCGCCGGATCCGCCCCGCTCCGCCTGTCGCGACGGGCACGTCGGACCGTGCCCGGCCGTTCACCAAATGGCGGCCGGGGACGGTACCGTTCGGTAGGCGGCGGGCTCGGGCCCGCCGTCGGCGCCATTTGCCCCGTACGAGACGGAGTCGCACCGGATGCAGGACGCAGTGGGTTCACCGCTGCCGCCGCCCCACCAGCCGGGGCACGGACCGGCCGCCGGCTGGGCGCCGGCCGCGCAACACCCGGACCCGCGGCACCCGAACGCCCCCCAGGGCCCGCCCCCCGCACGGCCCCCGGGCTATCCCGGCCCCCCGAACCACCAGCCGCCGGTCCCGCCTTCCCAGAGCCGGCACCCCCAGGGCCCACCCGCATCGGCGCCGCACACACCGGTCGCGCATCCATCGGCACCGCATGCCCAGAACCCGCACCTTCAGGGCCCGCCCTCGACCACGCCGCCTTCCCAGAGTCAGCATCCTCAGGGTCCGCATCCGTCGGCTCCGCATGTCCAGAACCCGCGCCCCCAGGGGCCGCCCCCTTCCGCGCCGCATCCTCAAGCCCCGCACACCCAGGGCCCGCCCCCATCCGTGCCGCACCCCCAGGTTCCCCGACAGCCGGCTCCCGCCGTGCCGCCGCCCGGGGCGGCACCCGTGCCCGATGGGACCGGGCATGTCCGGCTGCCGCCCGGGGGCCCCGTCGGGATGCCCAGTGCGCCGCCCGCTCAGAGTGCGCCCGATCCGTCGGCCACCACGCTGGCGGTGCTGTTGATCGGGCCGGCGGGGGCGGGTAAGACGAGCGTCGCCAAGTACTGGGCCGACCACCGCCGCGTGCCCACCGCACACATCAGCCTCGACGACGTCCGCGAGTGGGTCCGCTCCGGCTTCGCCGACCCGCAGTCGGGATGGAACGACCACTCCGAGGCCCAGTACCGGCTCGCCCGCCGCACCTGCGGCTTCGCCGCCCGCAACTTCCTCGCCAACGGCATCTCGTGCATCCTCGACGACGCCGTCTTCCCCGACCGCCCGGTGGTCGGACTCGGCGGCTGGAAGCGCCATGTCGGCCCCGGCCTGCTCCCGGTCGTGCTGCTGCCCGGCCTCGACATCGTCCTGGAGCGCAACGCCGAACGCTCCGGAAACCGCCGGCTGACCGACGAGGAAGTCGCCCGCATCCACGGCCGCATGGCCGGCTGGTACGGCTCCGGGCTCCCCATCATCGACAACTCCCAGCTCGACGTCCCGGCCACGGCGCGCGTCCTGGACGAGGTCCTGTCCCGGGCCATCGCAAGCCCCCCGAACTGGTAGGACGCGGCCGTGCCCGGCGGCCCCGGGCGGGCCGAAGCCGGGATCCGGGAGGCGCTGGGCGGGCCGCGGCCGGGATCCGGCAGACCCACTCGGACCTCTCGAACGGCGATATTGAGCCATGACTCTTACGCTCGGTTCATGTCAGAGGTGTACGCGGCCCGCCGGACCCGGCTGAGGGAGCGCTGCAACGCGGGCGGCAGCGCGGCGGCGCTGGTGACTCGTCCCGCCAATGTGCGGTATCTCGCGGGGGCCGCCCCGCAGGGTGCCGTCCTGCTTCTCGGAAGGCGCGAGGACCTGCTGGTGTGCCAGAGCCCGCCGGACGACCGGCCCTACGAGGGCAGTCCCGACGAGGCACTGCGGGTGCAGATCCTGCCCCAACCCCCCGGCGGCGATCCGGCCGTCGCCGCCGCCGACCACGCGCGGGCCCAGGGCGCCGACTCGCTCGCCGTGGAGGAGCACCACCTCACGGTGGCCCGCCACCGTGCCCTCGGCTCGGTGGCGGGTCGGCTGCGCCTGGCCGATCTGGGCTGCGCGGTCGAGCAGCTCAGAGTCGTCAAGGACGAGGAGGAGATCTCCTGTCTGAGAATCGGTGCCGAGATCGCCGACCAGGCCCTCGGCGAGCTGCTGGAGTCCATCCTGGTCGGCCGCACCGAGCGCCATCTCGCCCTGGAGCTGGAGCGGCGGCTCGTCGACCACGGCGCCGACGGACCCGCGTTCCCGACCTCCGTGGCCACCGGCCCGAACTCCGGCCGTCGCGGCCACCGGCCCACCGACCGGCGGGTCGAGGAGGGCGACTTCCTGACCGTGTGCCTGGGCGCCGCCTACCGCGGCTACCGCTGCGAGATCGGCCGCACCTTCGTGATCGGCACGTCTCCCGCGGACTGGCAGATCCAGCTCTACGACCTCGTCTTCGCAGCCCAGCGCGCCGGACGGGAGGCCCTGGCCCCCGGCGCCGCTTGCCGCGAAGTCGACCGCGCCGCACGCCAGGTACTGGATTCGGCCGGGTTCACCGAGAGTCTTCAACCCCTCACCGGACACGGTGTCGGACTCGAAATCGACGAGGACCCGCAGCTGGCCCCTTCAGCCATGGGTAAACTGGACGCTTGCGTGCCGGTCACTGTCGAACCCGGGGTCCACCTCCCGGGCCGGGGCGGTGTCCGGATCGATGACACGCTCGTCGTACGCCCCGAGGCGGACGGCGGACCCGAGCTACTCACCATCACGACCAAGGAGCTCCTCGCGCTCTAGCCTCGCGCTGTGCGCTTGCCCCCGGGTCGTACGTCAGTCCAGGAGATTCCGCAACCGTGGCTTCCACGAACGACCTCAAGAACGGCATGGTGCTCAAGCTCGACGGCGGCCAGCTGTGGTCCGTCGTCGAGTTCCAGCACGTCAAGCCCGGCAAGGGCCCGGCCTTCGTGCGCACCAAGCTCAAGAACGTGCTCTCCGGCAAGACCGTCGACAAGACGTTCAACGCCGGCGTCAAGGTCGAAACGGCCACCGTCGACAAGCGTGACATGCAGTTCTCCTACATGGACGGCGACTACTTCGTCTTCATGGACATGGAGACCTACGACCAGCTCCACATCGACCGCAAGGCCGTCGGCGACACCGCCAACTTCCTGATCGAGGGTTTCGAGGCCACCGTCGCCCAGCACGAGGGCGAGGTGCTCTTCGTCGAGCTGCCCGCCGCCGTCGAGCTGACGATCGCCGAGACCGAGCCGGGTGTCCAGGGCGACCGCTCCACCGGTGGCACCAAGCCCGCCACCCTGGAGACCGGTCACCAGATCCAGGTCCCGCTCTTCATCACCACCGGTGAGAAGATCAAGGTCGACACCCGCACGAGCGACTACCTCGGCCGGGTGAACAGCTAACCGTGGCTGCTCGCAACACGGCCCGCAAGCGTGCCTTCCAGATCCTCTTCGAGGGCGACCAGCGCGGCGCCGACGTCCTGACGGTCCTCGCCGACTGGATCCGGCTGTCCCGGAGCGACACCCGGCAGCCTCCGGTGAGCGAGTACACGATGCAGCTCGTCGAGGGCTACGCGGAGCACGCGACCCGAATCGACGAGCTGATCGCGCAGTACGCGGTCGGCTGGACGCTGGACCGCATGCCGGTCGTCGACCGCAACATCCTGCGGCTCGGCGCGTACGAGCTGATCTGGGCCGACGAGACCCCGGACGCCGTGGTGCTGGACGAGATGGTGCAGCTGGCGAAGGAGTTCTCCACGGACGAGTCCCCCTCGTTCGTCAACGGCCTGCTCGGCCGCCTGAAGGAGCTCAAGCCCTCCCTCCGCCGCGATCAGGCGTAGAAGGAGCCGGCCGCACAGGCCGGCGCCGCACGGACTCGCAGGGGCCCGCAGCACGACTGCTGCGGGCCCCTCGGCGTCCGCGCGTGTCCCCGGCCCCTCGACCGTCTGCGCGGCCCGCTCCGGCAGATCCGCGCCCGCCCTTCCAGGACCACGGAAAAGCCGCCGGGGTGGCCGGAACCAGAAGGTTCCGGCCACCCCGGCGGCACGTTTCTGCTGAATAGGCCGAGCGGTCAGCTCTCCTCGTGGGACGCCACCGCGCGACGCGCGTCCGCGTCCAGCACGCCCCAGCTGATCAGCTGTTCGGTCAGGACCGAGGGCGACTGGTCGTAGATGACGGCGAGTGTGCGCAGGTCGTCCTGGCGGATGGAGAGCACTTTGCCGTTGTAGTCACCGCGCTGCGACTGGATCGTGGCCGCGTACCGCTGGAGGGGGCCCGCCTTCTCGGCCGGCACCGTGGCCAGCCGCTCCAGGTCGAGGACCAGCTTCGGCGGGGGCTCGGCGGCGCCGCCCGGGGTGGTGCCCGGCAGCAGTTCCTGCACGGGGACCCCGTAGAAGTCCGCCAACTCGGCGAGGCGCTGCACGGTCACGGCACGGTCGCCGCGCTCGTACGAACCGACCACGACCGCCTTCCAGCGTCCCTGGCTCTTCTCCTCGACACCGTGGAGGGAAAGGCCCTGCTGGGTGCGGATCGCCCGGAGCTTGGCCCCGAGCTGTTTGGCGTATTCGCTGGACATATGGCTCCCCGGACACTGTGTCGACGCGGCTGGCCTCGCTGCCGGACCGCGCGGCTGGTAACTCACTGTGAGGTTACGCAGCGTTACTCTGCTGCGTCAAGCCGAATGGTCCGGGCCGCCGCTTCCGGGTGGCCGAGGCCGGTTGCGCCAAGGGGGTGAGTGGAGAGGTCTCCGGCACCTGGTAGCGTGTATGGCGCAATTCCGACGTCCTTTAAGGTCCGTCCCGTGAGGCGGAGAAGGAGGTCCGTTTCGTATGGACACGCACGCCGACGCGCAAGCGTCCGAAGCCCGGCCCGTTCTCGAGGGCCCCGACATCGCGCGGGTACTGACCCGCATCGCCCACGAGATCGTCGAGCGCGCCAAGGGCGCCGACGACGTGGTGCTCCTCGGCATTCCGACCCGGGGCGTCTTCCTCGCCGAGCGGCTCGCCGCCAAGCTCGAGCAGATCACCGAGCGCAAGGTCCCGCACGGCTCGCTCGACATCACCATGTACCGCGACGACCTGCGCCTGCAGCCGCCGCGAGCGCTGGCCCGCACCGAGATCCCCGGTGACGGCCTCGACGGCCGCCTGGTCGTCCTCGTCGACGACGTCCTCTTCTCCGGCCGCACCATCCGCGCCGCCCTCGACGCCCTGAACGACATCGGGCGCCCGCGCGCGGTGCAGCTCGCCGTCCTCGTCGACCGCGGCCACCGCGAACTGCCGATCCGCGCCGACTACGTCGGCAAGAACCTCCCCACGTCGCTGCGGGAGACGGTCAAGGTCCTGCTCGCCGAGGAGGACGGTCGCGACACCGTGCTGCTCGGCGCCAAACCGGCCGCCCAGGGCGAACACCCGTAACACGCGCGCGTACGCATCGCCGTACGCCCCGCGCGTGTGCCCTCGCACGCGCCCGTCTGCCTCATTTCTCCCGAATGAACCGCCTTACGGAGCCTGACAGATGCAGCGTCATCTCATCTCGGCCGCCGACCTCACCCGTGACGACGCCGTCCTGATCCTCGACACCGCCGAGGAGATGGCACGAGTCGCCGACCGGCCGATCAAAAAGCTGCCGACCCTGCGCGGCCGCACCGTCGTCAACCTCTTCTTCGAGGACTCCACCCGCACCCGGATCTCCTTCGAGGCCGCGGAGAAGCGGCTGTCCGCGGACGTCATCAACTTCACCGCCAAGGGATCCTCGGTGTCCAAGGGCGAGTCCCTGAAGGACACCGCCCAGACCCTGGAGGCCATGGGCGTCGACGCCGTGGTCATCCGGCACGGCGCCTCCGGGGCCCCGTACCGGCTGGCCAACTCCGGCTGGATCGACGCCGCCGTCATCAACGCGGGCGACGGCACCCACCAGCACCCCACCCAGGCCCTGCTCGACGCCTTCACCCTGCGCCGCCGGCTGGTCGGCAGGGACGCGGGCCTCGGCCAGGACCTGTCCGGCAGGCGCGTCACCCTCGTCGGCGACGTGCTGCACAGCCGGGTGGCCCGGTCCAACGTCGACCTGCTGCACACCCTCGGCGCCGACGTCACCCTGGTCGCCCCGCCGACCCTGCTGCCGGTCGGCGTCGAGGCCTGGCCCTGCGAGGTCTCCTACGACCTCGACGCCACCCTGTCCAAGTCCGACGCGGTGATGATGCTCCGCGTGCAGCGCGAGCGGATGAACGCCGCCTTCTTCCCGACCGAGCGCGAGTACGCGCGGCGCTACGGCCTGGACGGCGAGCGGATGGCGAGGATGCCCGAGCACGCCATCGTGATGCACCCCGGCCCGATGGTCCGCGGCATGGAGATCACCGCCGAGGTCGCCGACTCCGACCGCTGCACCGCCGTCGAGCAGGTCGCCAACGGCGTCTCCATCCGCATGGCCGTGCTGTACCTGCTGCTCGGCGGCATGGAACCCGCCCCCCAAGCCCGCCCGCCCGTCTCCCACCACCGCCCCTCCGACGAGCGCTCCGCGCGCACCTCTTTCGCCGAGGAGAAGTAAGACACATGAGCAAGATCCTTATCCGTGGTGCCAAGGTGCTCGGCGGCGCGCCGCAGGACGTCCTGATCGACGGCGAGGCCGTCGAGGCAGTCGGCACCGGGCTGTGCGCCGAGGGCGCGGAGATCGTCGAGGCCGACGGCAAGCTGCTGCTGCCGGGCCTGGTCGACCTGCACACCCACCTGCGCGAGCCGGGCCGCGAGGACTCCGAGACCGTCCTGACGGGCACCCGCGCGGCCGCATCCGGCGGCTACACCGCCGTGTTCGCCATGGCCAACACCTTCCCCGTGGCCGACACCGCCGGCGTCGTCGAGCAGGTCTGGCGTCTGGGCCGGGAGCACGGCTACTGCGACGTGCAGCCCATCGGCGCCGTCACGGTCGGCCTGGAGGGCAGGAAGCTCGCCGAACTCGGCGCCATGCACGAGTCGGCCGCCGGGGTCACCGTCTTCTCCGACGACGGCAAGTGCGTCGACGACGCGGTGATCATGCGCCGCGCGCTGGAGTACGTGAAGGCCTTCGGCGGCGTCGTCGCCCAGCACGCCCAGGAGCCGCGGCTGACCGAGGGCGCCCAGATGAACGAGGGCGTCGTCTCCGCCGAGCTGGGTCTCGGCGGCTGGCCTGCCGTCGCCGAGGAGTCGGTCATCGCCCGGGACGTCCTGCTCGCCGAGCACGTCGGCTCCCGTGTCCACATCTGCCACCTGTCGACCGCGGGCAGCGTCGAGATCGTCCGCTGGGCCAAGTCCCGCGGCATCCAGGTCACCGCCGAGGTCACCCCGCACCACCTGCTTCTCACCGACGAGCTGGTGCGCACCTACGACCCGGTCTACAAGGTCAACCCGCCGCTGCGCACCGAACGGGACGTGCGCGCCCTGCGCGAGGCACTCGCCGACGGCACGATCGACATCGTCGCCACCGACCACGCCCCGCACCCGCACGAGGACAAGGACTGCGAGTGGGCCGCGGCCGCCATGGGCATGGTCGGCCTGGAGACCGCCCTGTCGGTGGTCCAGGAGACCATGGTCGACACCGGCCTGCTGGACTGGGCGGGCGTCGCGGACCGCATGTCCTTCGCACCGGCCCGGATCGGACGGGCCACCGGCCACGGCCGCCCCGTCTCGGCAGGTGAGCCCGCCAACCTCACGCTGGTCGACACGGCATACCGTGGGCAGGTGGACCCCGCGGGCTTCGCCTCGCGCAGCCGGAACACGCCCTACGAGGGACGCGAGCTGCCGGGCCGTGTCACCCACACGTGGCTCCGGGGCAAGGCCACGCTCGTCGACGGGAAGCTCACGTGACACCTGCACCTCTGCTCGCGGCTGGGATCGCGACCGACATCGCCGCGGAAGGGAAATCGGCCGCGGTCACCGACTGGGCCGCCCGCGTCGGCTGGCTGGTCGGCCTCCTCATGTTCATCGCCCTCGTCTACTGGCTGATGCGCGAGGGCTGGAAGTGGCGCGCCACCCTGCAGGGCGACCTGCCCGAGCTGCCGGACGCGCCCGAGGAACCCGGTCCGGCGACCCTGACGATGACCGGCCGCTACCACGGCTCCACCACCGCCGGACAGTGGCTGGACCGCATCGTGGCGCGTGGCCTGGGCACCCGCAGCCGGGCCGAGCTGACCCTGACCGACGCGGGCCTGGACGTGGTGCGCCCCGGAGCCGGCGACTTCTTCGTGCCGGCCGCGCGGCTGCGCGGGGCGCGGCTCGACAAGGGCATCGCCGGCAAGGTGCTCACCGAGGGCGGTCTGCTCGTCGTGACCTGGGAGCACGGCGACCGGCTGATCGACTCCGGGTTCCGCTCCGACCGGGCGGCCGAGCACACCGAGTGGGTCGAGGCCCTGAACTCCATGATCGAGAAGAACACCACGGAAGGCGCCGAACGATGACCACCTCCACCAGGGGAACCTCCAGGGTTCCCGCCGTACTCGTCCTCGAGGACGGCCGGATCTTCCGCGGCCGTGCCTACGGGGCCGTGGGGGAGACGTTCGGCGAGGCCGTGTTCTCCACCGGCATGACCGGCTACCAGGAGACCCTCACCGACCCGTCGTACCACCGCCAGGTCGTCGTCATGACGGCCCCGCACGTCGGCAACACCGGCGTCAACGACGAGGACCCCGAGTCGAAGCGGATCTGGGTCTCGGGCTACGTCGTGCGCGACCCCGCCCGCCGGCCCTCCAACTGGCGTGCCCGGCGCACCCTGGACGAGGAGCTCGCCGCGCAGGGCGTCGTCGGCATCAGCGGCATCGACACCCGCGCCCTCACCCGCCACCTGCGCGAGCGCGGCGCCATGCGCGTCGGCGTCTTCAGCGGGGAGGCCGTCCAGGACGACGCCACGCTGCTGGCCCGGGTCCTGGAGTCCCCCCGGATGGAGGGCGCGGACCTGTCCGCGGAGGTGGCCACCGAGGAGGCGTACGTCGTCCCCGCGATCGGCGACAAGAAGTTCACCGTCGCCGCCGTCGACCTCGGCATCAAGGGCATGACCCCGCACCGCATGGCCGAACGCGGCATCGAGGTGCATGTGCTGCCCGCCACGGCCACGGTCGAGGACGTCTACGCGGTCGGGCCCGACGGAGTGTTCTTCTCCAACGGCCCCGGCGACCCGGCCACCGCCGACCACGCCGTCTCCGTCATGCGCGGCGTCCTGGAACGCGGTACGCCGCTGTTCGGCATCTGCTTCGGCAACCAGATCCTCGGCCGCGCCCTCGGCTTCGGCACCTACAAGCTGAAGTACGGCCACCGCGGCATCAACCAGCCGGTGCAGGACCGTACGACCGGCAGGGTCGAGGTCACCGCGCACAACCACGGCTTCGCCGTCGACGCCCCCATCGACCGGGTCTCCGACACCCCCTTCGGCCGCGTCGAGGTCTCCCACGTGTGCCTCAATGACAACGTGGTGGAGGGCCTCCGGCTGCTCGACAAGCCGGCCTTCAGCGTGCAGTACCACCCCGAAGCGGCCGCGGGACCCCACGACGCCGCCTACCTGTTCGACCGCTTCACGTCTTTGATGAGCACAGTCCTGATGGAGGGCCAGCGTGCCTAAGCGCACCGATATCCAGTCCGTCCTGGTCATCGGCTCCGGCCCGATCGTCATCGGCCAGGCCGCCGAGTTCGACTACTCCGGCACCCAGGCGTGCCGCGTCCTGAAGGCCGAGGGCCTCAGGGTCCTCCTGGTCAACTCCAACCCCGCGACGATCATGACCGACCCGGAGATCGCCGACGCCACCTACATCGAGCCGATCACCCCGGACTTCGTCGAGAAGATCATCGCCAAGGAGCGCCCCGACGCCCTGCTGCCCACCCTGGGCGGCCAGACCGCGCTCAACACCGCCATCGCGCTGCACGACAACGGCGTCCTGGAGAAGTACGGCGTCGAGCTGATCGGCGCCAACGTCGAGGCCATCCACAAGGGCGAGGACCGCGAGCAGTTCAAGGCGGTCGTGGAGGCCGTCCGCCGGAAGAGCGGGCACGGCGAGTCCGCCCGCTCGGTGATCTGCCACACCATGGACGAGGTCCTGGCCGGCGTCGACGAGCTCGGCGGCTACCCGGTCGTGGTCCGCCCCTCGTTCACCATGGGCGGCGCCGGCTCCGGCTTCGCCCACGACGAGGACGAGCTGCGCCGCATCGCGGGCACCGGCCTCACGCTCTCCCCGACCACCGAGGTGCTCCTCGAGGAGTCCATCCTCGGCTGGAAGGAGTACGAGCTGGAGCTGATGCGCGACAAGCACGACAACGTCGTGGTCGTCTGCTCCATCGAGAACTTCGACCCGATGGGCGTGCACACCGGCGACTCCATCACCGTGGCCCCGGCGATGACGCTCACCGATCGCGAGTACCAGATCCTGCGGGACATCGGCATCGCCGTCATCCGCGAGGTCGGCGTCGACACCGGCGGCTGCAACATCCAGTTCGCGGTGAACCCCGAGGACGGCCGGGTCATCGTCATCGAGATGAACCCGCGCGTGTCGCGATCCTCCGCGCTCGCCTCCAAGGCGACCGGCTTCCCCATCGCCAAGATCGCCGCCAAGCTCGCCGTCGGCTACACCCTCGACGAGATCCCCAACGACATCACGCAGGAGACCCCGGCCTCCTTCGAGCCGACCCTCGACTACGTGGTCGTCAAGGCGCCCCGGTTCGCCTTCGAGAAGTTCCCGCAGGCCGACTCCACGCTGACCACCACCATGAAGTCGGTCGGCGAGGCCATGGCCATCGGCCGCAACTTCACCGAGGCCCTCCAGAAGGCCCTGCGCTCGCTGGAGAAGAAGGGCAGCCGGTTCACGTTCGTCGGCGACCCCGGCGACAAGCACGAGATGCTGCGCGAGGCGGTCCGCCCGACCGACGGCCGGATCAACGCGGTGATGCAGGCCGTCCGCGCGGGCGCCACGCCCGAGGAGGTCTTCGACGCCACGAAGATCGACCCGTGGTTCGTCGACCAGCTGTTCCTGATCAAGGAGATCGCCGACGAGCTGGCCGAGGCGCCCGAGCTGACCGCCGAACTGCTCGCCGAGGCCAAGCGGCACGGCTTCTCCGACCAGCAGATCGGCGAGATCCGCGGCCTGCGCGAGGACGTGGTCCGCGAGGTGCGGCACGCCCTCGGCATCCGCCCGGTCTACAAGACGGTCGACACCTGCGCCGCCGAGTTCGCCGCGAGGACGCCGTACTTCTACTCCTCCTACGACGAGGAGAACGAGGTCGCCCCGCGCGAGAAGCCCGCGGTGATCATCCTGGGCTCCGGCCCCAACCGCATCGGCCAGGGCATCGAGTTCGACTACTCCTGCGTCCACGCCTCCTTCGCGCTGCACGACGCCGGGTACGAGACCGTGATGGTCAACTGCAACCCGGAGACCGTCTCCACCGACTACGACACCTCCGACCGGCTGTACTTCGAGCCGCTCACCCTGGAGGACGTCCTGGAGATCGTCCACGCGGAGCGGCAGGCCGGCCCGGTCGCCGGTGTCGTCGTCCAGCTCGGCGGCCAGACCCCGCTGGGCCTGGCGCAGGCGCTGAAGGACAACGGCGTGCCGATCGTCGGCACCCCGCCCGAGGCGATCCACGCGGCCGAGGACCGGGGCGCCTTCGGCCAGGTGCTGGCCGAGGCGGGCCTGCCGGCCCCCAAGCACGGCACCGCCACCACCTTCGCCCAGGCCAAGACCATCGCCGACGAGATCGGCTACCCGGTCCTGGTCCGCCCGTCCTACGTCCTGGGCGGCCGCGGCATGGAGATCGTGTACGACGAGGCGCGCCTGGAGACGTACATCGCCGAGTCGACCGAGATCAGCCCCTCCCGTCCGGTGCTCGTCGACCGGTTCCTCGACGACGCCATAGAGATCGACGTCGACGCCCTCTACGACGGCGAGGAGCTGTACCTCGGCGGCGTCATGGAGCACATCGAGGAGGCCGGCATCCACTCCGGCGACTCGGCGTGCGCGCTGCCTCCGATCACGCTCGGCGGGTACGACATCAAGCGGCTGCGGGCCTCCACCGAGGCCATCGCCCGCGGTGTCGGGGTGCGCGGTCTGATCAACATCCAGTTCGCGCTGTCCGGCGACATCCCCTACGTCCTGGAGGCCAACCCGCGCGCGTCCCGTACGGTCCCCTTCACCTCCAAGGCGACCGCGGTGCCGCTGGCCAAGGCCGCCGCCCGGATCTCGCTGGGCGCGACCATCGCCGAGCTGCGCGACGAGGGGCTGCTGCCGAAGAACGGCGACGGCGGCACACTGCCGCTGGACGCGCCGATCTCCGTCAAGGAGGCCGTGCTGCCCTGGAGCCGCTTCCGGGACACCTCGGGACGCGGCGTGGACACCGTCCTCGGCCCCGAGATGCGCTCCACCGGCGAGGTCATGGGCATCGACTCCGTCTTCGGCACCGCGTACGCCAAGTCGCAGGCCGGGGCCTACGGTCCGCTGCCGACCAAGGGACGCGCCTTCATCTCGGTCGCCAACCGGGACAAGCGGTCGATGATCTTCCCGGCCCGTGAGCTGGTCGCCCACGGCTTCGAGCTGCTCGCCACCTCCGGCACCGCCGAGGTGCTCAAGCGCAACGGCATCAACGCCACGGTGGTGCGCAAGCAGTCCCAGGGCAGCGGGCCGAACGGCGAGCGGACCATCGTCCAGCTCATCCACGACGGCGAGGTCGACCTCATCGTCAACACCCCGTACGGCACCGGCGGCCGCCTGGACGGCTACGAGATCCGCACCGCGGCCGTGGCGCGCTCCGTGCCCTGCCTGACGACGGTCCAGGCGCTCGCCGCGGCGGTCCAGGGCATCGACGCCCTGCACCGGGGCGAGGTGGGTGTCCGTTCCCTCCAGGAACACGCGGGATTCCTGACCGCGACCCGCGACTAGCAGCCCCGAGGGGGACACCGGAAACGGTGTCCCCCTCTTCATGAGCACCAGGGGGACCCATGAGGCCCCGAGGACACCCGAGGACTCAGTGACTCAGTGATGTACAAGCTCTTCTTCCGTCTGTTCTTCCAGCGGATGGACCCGGAACAGGCGCACCACCTGGCCTTCCGCTGGATCCGGCTCGCCGCCCGCGTCCCGGTGCTGCGCACGTTCGCCGCCGCCGCCCTCGCCCCCCGCCACGAGGAACTGCGCACCGAGGCCCTCGGGCTGCGGATGCACGGCCCCTTCGGCCTCGCCGCCGGCTTCGACAAGAACGCCGTGGCGATCGACGGGATGTCGATGCTCGGCTTCGACCACGTCGAGATCGGCACGGTCACGGGCGAACCGCAGCCCGGCAACCCGAGGAAGCGGCTGTTCCGGCTGGTCCAGGACCGCGCGCTGATCAACCGCATGGGCTTCAACAACGAGGGCTCGCTCGCCGTCGCCGCGCGCCTCGCCTCGCGCACGCCCGTGTTCAGGACCGTCGTGGGCGTCAACATCGGCAAGACCAAGGTCGTCCCGGAGGAGGAGGCCGTCGGCGACTATGTGAAGTCCGCCGAGCGGCTGGCCCCGTACGCCGACTACCTGGTCGTCAACGTCTCCTCGCCGAACACTCCCGGACTGCGCGACCTCCAGGCCACCGAGGCGCTGCGCCCGCTCCTGGCCGCCGTGCGCGAGGCCGCCGACCGGGTCGTGCCCGGGCGCCGGGTGCCGCTCCTGGTGAAGATCGCGCCGGACCTCGCCGACGAGGACGTCGACGCGGTCGCCGACCTCGCCGTGGAGCTGGGCCTGGACGGGATCATCGCCACCAACACCACCATCGCGCGCGAGGGACTCGGGCTGGCGTCCGCGCCCTCGCTCGTGAAGGAGACCGGCGGGCTCTCGGGCGCGCCGCTGAAGGCGCGCTCCCTCCAGGTGCTGCGCCGCCTCTACGCGCGCGTGGGCGACCGCGTCACGCTGGTCGGCGTCGGCGGCATCGAGAACGCCGAGGACGTCTGGCAGCGCATCCTGGCCGGCGCCACCCTGGTCCAGGGCTACAGCGCCTTCGTCTACCAGGGGCCCTTCTGGAGCCGTGCGATCCACAAGGGGCTCGCCGCACGCCTGCGGACCAGCCCGTACGCCACGCTCGCCGACGCGGTCGGCGCCGATGTGAGGAAGGCAGGGGAGACGGCATGAGTCCGGTGGAACCCTTCGGCGCGCGGCTGCGCCGTGCGATGGACGAGCGCGGCCCGCTGTGCGTCGGCATCGACCCGCACGCCTCCCTGCTCGCCGAGTGGGGCCTGAACGACGACGTGGCCGGTCTGGAGCGGTTCAGCCGCACCGTGGTGGAGGCGCTGGCCGGCCGGGTGGCCGCCCTGAAGCCGCAGAGCGCCTTCTACGAGCGTTTCGGCTCGCGCGGTCTCGCCGTGCTGGAGAAGTCGGTCGAGGAGGCCCGGGCGGCCGGTGCGCTGGTCGTCATGGACGCCAAGCGCGGTGACATCGGCTCCACCATGGCCGCCTACGCCGAGTCGTTCCTGCGCGAGGACGCGCCCCTGTTCTCGGACGCGCTCACCGTCTCGCCGTACCTCGGCTACGGGTCGCTGAGGCCCGCGGTCGACCTGGCCCGGGAGAGCGGCGCGGGCCTCTTCGTGCTGGCGCTGACCTCCAACCCGGAGGGCGCCGAGGTCCAGCACGCCGTGCGGCCCGACGGCCGCAGCGTCGCCGCGACCGTACTGGCGCACCTCGCCGAGGAGAACGCGGGGCAGGCCCCGCTCGGCTCCTTCGGCGCGGTGGTGGGGGCCACGCTGGGCGATCTGTCGTCGTACGACCTGGACATGGGCGGGCCGCTGCTCGCACCCGGGATCGGCGCGCAGGGAGCGACGCCGGCCGACCTTCCCCGGGTGTTCGGCCCCGCCGTGCGCAACGTGGTCCCGAGCGTCAGCCGGGGTGTTCTGCGTCACGGTCCCGAGGCGGGTGCGCTGCGCGACGCCGCGGAGCGCTTCGCGGAGGAGATCAGGACCGCGGTGACCGGCGGCTGAGTGCCCCGGCGGGCGGTCCGGGGCGCGCCCGAGCCTGGATACATCCTCGAATCCGGGGCATTATGTCCTAAATGCCCGGCCTGGCGGAGGCTGACCAGGACTTTTCCGCTGTTCTCGCTGACTCTGGCGGACTGGACCGCTAGTCTCCGTCGAGTGGGGGCGCCTCCCACGCCCTCAAGGTAGTGGGGGAGAACGGGCAAGCGTGTTGCTCGTGGCTCCCCAGGTGTGGGGCGACTAGGTTCCTCACCGGTCCGTATCCGACAGTTCGACATCCGAGGTGACGTAGGCGTGGCTCTTCCGCCCCTAACCCCTGAACAGCGCGCAGCCGCGCTCGAAAAGGCCGCCGCGGCTCGCCGGGAGCGGGCCGAGGTCAAGAATCGACTCAAGCACTCCGGCGCCTCCCTGCACGAGGTCATCAAGCAGGGCCAGGAGAACGACGTCATCGGCAAGATGAAGGTCTCCGCGCTCCTTGAGTCCCTGCCAGGCGTGGGCAAGGTCCGCGCCAAGCAGATCATGGAACGGCTCGGCATCTCCGAGAGCCGCCGCGTGCGCGGCCTCGGGTCCAACCAGATCGCCTCCCTGGAGCGCGAGTTCGGCAGCACCGGCTCCTGAATCCGGGGGCTTGGGGCCGGAGTCCCGGGCACTGCGCGATTGCTGGAATAATCGGCGCATGGCTGTAACACCCCGGGGCGCGACCCCCGTACCCCCGGACGCACGTCCGCGGCTGACCGTGCTCTCCGGCCCCTCAGGGGTCGGCAAGAGCACGGTCGTCGCCCATATGCGCAAGGAACACCCCGAGGTCTGGCTGTCGGTGTCGGCGACGACCCGCAAGCCTCGCCCCGGTGAGCAGCACGGCGTCCACTACTTCTTCGTCACCGACGACGAGATGGACAAGATGATCGCCAACGGCGAGCTGCTGGAATGGGCCGAGTTCGCGGGCAACCGCTACGGCACCCCGCGCGCCGCCGTGCTGGAGCACCTGGAGACGGGTGTGCCGGTGCTGCTGGAGATCGACCTCCAGGGCGCCCGGCAGGTCCGTGAGTCCATGCCCGAGGGCCGGCTGGTGTTCCTGGCTCCTCCCTCCTGGGAGGAACTCGTGCGCAGGCTCACCGGGCGGGGGACCGAGCCGCCCGAGGTCATCGAACGGCGACTGGAGGCGGCGAAGATCGAACTCGCGGCCGAACCGGAGTTCGACGAGACCCTGGTCAACACCTCCGTCGAGGACGTGGCTCGCGAGCTGCTAGCCTTGATGGACGTTGTGTGATCGTGACAGTGAACGTGACGGTCGCACCGAACTGATTCTTTCCCATCCATCGGAAGGTAGAGCGTGTCCTCTTCCATCTCCGCGCCCGAGGGCATCATCAACCCGCCGATCGACGAGCTCCTCGAGGCCACCGACTCGAAGTACAGCCTCGTGATCTACGCGGCCAAGCGGGCCCGTCAGATCAACGCGTACTACTCGCAGCTCGGCGAGGGCCTCCTCGAGTACGTCGGTCCGCTCGTCGACACCCACGTCCACGAGAAGCCGCTCTCCATCGCGCTGCGCGAGATCAACGCGGGTCTGCTGACGTCCGAGGCCATCGAGGGCCCGGGTCAGTAGTCCGCCGGCAGTCCCCGCGGCTCTTCATAGCAGGTTTTTTCCACAGGCCCGGCAGCGCGATTGCCGGGCCTGTGGTGTGCTCGGGGGGTGCGGGAGCCGATCCCGCGATGATGCAGCATGGACGCGTACGCCGACGAGCCGCGGCGTACGTGTGTCGAGTGAGGGGAGGCCCGGTGAGCAAGCCCAAGGTCGTTCTGGGGGTCGCTGGCGGCATCGCCGCCTACAAGGCGTGCGAACTGCTGCGCAGGCTGACCGAGTCCGGTCACGACGTGCGCGTGGTGCCGACCGCCTCCGCGCTGCACTTCGTCGGCGCCGCGACCTGGTCGGCGCTGTCCGGCCACCCCGTCTCCACCGAGGTCTGGGACGACGTCCACGAGGTCCCGCACGTGCGCATCGGGCAGCAGGCCGACCTGGTGGTCGTCGCCCCCGCCACCGCCGACATGCTCGCCAAAGCCGCCCACGGCCTCGCCGACGACCTGCTGACCAACACCCTGCTCACCGCCCGCTGCCCGGTGGTCTTCGCCCCCGCGATGCACACCGAGATGTGGGAGCACCCGGCCACCCAGGACAACGTGGCGACGCTGCGCCGCCGCGGCGCCGTCGTCATCGAACCGGCGGTCGGCCGGCTCACCGGCGTCGACACCGGCAAGGGCCGGCTGCCGGAACCGGCGGAGATCTTCGAGGTCTGCCGCCGTGTGCTGGCCCGGGGCGCGATCGAGCCCGACCTCGCCGGACGGCACGTCGTCGTCAGCGCCGGCGGCACCCGCGAACCCCTCGACCCCGTCCGCTTCCTCGGCAACCGCTCCTCAGGCAAGCAGGGCTACGCCCTCGCCCGGACGGCCGCGGCCCGCGGCGCCCGGGTCACGCTCGTCGCCGCCAACACCGCCCTGCCGGACCCGGCGGGCGTCGACCTCGTCCGGGTCGGTACGGCCGTGCAGTTGCGGGAGGCCGTGCTGAAGGCCGCCGCGGACGCCGACGCGGTGGTCATGGCCGCCGCGGTCGCCGACTTCCGTCCGGCTGCCTACGCGACCGGCAAGATCAAGAAGAAGGACGGCGAGGACCCCGAGCCCGTCGCGCTGGTGCGGAATCCGGACATCCTCGCCGAGATTTCAGCCGAACGGGCCCGGCCCGGACAGGTGATCGTGGGATTCGCCGCCGAGACCGACGACGTCCTCGCCAACGGGCGCAAGAAGCTCGCCCGCAAGGGCTGCGACCTGCTCGTGGTCAACGAGGTGGGGGAGCGCAGGACCTTCGGCGCGGAGGACAACGAGGCCGTGGTGCTGGCCGCCGACGGCGTCGAGACACCCGTGCCGCACGGACCGAAGGAGGCCCTGGCCGAGACCGTGTGGGACCTGGTGGCCGCCCGGCTCGGCTGAGCGCCCCCGGCCCGTACGGCCCCGCCGAACTTCGAAGCCCGGCGCGTGGCGACTCTGGCCAAGGTCGCCGGGCTTCGGCACAATGCCCGTGCCGCAGGTCACAGCGCTCCCGAGAGGCGAGACAGGTGGGCCGGCGGCCGAGCGCGACCGATAAACTGTTCTCGGACGACGCCAGGCGCAGCCCCGTGCCCGTCCGCCAATGATCAGCCAGCAGCCGCTGCAACCCCAGGGAGCGTTGTGTCCCGTCGCCTGTTCACCTCGGAGTCCGTGACCGAGGGTCACCCCGACAAGATCGCTGACCAGATCAGCGACACCATTCTCGACGCGCTTCTGCGCGAGGACCCGACCTCCCGGGTCGCCGTGGAGACACTGATCACCACCGGCCTGGTGCACGTGGCCGGCGAGGTCACCACCAAGACCTACGCGGACATCGCGACCCTGGTCCGCGACAAGATCCTCGAGATCGGCTACGACTCCTCCAAGAAGGGCTTCGACGGCGCCTCCTGCGGCGTGTCCGTCTCCATCGGCGCGCAGTCCCCGGACATCGCCCAGGGTGTGGACACGGCGTACGAGTCCCGGGTCGACGGTGGTGCCGCGGGTGACGAGTTCGACGAGCTGGACCAGCAGGGCGCGGGCGACCAGGGCCTGATGTTCGGCTACGCCTCAGACGAGACGCCGACGCTGATGCCGCTGCCGATCTTCCTGGCGCACCGGCTGTCCAAGCGCCTGTCGGACGTGCGCAAGAACGGCACGATCCCCTACCTGCGTCCGGACGGCAAGACCCAGGTCACCATCGAGTACGACGGCGACAAGGCCGTCCGCCTGGACACCGTGGTGGTCTCCTCGCAGCACGCCTCCGACATCGACCTGGACTCGCTGCTGGCGCCCGACATCCGCGAGTTCGTCGTCGAGCCGGAGCTGAAGGCGCTGCTGGACGACGGCATCAAGCTGGACACCGAGGGCTACCGGCTGCTGGTCAACCCCACCGGCCGGTTCGAGATCGGCGGCCCGATGGGTGACGCGGGCCTGACCGGCCGCAAGATCATCATCGACACCTACGGCGGCATGGCCCGCCACGGCGGCGGTGCCTTCTCCGGCAAGGACCCGTCCAAGGTGGACCGCTCGGCCGCGTACGCGATGCGCTGGGTCGCCAAGAACGTGGTGGCGGCCGGTCTGGCCGCCCGCTGCGAGGTCCAGGTCGCCTACGCGATCGGCAAGGCCGAGCCGGTGGGCCTGTTCGTGGAGACCTTCGGCACCCACAAGGTGGAGCCCGAGAAGATCGAGAAGGCGATCGACGAGGTCTTCGACCTGCGCCCGGCCGCCATCATCCGCGACCTCGACCTGCTCCGCCCGATCTACGCCCAGACCGCCGCGTACGGCCACTTCGGCCGTGAGCTGCCCGACTTCACCTGGGAGCGCACGGACCGCGTGGACGCGCTGCGCGAGGCGGCGGGCCTGTAGGACCGGGGCCACAAGGCCCCCGGCCGCCGCGAGACCTGAGCGAGGCCCGGACCCCATGTGGGTCCGGGCCTCGCTCGCAGTCGGTTGTCGGTCCCGTTTGGTAAGAATGCAAGCGTGAGCAGCGAGAACAGGACGGGGGACGGCGGGGCCGCGGGGGCGCCGCCGGAGCAGCTTGCGCTCATCCGGGAGACCGTGCGCAAGGCGAAGGAGCCACGGGCCAAGCCGCGCACCTGGCGCGGTGCCGAGCTCGCCGGGCGACTGCCCGTGGCGCGCGTACTGGTCGACAAGGGCGCACTGCACCTCGACCGGTACTTCGACTACGCCGTACCCGCCGAACTGGACGCGGACGCACAGCCCGGAGTGCGCGTGCGCGTGCGGTTCGGAGCCGGACGGCACCGGGTGCGTGAGGGGCGGCGCGAGGGCGGCGGACTCATCGACGGTTACCTGATCGAGCGCCGGGCCGAGTCCGACTACGCGGGGCCGCTCGCCGCGCTCGCCCAGGTCGTCTCGCCCGAGCCCGTGCTCGGCGAGGAGCTGCTCGGCCTGGCCCGGGCCGTCGCCGACCGGTACGCGGGCAGCCTCGCCGACGTGCTGCAACTCGCCGTGCCGCCGCGCAGGGCGCGCGCCGAGGATCGGCCCTCGCCCGCACCGCTGCCGCCGCCGTCGGCACCCGACGCGGGCTCCTGGGCCCGTTACGAACGGGGGGCCGCGTTCGTGCGCGCCCTGGCCGCGGGCGGCTCGCCGCGTGCCGTGTGGAACGCGCTGCCCGGACCCGAGTGGAGCGAGGAACTGGCCCGCGCCGTCGCCGCCGCGCTCGCCTCGGGCCGCGGCGCGCTCGTTGTCGTCCCGGACGGGCGGGCCGCCGCCCGGGTCGACGCCGCGCTGACGGCCCTCCTCGGCGAGGGACGGCACGCGCTGCTCACCGCCGACGCGGGTCCGGAGAAGCGGTACCGGCAGTGGCTCGCCGTACGCCGGGGCTCGGTGCGCGCCGTCGTCGGCACCCGGGCCGCCATGTTCGCGCCCGTGCGGGACCTCGGCCTGGTAGCCCTGTGGGACGACGGGGACGACAGCCACAGCGAGCAGCACGCGCCGCAGCCGCACGCCCGCGAGGTGCTGCTGCTGCGCGCCGCGCAGGACAAGTGCGGCTTCCTGCTGGGCGGTTGGAGCTGCACGGTGGAGGCGGCGCAGCTCGTCGAGAGCGGCTGGGCCGGTCCGCTCGTCGCCGCGAGGGAGCAGATGCGGCGGGCGGCTCCGCTCGTGCGCACGGTGGGCGACGCCGAACTCGCCCGGGACGAGGCCGCGCGGGCGGCCCGGCTGCCCTCGCTCGCCTGGCAGGCGGCCAGGGAAGGGCTGCGGCACGGGCCTGTGCTGGTGCAGGTGCCCCGCCGGGGCTACGTACCGCGGATGGCCTGCGCGCAGTGCCGGGAGCCCGCGCGGTGCCGGCACTGCGCGGGACCCCTCCAGGGGCAGGACGCCGGGGCGCTCGGCTGCGGCTGGTGCGGCCGGGAGGAGCCGGCCTGGCACTGCCCGGAGTGCGGCTCGTTCCGGCTGCGGGCCCAGATCGTCGGGGCGCGGCGGACCGCCGAGGAACTGGGCCGGGCGTTTCCGTCCGTGCCGGTGCGGACCTCGGGGCGCGAGCATGTGCTGGACACGGTGCCGGGGACACCGGCGCTGGTGGTCAGCACCCCGGGCGCGGAGCCGGTCGCCGAGGGCGGGTACGCGGCGGCGCTGCTCCTGGACGGCTGGGCCATGCTCGGGCGGCCCGACCTGCGCGCCGGTGAGGACGCGCTGCGGCGCTGGACAGCGGCCGCCGCGCTGGTCCGGCCCCAGCCGGAGGGCGGCACCGTGGTCGTCGTGGCCGAACCGACCCTGCGGCCGGTGCAGGCGCTGGTGCGCTGGGACCCCGTCGGCCACGCCCTGCGGGAGCTGTCCGAGCGCGCCGAACTGGGGTTCCCGCCGGTGTCCCGCATGGCGGCCGTGTCGGGTCCGGCGGAGGCGGTGTCGGACTTCCTCCGCACCGTCGAACTACCGCGGGAGGCAGAGGTGCTGGGACCCGTCCCGCTGCCGGTCACGCCTGCCGGCCGCCCCCGCCGCTCCGGCGCGCCCCCACCCGGCGAGCACTGGACGCGCGCCCTGATCCGCGTTCCGCCCGGCACCGGGGCCGCCTTGGCCTCCGCCCTGAAGTCCGCCCAGGCGACCCGCCTGGCCCGCGGAACCGCCGAACCGATCTGGATCCGCATCGACCCACCGGACATCGGCTGACACTTCCGCCTGTGCCCTCCCGGGGGTGCCGGCCGGGAGGGCACAGGCGGCCGGGGGAAAGGGGTGTCAGCCGTTGCGAGGGCCGGGGAAGGCGGTGGGGCGGGGGTCGTCGCGGAGGACCGGGCTGCCGGCCGTCGGCTGGGTCGGCATGGAGCGGGCCGCGGGGACCGTGGGGATGCCGGCGCCGACATTGACCGCGCGGGTGCCCGCCGGGTCCGGATCCCGCTCGGCCTCGGCCGCCGCCTGGGCCGCAGCGCGGCGGGCGCCGTAGCGCCGGTGGACCGCCTGCTTGGTGACACCGAGGGCCGAGCCGACGGCGTCCCACGAGAAGCCGAGCGAGCGGTCGAAGTCCACGGCGGCCGTCACCAGGGTCTCGACGCTGTCCCGCAGCTCCTGGGCGAGACGGACGGTCGGGGCGGGGGCACGTCCGTAGACGACGAAGCCCGTGGAGGGGCCGGAGCGGCGCGGGCGGTAGACGTTGCCAAGCTGGGCGCTGAGCGTGCGCAGCGCGTCCACCTGCCGGCGGACCCGCTCGATGTCCCGCACCAGCAAGTGAAGGCTGGCCCGGGCCTGGGCGTCGTGGGTTGCGTGGTCGGCCATGAACAAGCCTCTCGAACCGGCGTTGAAAGGAATCGGGCCGAACAGCGGCCCGCTGTGGTCAACTCTTTCTTGACCAACGCGCTCGCGCTCCACGGGTCACGGTGTGGGGGCGTAGGGATACATACGTACGCCCCTGTGCGCCGGACGCGCGCTGCGCGGCCAGTACGTGGTCATAGACTGGTGCGCTGCCCGCCGTCCACCCCGCCCGAGAGGCCCAAGCCACCCCATGAAGCTCGTCTTCGCCGGTACCCCCGAGGTCGCCGTTCCCGCTCTGGACGCACTGCTCGCCTCCGGGCGGCACGAGGTGGCCGCCGTCGTCACCAGGCCCGACGCACCGGCCGGGCGCGGACGCAGGCTGGTCGCGAGCCCGGTGGCCGAACGGGCGGAGGAGGCCGGGATCGAGGTGCTCAAGCCGCTCAAGCCGCGGGACCCGGAGTTCCTGGAGCGGCTGAGGGAGATCGCCCCGGACTGCTGCCCGGTCGTCGCCTACGGCGCCCTGCTGCCCAGGGTGGCCCTCGACATCCCCGCCCACGGCTGGGTCAACCTGCACTTCTCGCTGCTGCCCGCCTGGCGCGGCGCCGCCCCCGCGCAGCACTCGCTCATGGCCGGGGACGAGATCACCGGCGCCTCCACCTTCCTCATCGAGGAAGGACTCGACTCCGGCCCGGTCTACGGCACCGTCACCGAGATGATCCGGCCCACCGACACCAGCGGCGACCTGCTCACCCGGCTCGCCCTCGCCGGCGCCGGGCTGCTCGCCGCGACCATGGACGGCATCGAGGACGGCACCCTCAAGGCCGTGCCGCAGCCGGCCGAGGGGATCACCCTCGCCCCCAAGATCACCGTCGAGGACGCCCGGGTCGACTGGACGGCCCCCGCCCTGCGCGTGGACCGCGTGGTACGCGGCTGCACACCGGCGCCCGGCGCCTGGACCACGTTCCGCGGCGAGCGGCTCAAGCTGATCCACGCCGCCCCGGCGCCGCAGCGCACCGACCTCGCCCCGGGCGCGCTCGCCGTCGGCAAGAACGACGTCCACGTCGGCACCGGCTCGTACGCCGTCGAGCTGCTGTGGGTGCAGGCGCAGGGCAAGAAGCCGATGCGGGCGGCGGACTGGGCGCGCGGTGCGCGCATCGCCGAGGGCGAGACCCTCGGGGGCTGACCGGGCGGCACGGACCGGGACGTAGGCTGGGAGCACCGCGTGCCCGAGCGCGGCGCACCCAGACAACCGGAGCACCTTTTTCGTGAGCGACACCCGTCGGCCCCGCAGGCCCGCCAAGCCCTACCGCCGGCCCCAGAAGGACCCCGTCCGTATTCTCGCCTTCGAGGCGCTGCGCGCCGTGGACGAGCGGGACGCCTACGCCAACCTCGTCATGCCCCCGCTGCTGCGCAAGGCACGCGAGAAGGGCGATTTCGACGGCCGTGACGCCGCGCTGGCCACCGAGCTGGTGTACGGCACGCTGCGCCGCCAGGGGACGTACGACGCGGTCATCGAGGCCTGCATCGACCGCCCGCTGCGGGAGGTGGACCCGCCCGTCCTGGACGTGCTGTCGCTCGGCGCCCACCAGCTGCTCGGAACGCGCATCCCGAGCCACGCCGCGGTGTCCGCCACCGTCGAGCTCGCCCGGGTCGTCCTCGGCGACGGGCGGGCCAAGTTCGTCAACGCCGTGCTCCGCAAGGTCGCGCAGAACGACCTCGACGGATGGCTGGAGAAGGTCGCCCCGCCCTACGACGACGACCCCGAGGACCACCTCGCCGTCGTCCACTCCCACCCCCGCTGGGTCGTCTCCGCCCTGTGGGACTCCCTCGGCGGCCCACGCGCCGGGATCGAGGACCTGCTGGAGGCCGACAACGAGCGGCCGGAGGTCACGCTGGTCGCCCGGCCCGGACGGGCCACCACCGAGGAACTGCTGCGCGAGGAGGCCGCGGTGCCGGGCCGCTGGTCGCCGTACGCGGTGCGGCTGACCGAGGGTGGCGAACCCGGCGCCGTGGACGCGGTACGGGAGGGCCGGGCCGGCGTCCAGGACGAGGGCAGCCAGCTCGTCGCGCTCGCCCTGGCGAACGCGCCCCTCGACGGCCCCGACGGCAAGTGGCTCGACGGATGCGCGGGCCCCGGCGGCAAGGCGGCCCTGCTGGCCGCGCTGGCCGCCGAGCGCGGAGCCGTCCTGCTCGCCTCCGAGAAGCAGCCCCACCGGGCCGGGCTCGTGGCCAAGGCACTGGCGGGCAACCCCGGTCCGTACCAGGTGATCGCCGCCGACGGCACGCGCCCCGCCTGGCGGCCCGGCAGTTTCGACCGTGTCCTGGTCGACGTCCCCTGCACCGGCCTCGGTGCACTGCGCAGGCGTCCCGAGGCCCGGTGGCGGCGCCGACCGGAGGACCTGGACAGCTTCGCCCCGCTCCAGCGCGGCCTGCTGCGCACGGCCCTGGAGTCGGTGCGCGTCGGCGGTGTGGTCGGCTACGCGACCTGCTCCCCGCACCTGGCCGAGACCCGTGCCGTGGTCGGCGACGTGCTCAAGCAGTTCCCCGAGACCGAGCTGATCGACGCCCGCCCCCTGCTGCCGGGCGTCGGGGCCCTCGGCGACGGCCCCGACGTACAGCTGTGGCCGCATCTGCACGGAACCGACGCGATGTACCTGGCCCTGATCCGCCGTACCGGCTGACCGGCCCCGCCGCCTCGCGGACCCTCCCGTGGAGCGAGCCCTTCGTGGGGCGGGCCGTACCCGGTCCGCTCCCGCGGAGGGCGGCCTTGTTCGGGCGCCATCGCCGCCGTCTCCCGGATTCGGATTCCAGTGGGGTACCGGGGCGGACCGGAGGGCCGGGGCATGGCACGCTTGGGGCATGGCCGTGCAGATCAACCCCAGCATCCTGTCCGCCGACTTCGCGCGCCTCGCCGAGGAGGCGAAGGCGGTCGAAGGGGCCGACTGGCTCCACGTGGACGTCATGGACAACCACTTCGTCCCGAACCTCACGCTCGGCGTGCCCGTCGTGGAGTCCCTGGCCCGGGCTACGGACACCCCGCTGGACTGCCACCTGATGATCGAGCAGCCCGACCGCTGGGCGCCGCAGTACGTCGAGGCGGGCGCCTCCTCCGTGACGTTCCACGTCGAGGCGGCCGCCGCCCCCGTCCGGCTGGCCCGCGAGATCCGTGCCAAGGGCGCCCGGGCCTCGATGGCCCTCAAGCCCGCCACCCCCATCGAGCCGTACGAGGACCTGCTCCCCGAGCTCGACATGCTCCTGATCATGACGGTGGAGCCGGGCTTCGGCGGCCAGGCCTTCCTCGACATCATGCTGCCCAAGATCCGCCGCACCCGTGAGCTGATCGGCAAGCACGGCCTTCAGCTGTGGCTCCAGGTGGACGGCGGGGTGTCGGCCTCGACGATCGAGCGGTGCGCGGAGGCCGGCGCGGACGTGTTCGTCGCCGGCTCGGCGGTCTACGGTGCCGAGGACCCCGCTGAAGCGGTGCGGGCCCTGCGCGGTCAGGCGGAATCGGCCACCGCCAAGGGGTCCTGGGCATGCGGCCACTGAACAACGGCTGCGTGAACGGCAACCATCAGGGCTGATCAAGCGCGCCGCATCTGCAAGGATGAACGGTGAATCCAGAGTGTGAACAGCAGTGAGGAGATCGCCGTGTCGGGTATGTCGGCGGGCCGGTCAGCCATGCGGATGGGACCCGCTGAGCTGGTGCAGGCGGCGGCCATGGCCCGCCGTTTCTACCTCGAGGGCAAATCGAAGATCCAGATCGCCGAGGAGTTCGGCGTCAGCCGCTTCAAGGTGGCCCGGGTCCTGGAGACCGCTCTCGAACGGGATCTCGTGCGCATCGAGATCCGCGTGCCCGCCGAGCTGGACGCCGAGCGCTCCGACGCGCTCCGCGCCCGCTACGGCCTCAGGCACGCCGTCGTGGTCGAGTCCCCGGCCGAGGCAGAGGAGACGCCCGACCCCGAGAACCTCGGCGAAGTGGCCGCCGATCTGCTCGGCGAGCTCGTCGACGAGGGAGACGTGCTGGGTCTGGCCTGGGGCCGGTCCACCATCCACATGGCGGCGGCCCTGAACCGGCTGCCACCGTGCACGGTGGTGCAGCTGACCGGCGTGTACGACGCCGGGACCTCGGAGCGCGGCTCGGTGGAGGCCGTGCGCCGCGCCGCCCAGGTCTCGGGCGGCGACGCCCACCCCATCTACGCGCCGATGCTGCTGCCGGACGAGGCCACCGCGGCCGCGCTGCGCCACCAGACCGGAATCGCGCGCGCCTTCGAATACTTCGACAAGGTCACGGTCGCCTGCGTGTCCATCGGTTCCTGGGAGCCGGGCATCTCGACGGTGCACGACATGCTCAGCGACGAGGAGCGGGCCCACTACGCCTCGCTCGGCGTCGCCGCCGAGATGGCCGCGCACCTCTTCGACGCCGAGGGCCGCCGGATCGGACGGGACCTGGGGGAGCGGTGCATCACCGTCAAGGCCGACCAGTTGCGCCGTATCCCCGAGGTCGTCGCGATCGCGGGCGGGCAGCGCAAGGCGGCGGCGATCGACGCGGTGCTGCGGTCCGGCCTGGTCACCAGCCTGGTCACGGACACCTCGGCCGCGGACTATCTGATGACGGCGGGCCCCGCCCCCCGGCCCGCTCTCAACAGGGCGGATCCGGACGGCACCTGACGAGCACACGGCGGGGCGGCCGTGGGAGCATCGTCGGCATGCTGCTGCGGTTCGTCCCCCGTGTGTTCGCGGGGCTCCTCGTCACGCTCGCCGTCCTCCTGACGGGCTGCTCGCCCTCCGGGCAGGCCGGTTCCGACCCCTCCGCGCCGTCGTGGGCCCACGGGATGGCAACGATCAGCCAGTCCCGGCTGCCGGCCGAGGCCCGGCAGACCCTCGAACTCATCGACAGGGGCGGCCCCTACCCCTACCGGCAGGACAACACCGTGTTCGGCAACTTCGAGGGGCGGCTGCCCAAGGAGCCGCGCGGCTACTACCACGAGTACACGGTGCGGACCCCGGGGTCGCGCGACCGCGGGGCCAGACGCGTCGTCGCCGGTCAGGGCGGGGAGTTCTACTACACCGATGATCACTACAACACGTTCCGGGCGGTACTGAGATGAGCGAAGACCTGGCGAACCGGGTCGTGGTCACGCTGGACCTCGACGGTGTCACGGACAAGGCGGGACTGATGGACCGCGCCGTCCGTGACCTCGCGCTGCCCGACTGGTTCGGACGGAACTGGGACGCGCTGGCCGACAGCCTCGGCGACGAGACCCTCTGGCCCGCCGAGGCGGTGAAGCGCGGAATGCTGGTCGTGGTCCGGGGCTGGCAGGCGTACGCGCAGGCCAGACCGGAGGAATGGGAGATCGCCGAGGAGGTCTTCGCCTCCGCGAGGGGCGGCCGGCCCGACCTGGACGTCGCCCTCGCGCTTGGAGGTTTCTCCTAGCCGGCCGGCGGCCGGCCTGGACGTTTTGTCCGGGCAGGGCACGTTCCCCGCCATGGGAGAATGAAGTACGTGCTCTTTCCCCCTGACGGACCTGTCCGGGGGTCACCTCTGATCGACTGGGATGTGCGGCACGTGCGTTTCCTCAATGACATCCAGCCCGCGTACGACCTGACGTACGACGACGTCTTCATGGTGCCGAGCCGCAGCGCGGTCGGCTCACGTCAGGGCGTGGACCTCGGTTCCCCGGACGGCACGGGCACCACCATCCCGCTCGTCGTCGCCAACATGACCGCCATCGCCGGGCGCCGCATGGCCGAGACCGTGGCCCGCCGCGGCGGCCTCGTGGTCCTCCCGCAGGACATCCCGATCGACGTCGTCACCGACGTGATCTCCTGGGTCAAGAGCCGCCACCTGGTCCTGGACACCCCGATCGTGCTGGCCCCGCACCAGACCGTCGCCGACGCCCTGGCCCTGCTGCCCAAGCGCGCACACAACGCCGGCGTCGTCGTCGACGAGCAGCACCGGCCGGTCGGCGTGGTCACCGACCGGGACCTGACCGGCGTCGACCGCTTCACCCAGCTCGAAGTGGTCATGAGCAAGGACCTGCTCCTGCTGGACGCGGACATCGACCCGCGCGAGGCCTTCAACACCCTGGACGGGGCCAACCGCCGCTACGCGCCCGCCGTGGACAGGGACGGCAGGCTCGCCGGCATCCTCACCCGCAAGGGCGCCCTGCGCGCCACGCTGTACAGCCCGGCCACCGACGCACAGGGCAAGCTGCGCATCGCCGCCGCCGTGGGCATCAACGGCGACGTGGCCGGCAAGGCCGAGCAGCTGCTCGGCGCGGGCGTCGACACCCTCGTCATCGACACCGCGCACGGCCACCAGGAGTCGATGATCAACGCCGTCAAGCTGGTGCGCGACCTCGACCCGAGGGTGCCCGTCGCCGCCGGCAACATCGTCTCCGCCGAGGGCGTCAAGGACCTGATCCAGGCGGGCGCGGACATCGTCAAGGTCGGTGTGGGACCGGGCGCCATGTGCACCACCCGCATGATGACCGGCGTGGGCCGCCCGCAGTTCTCCGCGGTCCTGGAGTGCGCGGCCGAGGCGAGGAAGTACGGCAAGCACGTGTGGGCCGACGGCGGTGTCCGCCACCCGCGCGACGTGGCGATGGCGCTCGCCGCAGGCGCGTCCAACGTGATGATCGGCTCCTGGTTCGCGGGCACCTACGAGTCGCCGGGCGACCTCCAGCACGACGCGGGCGGCCGTCCCTACAAGGAGTCGTTCGGCATGGCCTCCGCGCGCGCGGTGCGCAACCGCACCTCCGAGGAGTCGGCGTACGACCGCGCCCGCAAGACGCTGTTCGAGGAGGGCATCTCCACCTCCCGCATGTTCCTCGACCCGGCCATGCCGGGCGTCGAGGACCTGATCGACTCGATCATCGCGGGCGTCCGCTCCTCGTGCACCTACGCCGGGGCCGGCTCCCTGGAGGAGTTCGCCGACAAGGCCATCGTCGGCATCCAGAGCGCGGCCGGCTACGCCGAGGGCAAGCCGCTGCACGCCAGCTGGAACTGAGCCCGCCGAGTACCCGAGAAGTGAACCACCGACAGTGCTGAACGATCTCGACGAACGCATCGTGCACGCCCTCGCCGAGGACGCCCGCCGCTCCTATTCGGACATCGGGCAGCTGGTCGGCCTGTCCGCGCCCGCCGTGAAGCGGCGCGTGGACCGGCTGCGCGCCACTGGGGCCATCACCGGTTTCACCGTCCGGGTCGACCCGGCGGCACTCGGCTGGGAGACCGAGGGGTTCGTCGAGATCTACTGCCGGCGCCATACTTCGCCGGAGACGATCCAGCGGGGCCTGGAGCGCTACCAGGAGGTCGTGTCCGCCTCCACCGTCACCGGTGAGGCGGACGCGATCGTCCAGGTCTTCGCGGCCGACATGCGCCACTTCGAGCGCGTCCTGGAGCGCATCGCCGGCGAGCCCTTCGTGGAACGGACGAAGTCCGTCCTGGTGCTCTCCCCCCTGCTGCGCCGCTTCTCCTCGGGCGCGCCGGGTTAGGGCCTCTCGTTTGGATCATGCCGGGCTCGCGGGGTCTGGCACCGCTCCCCCAAGCTCTTCGAGCAGGGGGTGCCCCCAGCGGTGTTGTCGTCGGTTGGCAGGGCTCCGCCCTGCCGCCCTCCTCCGCCTTGCGATCCACGGCACCAGACCCCGCTCACTGATCCGGCCTGAGCCGAACGAAAGACCCTGGGTCAGGGGCGGCAGCGCGTCGTCGACCTCCGGTCGATCGCCGAGAGCAGGCGCCGCATGCCCATCGCATGCCCGCCCGTGGCGATCACCAGCCGCCGGTAGAGGGCGCCGGCCGGGCCGGGGAAGGCGGCCCGGGTCTCGGCGCGCAGCCGCGAGCGCCCGGGACCGGCCGGTTCGAGGCGGAACGTCAGCGCGTACGACGAGAAGCGGTGGCGTCCGGCGAGGACCAGCTCCCGGCCCGTGTCGGCGGCGACCACCCGGAACCCGGGGAGAGCCGAGCCCTCCGCGAAGGGGCGCGGTCCGGACGCCGCGCGGTCCGCGCACCCGACCAGGCGGGCGTAGCGGGCCGCACCGCGACCGCGGAACGATTCCTCCAGCGCGGCGCCGAGCCCGCGCCACACGGCGTCGGTGTCCGCCGCGACGACGGTCGTGTGCTCGTCGACGTAGGGCAGCGAGGTGATTCCGGCGGCGTCCATGAAGGCCCCCTTCAGCCGGCCGTCTTGCGTGCCAAGGCGTTGTTCCCTATCGAATTGTGCACGCTGAAGCTCACCGCGTCCGGACGGTAGCGGTCGTCCGACCACTCCACGGGACGCCCCTCGCGGGTCGTCGTCACCCGGCGGACCCGCAGCAGCGGGCTCGTGCGGCGGACGCCGAGCAGTTCGGCGTCCTGGGCGCCCGCCGCGACCGCGTCGATGAGGTGTTCGCCATGGGCGAAGACCAGGCCGGTGTCCGCGTAGAGCCGTTGGGTGACGGACGCGCAGTCGGGCTCGATCGCCTCGACGGCGGGGGCGACCCAGCCGGCGTACACGGTCCGCTCCACCAGGACCGGTTCGCCGTCCAGTCCGCGTACCCGCAGAACGTGCAACACCGGTGTGCCCTCGTCCAGTTGAAGCCGGACGGCGTCCTCCTGGGCTGCCGGGCGGTACTCCTGGGCCACCACCTGCCCCGTCGCCTCCCGGCCCATGGCGCGGGCCCACTGGGCGAAGCTGCGCAGCTCGGCGAAGCTCTGGCTGCGACGGCCGGCCAGCACGACCCGGCGGGCGCCCTGCCGGGAGCCGATCAGTCCCTCGGCGGTGAGGGCCGCGACGGCCTGGCGGACCGTACCGCGTGCGACGCCGTACTGGGCGGCCAGGGCCGTCTCGGTCGGCAGCCGGCTGCCGACTGTGTACTCCTCGCGGTCGATGGCCCGCCGCAGGGCGTCGGCGATCTCCTCGTGGCGTGCCGTCATGCTTCCCCTTTGAGTCGACCGTTGTGCACAGCGTAGGCAGCCTAATCGAGTTTCAGTGCCGGTCCGGCCGGATGAGACTGTGCAGGTGAAGGGCCTTCGAGGTTTCGTCGGCGTTCACGTGCAGGACATCATCGACGGGCGTACTGAGGCCAACTTGTTCAGACAAGTTCTCCGCTCTGCCTCACCCCTCGTGCGCACTCCTGGAGAGACCGTGACCGTGTCCTTGCCGAGAACAGCCCTCCTGGGCGGCTCCCTCGCCGTCGTCGCCGCGCTCGCCCTGAGCGCCTGTGGCGCCGCCCCCGACAAGGCGTCGGCCACCGCCGACGGCAAGAGCGCCGCCACCGCCACCTCCGCCGCCGACCTCGGCGGGATGGACGCGCTGGTCGCGGCGGCCAAGAAGGAGGGCAGGCTGCACGCCATCGCGCTGCCCCGCGACTGGGCCAACTACGGCGCCCTGATCGACGGCTTCGAGAAGAAGTACGGCATCAAGATCGACGTCGAGAACCCGGACGGCTCCAGCCAGGACGAGATCAACGCCGTCACCTCCCGCAAGGGCCAGGACCGCGCCCCGGACGTACTGGACCTCGGCAGTTCCTTCGCGCTCAGCGCCGCCGCGCAGGGCCTGCTCGCCCCGTACAAGGTGGTCGCGTTCGACGACATCCCGGCCGGCCAGAAGGACCCGCAGGCCCGCTGGTACAACGACTACGGCGGCTATGTCTCCATCGGCTGCGACGCCAAGCGGGTCAAGGAGTGCCCGACCACCTTCGAGGACCTGCTCAAGCCGGAGTACAAGGGTCAGGTCGCCCTCAACGGCAACCCGACCAAGGCCGGCGCGGCCTTCGGTGGCGTCTACGCGGCCGCCCTCGCCGCCGGCGGCTCCTTCGACGACATCCAGCCCGGCATCGACTTCTTCGGCAAGCTGAGGAAGAACGGCAACTTCACCCCCGTCGAGTCCACCCCCGCCACCGTCGAGCAGGGCGAGACGCCGATCAGCATCGACTGGGACTACCTCAACGCCGGGTACGCCGACGAGTTCAAGTCCAAGGGCGTCGACTGGAAGGTGGCCATCCCCACCGACGGCCGGTACGCCCAGTTCTACTCCCAGGCCGTCAACAAGGACGCCCCGCACCCGGCCGCCGCGAGGCTGTGGCAGGAGTACCTCTACAGCGCCGAGGGCCAGAACCTGTGGCTCAAGGGCTACGCCCGCCCGGCCCTGATGCCCGCCATGGAGAAGGCCGGCACCCTCGACCGGGCCGCCGCCGCCAAGCTGCCGGAGGTCGACGGCACGCCCACCTTCCCGTCCGAGGCCCAGCAGGGCAAGGCCAAGGACGTCCTCGCGCAGGGCTGGGGCAAGGCCGTCTCCGGATGACCACCGCCCTCACGCGGGCGGACGTGGCGCCCGCCGCTTCGGTGAAGCGGCGGCGCCGCGCCCCGGGATGGCTCGCCGTCGTCCCTCTGCTCGCCTTCACCTCGCTCGCCTTCGGGCTGCCCGCCCTGGCGATGCTGAACGGCGCGTTCACCGTCCAGGACCCGGCGACGGGAGCCGAGTCCCACACCACGGCCAACCTGACGACCTCCCTGGACGGCGCCTACCTGACCGCCCTGCTCGGCAGCGTCAAGCTGTCCGCCGTGGCCGCCGGGCTCGCGGCCCTGCTCGGGCTGCCGCTCGCGCAGGCGGTCGTGACCTCCCGCTCCCGCGTGCTGCGCGAGTCCGTGCTCACCGCATCCGGAGTGCTCGCCAACTTCGGCGGCGTCCCGCTGGCGTTCGCCTTCGTCGCCACCCTCGGCAACGCCGGTGTGCTGACCCGGCACCTCGGTCTGACCGAGAAGGGCTGGGACCTGTACAGCTTCTGGGGCCTGGTGATCGTCTACCTCTATTTCCTGATCCCGCTGATGGTGCTCACCATCACTCCCGCGCTGGACGGCCTGCGCTCCCAGTGGCGGGAGGCGGCGCAGAACAGCGGTGCCACGGCCGTGCAGTACTGGCGGCACGTCGCCCTGCCCGTCCTCGCGCCGTCGCTGCTCGGCGGGCTGGTCCTGCTCTTCGGCAGCGCCTTCGCCGCCTACGCCACCGCCGCCGCCATGGTCGGCAGCTCGGTGCCGCTGGTCACCCTGCAGATCGCCGACGCCCTCTCGGGCAACGTGCTGGTCGGCCAGGAGCACGTGGCCCTCGCCCTCAGCCTCGACATGGTCCTGGTGGCGGGCCTGGTCATGGCCGTGTACCTGCCCCTGCAACGCCGGAGCGCCCGATGGCTCGCCTGAACCCGTGGCGGTGGGCCGTCCTCGGTCTTGCCGCGCTGTACTTCCTGATCCCGCTCGCCGCGTCCGTGGTGTTCACGGTCGACGTGCCGGGCCGGGGCGTCACCTTCGACGCCTACACGCGGATCGTCTCCACGGAGGGCTTCGTCTCCAGCCTGCTGCTGTCGCTGGAGCTGGCCGCCGCCACCATCGTCGTCGTGCTGCTGCTGATGGTCCCCGCCATGGTCGCGCTCCGGCTCGGCGCGTCCCGGCTGCGGCCTGTCGTCGAAGTGGTGTGTCTGCTGCCGCTGGTCGTGCCGCCGATCGCGTACGTCGCGGGGATCGCGACCGTGCTGAAGTGGGGACCCGAGTACCTGTCACGCACCCCGCTGTTCCAGACGTTCGTGGCACTGCAGGACCCGGACTTCCCCGTCGTGCTGGTCCTCGCCTACGTCGTACTGGCGCTGCCCTTCGTGTACCGGGCCCTGGACGCCGGGCTCCGCGCGATCGACGTGCGGACCCTGGTCGAGGCCGCCCGCAGCTGCGGGGCCTCCTGGCCGCAGGCACTGATCCGGTCCGTGCTGCCCAATCTGCGCGGGGCGCTGCTGAACGCCGCCTTCCTCACCCTGGCGCTGGTCCTCGGCGAGTTCACCGTGGCCCAGTTGCTGGGCTTCCGGCCCTTCGCCGTGTGGATCTTCAGCATCGGCGGCTCGCAGGCCCAGATGTCCGTCGCCGTCTCCGTGCTCAGTCTCCTTGTGACCTGGGCACTGCTTCTCGCGCTCGCCGGTGCCGGCGGACGCACCCGAACCGCTTCGTCCCGGGGATGAACCATGACCGCCACCACTCTTGAGACGACCACCACGACGCAGGCCGCCACCGTCGAATTCCGCCAACTGCGCCGGGAGTTCGGCGCCACCGTCGCCCTCGACGGACTCGACCTGACCGTGCGGCCGGGGGAGTTCCTGGCGCTGCTCGGGCCCTCCGGCTGCGGCAAGACCACCGCGCTGCGCATGCTCGCCGGGTTCGAACACCCCGACTCCGGTGAGGTGCTGGTGGACGGAGTCGACGTCACCCGCGTCCCTGCCCATCGCCGCGACGCCGGGATGGTCTTCCAGTCGTACAGCCTCTTCCCGCACCTGAGCGCCCGCGACAACGTCGCATTCGGACTGCGGATGCGCAAGGTGCGTACGGCCGAACGCCGGTCCCGTGCCGCGGAGTTGCTGGAGCTGGTGGGCCTCGCCGACAAGGGCGACCGATTCCCGCACCAGCTCTCCGGCGGTCAGCAGCAGCGGATCGCGCTGGCCCGCGCGCTCGCCCTGCGCCCCCGGGTCCTGCTCCTCGACGAGCCGCTGTCGGCCCTCGACGCGAAGGTCCGGCTGACCCTGCGCGAGGAGATCCGCAGGCTCCAGCAGGAACTCCGCATCACCACCCTGTTCGTGACGCACGACCAGGAGGAGGCCCTGTCGATCGCCGACCGGGTCGCCGTGATGCGCGCCGGGCGGCTCGAACAGTGCGCGCCTCCGGGCGAGTTGTACAACCGCCCCGCGACCGCTTTCGTCGCCGAGTTCGTCGGCACGATGAGCCGGATCCCGGGCCGGCTGTCCGACGGCGGCGTCGAGGTGCTCGGGCAGCGGCTGCCGGTCGACGGTGCGGCGCCCGCGGCGAGCGAGGTGGACGTGCTCGTGCGGCCCGAGGCAGTCCAGGTGCGGGCGGCCGAGGACGGCGGCGCGCGGGTGGCCGCCACCGCTTTCCTCGGTGCGACCGTCCGGATCACCGTCAGGCTGGCGGACGCCACCGAGGTGAAGGCCGACCTGCCCGCGCACGAGGCCGCCGGGCTCGCGGCAGGCACCGCCGTGAGCGTGTCGCTGCCCGAGCGGCCCGTCCTTGTGGCGGAGCGCCCGCGGGAGTCGTGAAGCCCCAGCTGTGAGACAGCCAGTCGTGAAGAACCGGTCCTGAAGAACCCGCTGTGAAAGAGAACCACGTGACCCCCTGCCCCCGGCTCCCCCTCCAGGCCGTCCTGTTCGACATGGACGGCACGCTCGTCGACACCGAGCGGCTGTGGTGGGAGGCGGTGGAACACGTCGCCGGCAGACCCCTGACCGAGGCGGACCAGCCAGAGGTGCTCGGCCGCCCCGTCGAGCACACGGCGGGCTGGCTGGCCGCGGCCTGCGGCGCACCGGCCGCGGACGTGGCCCGTGAACTGCACCGGGAGTTCACCGACCGCGTCCGCACCGGCACCGTGCCCCGCCCCGGCGCCCTCGACCTGCTCGACGCCCTCGCCCGGGAGGGCGTACCCACCGCCCTGGTGACCGCGTCGCCCCGCACCGTCGCCGACATCGTGCTCGGCGTCCTCGGCCCCGGGCGCCTGACGGTGTCCGTCACCGCCGACGACACCGACCGCACCAAGCCCGCGCCCGACCCCTACCTCGCCGCCTGCCGCGCCCTGGGTGTCGACCCCGCCGCCTGCGTGGCCGTCGAGGACACGCAGACCGGCGTCAGCTCCGCCGAGGCGGCCGGGTGCGCGGTGCTCGCCGTGCCGTCGCTCGCCCCCATCGACGCGGCACCCGGACGCAGGCTGCGCGAGAGCCTGACCGGCGTCACCCCCGAGGAGCTGTCCGCCATGGTGAGCGGCGAACTGCGGGTGATGAGCTGGAACCTCTGGCTCGGCGGGAGCAAGGTCGACGACCACCGGGCCAAGCAGCTCGAGGCGATCCTGGAGTGCGGTGCGGACGTCGTGGGCCTGCAGGAGACCGGGGGCACCGCGGCCCAGGAACTCGCCGGGGAACTCGGCTGGTACCACCACCGGGCCGGCGAGAACCTCGGCGTCATCAGCCGCCACCCGATCACCGCGCACCTCGGCGACCCGGACGTCGGGTTCTACGGCGCCGCCGGGGTCCGTATCGCGCTCGCGCCGGGCCGCGAGGTCGACGTCTGGACGGCCCACCTGCACTACACGCCCTACGGCCCGTACGAGTCGGCCTTCGACGGGCTCGCGGCGGACCTGCTGATCGCCCACGAGGAGGTGCGTTTGGCGCAGATGCGCGACGCCCTGCGCCGGATCGACGAGGAGGGCGACCCGGCCGTACCGGTCGTCCTGGCCGGTGACTTCAACTGTCCCTCCCACCTGGATCGGCCGGACGTCGCCTGGCCGGTGACGAAGGCGGCCGAGGAGGCGGGGCTGCGCGACTCCTACCGCGAGGCCCGTCCGGACCCGGCCGCCGACCCGGGGCACACCTGGTCACCGATCCACCCGGTGCACGAGGACGGCAGCGGGCGGCCCGAGCCGCTGGACCGCATCGACTACGTGCTGCACCGAGGGCTGCGGGTGCTCGACTCCCGGACGTACGTCAGGGGCACCCCGAGGCCCTGGCCGGACGTGGCCGGCAACGACTGGCCCTCGGACCACGCGGCGGTCGTGACCGCCTTCAGCGTCCCAGCGGGCCACCGAGGCCGGCGCGGCGCGTAGCGAGCGCCCGGGCGGTCGGCCCGGAGCCGCTGCGGGAGCCTGCGGGACCCGTGCTGCGACCTCGTCCCGCGGGGGCGCAACGAATCGCCGTTCATCCTGGTTGTACGCAACGATTCGCTCACCGGCACGCAACGGCTCCGGCTTGTCCGCCGGAGACGGGCGAACATACGGTCTAACCGACCCCCGATGCCCCGTCCCGCTGAGGAACATCCATGCGCACCGCCCTGCTCCAGAGCTCCGGCCGTCCCGGTTCCGTCGGCGAGAACCTCAAGCTCCTCGACGCCGCCGCCGGCCGGGCCGCCGCCGCCGGGGCCGGGCTGCTGGCGACGTCGGAGCTGTTCCTGACCGGATACGCGATCGGCGACGACATCGGCCGGCTCGCCGAGGCCGCCGACGGCGACTGGGCGGACGCGGTCGCCGAACTGGCCTGCCGGCACGGACTGGCCGTCGCCTACGGCTACCCGGAGCGGGACGGCGAGACGGTCCACAACTCCGTCCAGCTGATCTCCGCCGACGGCACCCGCCTCGCCAACTACCGCAAGACGCACCTGTTCGGCGACTTCGAGCACGCCCAGTTCACACCGGGCGAGCAGCCGGTCGTCCAGGCCGAGCTGAACGGACTGACCGTCGGCCTGATCATCTGCTACGACGTGGAGTTCCCGGAGAACGTACGCGCCCACGCCCTGGCCGGCACCGACCTCCTCGTCGTCCCGACGGCGCTGATGCACCCGTTCCAGTTCGTCGCCGAATCCCTGGTCCCGGTGCGCGCCTTCGAGAACCAGATGTACATCGCCTACGTCAACCGGGCCGGAACCGAGGGCGAGTTCGAGTTCGTCGGGCTCTCCGCCCTGGCCGGCCCGGACGGGGCGGCCCGCACCCGCGCCGGACGGTCCGAGGAACTGGTCCTCGCGGACGCCGACCCCGCGTTCCTCGCCGCCTCCCGCGAGACCAACCCGTATCTGGAGGGCCGCCGCCCCGGCCTCTACGGGTCCCTCGTCTGAACCACCCGAACCCCCCACCCCAGTACTTTCGCGCAAGGAGTCCGTACCCCATGACGTCCACGGTGCCCAACGCCGTCGAGCACGCAGACGAGCAGCAGCCGCCGATCACCATGTTCGGCCCGGACTTCCCGTACGCGTACGACGACTTCCTCGCCCACCCGGCGGGCCTCGGCCAGGTCCCCGCGACCGAGCACGGCACCGAGGTCGCGATCATCGGCGGCGGCCTGTCCGGCATCGTCGCCGCCTACGAGCTGATGAAGATGGGCCTCAAGCCCGTCGTCTACGAGGCCGACCGGATCGGCGGCCGGCTGCGCACCGTCGGTTTCGAGGGCTGCGACGAGTCGCTGACCGCCGAGATGGGCGCCATGCGCTTCCCGCCGTCCTCGACCGCCCTCCAGCACTACATCGACCTGGTGGGCCTCGAGACCCGGCCCTTCCCCAACCCGCTGGCCGAGGCGACCCCGTCGACCGTCGTCGACCTCAAGGGCGAGTCGCACTACGCCGAGACCATCGACGACCTGCCGCAGGTCTACCGGGACGTGGCGGACGCCTGGAACAGATGCCTGGAGGAGGGCGCCGACTTCTCCGACATGAACCGCGCCCTGCGCGAGCGCGATGTGCCGCGCATCCGCGAGATCTGGTCCCGGCTGGTCGAGAAGCTCGACAACCAGACCTTCTACGGTTTCCTGTGCGACTCCGAGGCCTTCAGATCCTTCCGGCACCGGGAGATCTTCGGTCAGGTCGGCTTCGGCACCGGCGGCTGGGACACCGACTTCCCCAACTCCATCCTGGAGATCCTGCGCGTCGTCTACACCGAGGCCGACGACCACCACCGCGGCATCGTGGGCGGCTCGCAGCAACTGCCTCTGCGGCTGTGGGAGCGCGAGCCGGAGAAGATCGTCCACTGGCCCTACGGCACGTCGCTGAAGTCCCTGCACGTGGACGGCGAACCGCGCCCCGCGGTCACCCGGCTGCACCGCACCGCGAACAACCGCATCACGGTGACGGACGCGAACGGCGACATCCGTACCTACCAGGCGGCCATCTTCACCGCCCAGTCCTGGATGCTGCTGTCCAAGGTCCAGTGCGACGACGCGCTCTTCCCGATCGACCACTGGACCGCGATCGAGCGCACCCACTACATGGAGTCCAGCAAGCTGTTCGTGCCCGTGGACCGGCCCTTCTGGCTGGACAAGGCCGTCGACGACAAGGGCGAGCCGACCGGCCGGGACGTGATGTCGATGACGCTCACCGACCGCATGACCCGCGGCACCTACCTGCTTGACGACGGCCCGGACAGGCCCGCCGTCATCTGCCTCTCCTACACCTGGTGCGACGACAGCCTGAAGTGGCTGCCGCTGTCCGCGAACGAGCGGATGGAGGTCATGCTGAAGTCACTGTCGGAGATCTATCCGAACGTGAACATCCGCAAGCACGTCATCGGCAGCCCGGTGACCGTGTCCTGGGAGAACGAGCCCTACTTCATGGGCGCGTTCAAGGCCAACCTGCCCGGCCACTACCGCTACCAGCGGCGCCTGTTCACCCACTTCATGCAGGACCGGCTGCCCGAGGACAAGCGGGGTGTCTTCCTCGCCGGCGACGACATCTCCTGGACGGCCGGGTGGGCCGAGGGTGCCGTGCAGACCGCGCTGAACGCGGTCTGGGGCGTCATGCACCAGTTCGGCGGCGGCACCGACCCGGCCAACCCCGGCCCCGGCGACGTCTACGACGAGATCGCCCCGGTCGAACTCCCGGAGGACTGAGAGGAGTTGAGGGCGGTCACACCCCGGCCGCCCGCGCAGCCCCGAACACCTCAGCGGCGACGTCCTTGAGCTCCTCGGCGTCCCGCATGCGGCCCTGCACATCGATCAGGATCTCCTCCAGGCCGATCGCCGCGTAGGCGAGGAGGTCCTCGGCGATCTGGGCCGCGTTGCCCTGGAAGGGCCGGCGCCCGGCACCGTCGTACGCCTTGGCCGAGTACGTCGCGTTCACCCGCAGCACCGTCCGGATCGGCTGCTGCCGGCCCCGCTCGGCGGCCAGGTCCCGCACCGCGTCCCACTGGCTCGCGAGCCGCTCGGCGCCGCCCGCGGCCACCGGCAGCCAGCCGTCGGCGTGCTCGACGAGCCGCTCCCTGGCCCTGCGGGTGCTCGCGGCCAGCAGGATCGGGATCGGCCGGGCCGGCTTGGGGCCCACCACGGCCGACTCGATCTTCGTGATACGGCCGTCGTAGCGCACCGGGTCGGGCCCCCACACGGCCCTGCAGACGTCGATCACCTCGTCCAGCACCCGGCCGCGCTCCTTGATCGGCCGGATCCCCGTCGCCGCGTACTCGTCCACGGACCAGCCCGTGCCGAAGCCGGCGATCACCCGGCCGCCCGAGGCCGCGTCCAGCGAGGCGAGGGACCGGGCGAGCTGGAACGGCACGTGCAGCGGCGCGACCAGCACGCTGGTGCCCAGCCCGACCCGCTCGGTGACCGCCGCGGCCAGGGCGAGGGTGACCAGCGGGTCGGCCACGTGCCGGTAGGAGTCGGGCCAGGGCACGCCCTCCATGCCGTACAGCCCCTGCGTGGCGGGCTCCGGGAACAGGGCCCGCTCGTAGACCCACACGCTGTCGTAGCCGATGCGCTCCACGGCGCGTGCCACGTCGGGCACGTCCCTGCCGAGGTCGTACTGACGGTTCTGCGGAAGACCGATTCCCAGCCGGGTCGCCATGACGGTGCGCTCCTTCGTGATCGTCCGTGTCCCGTGGTCAACGTACAGTGATCATGAGGCTGTTCCGGGAAGGTGCCCGTGGATGTCCGGATCAGCCGGACAGCGGAGTGAGCATCATGCGGCAGTCGAAGCCGACCGCCGCGTCCAGCCGCCGGGCGAACTCCTCGGCCACGTCGGGCAGTCGGCGCAGCGCCCACAGCGCCCGCGCGGCCGACCAGCTCGCCTCCCGCGCCCGCTCCAGGTCCCATGAGCCGAGCAGGTGGGTGAGCGGGTCGGTGATCCGGAGCAGTTCGGGACCGGGCGTCAGATCCTCGCGGACGCGCTCCTCCAGCGCCAGGAGGAAGTCACCGACGCGGTCGAACTCGCTCTCCAGGTCGGCCGGTTCGCACCGCGCCGCCCGGCAGGCGTCCACCACGGCGAGGGCCAGGTCGTGGCCGATGTGGGCGTGGAGGCCCGCCAGCGCGAACTGCGCCGGCCGTACCCCGGGGTGCCGGCGGAACTGGAGCACCGGCCGCCAGCAGGCGGGTGTCCGCCGCGTGTCGGCGGCCGTGTCCACGGCGGCGAGGTACCGCCCGGCGAGCGGCGCGTCCAGCGTGGTCGCCGGCCATCGGCGGGCCGCCTCGGTGACGGCGAGGTACACACGGTGGAAGACCGCGATCCCGTCGCGCTCGGGCAGCGCGGCGGCCAGGTCGCGCATCCGGACGACCGTCGCGTCCACCGCGTCGCCTGTGCCCGGACCGCCCTGGGCGGGTTGTACCGATTGCCCCATGGGGGCAGCGTCCCAGGCCCGGGCCGGGCCGGGCGCCGACGGGCCCGGCGCTTCCCCGGAACGAGGGAACGCGCCCGCCGGCGGACCGGGCGGGGCGCTCCCACGGGGCGGGCCGGGCGGTGGCCTACGAGGCCGGCCCGGTGCCCTCGGCCTCCTCGCCGTACGACGACGTGCCCTCGTCCAGCAGCGGCTCCTGCCGCTTGAGGTGGGCCGGCGCGAAAGCGCGCAGCGCGTGGTAGCCGGTGATGACGACCAGGGTGCCGAGCGCGATGCCGCTGAGGGAGAAGGTGTCGCTGAACTTCAGGCTGACGTTGCCGACGCCGATGATGATGCCCGCCGCGGCCGGCACCAGGTTCAGCGGATTGCGCAGGTCGACCTTGGCGTTGATCCAGATCTGCGCGCCGAGCAGACCGATCATGCCGTACAGGATGACGGTGATGCCGCCGAGGACACCGCCCGGGATCGCGGCCACTATCGCGCCGAACTTGGGGCAGACGCCGAACAGCAGCGCGAAGCCCGCGGCGGCCCAGTACGCGGCGGTGGAGTAGACGCGGGTCGCGGCCATCACGCCGATGTTCTCGGAGTAGGTGGTGTTCGGCGGACCGCCCACCGCGGTCGACAGCATGGAGGCCACACCGTCCGCCGAGATCGCGGTGCCGAGCTTGTCGTCCAGCGGGTCGCCGGTCATCTCGCCGACCGCCTTCACATGCCCCGCGTTCTCCGCGACCAGCGCGATGACGACGGGCAGTGCCACGAGGATCGCCGACCACTGGAAGCTGGGCCCGTGGAAGGACGGCAGCCCGATCCAGTCGGCCTTGCCCACACCCGAGAGGTCCAGGCGCCAGTGGTCGGTGAGCCTGCCGCCCGCGTCCACGGAGTGGATCTTTCCGAGGACCCGGTCGAACACCCAGGAGATGCCGTAGCCGAAGACCAGCCCGAGGAAGATCGCGATCCGGGACCAGAAGCCGCGCAGGCACACGACGGCCAGTCCGGTGAACAGCATGACGAGCAGGGCCGTCCACTGGTCCTGCGGCCAGTAGGTGGAGGCGGTGACGGGAGCGAGGTTGAAGCCGATCAGCATGACGACCGCGCCGGTGACGATCGGCGGCATCGCGGCGTGGATGATCCGTGCCCCGAAGCGCTGGACGGCGAGACCGACCAGGAACAGCGCGGCACCGACGACGAAGACCGCGCCGGTCACGGTGGCGCTGGTGCCGCCCTGCGCCCGGATGACCGCGGCGACGCCCACGAAGGAGAGCGAGCAGCCCAGATAGCTGGGCACCCGGCCGCGGGTGGCGAGCAGGAAGATCACGGTCGCGACGCCCGACATCATGATCGCGAGGTTGGGGTCGAGGCCCATGAGCACGGGGGCGACGAAGGATGCGCCGAACATGGCCACGACGTGCTGGGCGCCGAGTCCTGCCGTGCGGGGCCAGGAGAGTCGTTCGTCGGGCCGTACCACCGCTCCGGGTGCGGGCGTGCGCCCGTCACCGTGCAGCTTCCAGCGCACGCCGAGGTCCATGGTGGGATTTCGCTTTCTCTGTACGTGGAGCCTGTCCGCACCATTGTCGGGGGTGCCGGAGGGTCCCGTCCCCACCCGCCCCTGCTCAGCGCCGTTGAGGCCCCGCTCAGGGCCGCGGGTCGGGCACCGCGGTGCTGGCGGGGCCGATCTTCGTCCGGTTCCGGTCGCCGGCCCTGAGCACTCCCGCGAAGGCGACCAGACCGCACGCGAGGAGGGTCACCAGGCCGAAGGAGACCACCAGGCTGGTCGCCTGGGCCAGTCCGCCGATCGCGCTCGGCGCGACGAGCCCCGAGGTGTACGTGATGGTCGCGACACCGGCGATGGCCTGGCTGGGGTTCGGGCCACTGCGGCCGGCCGCGGCGAAGCACAGCGGTACGACGACCGCGATACCGAGGCCCATCAGCGCGAACCCGGTCATCGCCACCGCCGGATGGCCCCCGGTGACGACGAGCAGGCCGCCGAGGACCGCCAGCACGCCGCTCGCCCGCACCGTGCGCACGGCGCCGAACCGGTCCACCACTCGGTCGCCCGCGATCCGTGCGATCGCCATGGTGAGGGTGAAGCCCGTGGTGCAGGCCGCCGCGAGCCCGGCCGAGGTCTCCAGCTGGTGCCGCAGATAGACCGCCGACCAGTCCAGGCTGGCGCCCTCCGCGAACACCGCGCAGAACCCGATCGCGCCGATCAGCAGCGCCGACTTCGGCGGCAGCGCGAACCGGGGCGGCGGCTCCTCGTCCTGTGCGGGCTGGAGGTCAAGCACCCAGGTGCAGGCGGCCACGCCCAGCACGGTCAGCACGGCGGCGGCCAGCAGATGGTGCAGCCGCGCGTCCGAGCCGAGGTGCGCGGCCACCGTGCCGGCCGCCGACCCGACCAGGGCGCCCGCGCTCCACATGCCGTGCAGGCCCGACATGATCGAGCGGTCGAGCCGGTTCTCGACCTCCACCCCGAGGGCGTTCATCGCGACGTCCGCCATGCCCGCCGTGGCGCCGTAGAGGAAGAGGCCGAGGCACAGGGTCAGGAGGTTCGGCGCGAGGGAGGGCAGGACGAGGGCGAGCGTCCACAGCGCGATCAGGCCGCGCAGCGCGTTGCGGGCGCCGAAGCGGTGGCTGATGCCGCCCGCGAGCGGCATCGCGAGGGACGCGCCGAGCGCCGGGAAGGCCAGCGCGAGGCCGAGCTGCCCGGCGCTGACCCCGGCGTGGTCCTGGATCCACGGCACACGGGTCGCGAACGAGCCGGTGACGGCGCCGTGCACGGCGAAGACGGCCGCCACGGCGTACCGGGCGCGCCGTACCTCACGATGTTCGTAGACCACTGCACTCATTGTCCGGCCCCTCCCGGGCTGACCGTCGTTGCCCCTCGCGCTCTCGCGCCGACGTAAACTATCAGGGAACCTGCCTGATAGATAGCCGACATCGCGGACGGCAGCAGCCCGCAGATCTGGGAGGATTCCCGGCATGCCCGCATCACCGAGCACCGCCCGGGCCATCAACGACCGGCTCGCCCTGCGGCTGCTTCAGCAGCAAGGACCCTTGACGGCAGGGCAGTTGAAGCAGCTCACCGGTCTGTCCCGGCCCACCGTCGCCGACCTCGTCGAGCGGCTGACGGCCTCCGGCCTGATCTCCGTGGTCGGTGAGTCCGGCGAGCAGCGGCGCGGGCCCAACGCGCGGCTGTACGGCATCGTCGCCGACCGCGCCCATCTGGCCGCCCTCGACGTCCGCACGGACAGCGTGTCCGTGACCGTCGCCGACCTGCTGGGCCGGGAACTGGCCGCGGAGTCCGTGCCGATCGGTGGCGACGCGGGCACCGGGCCAGCGCTGGAGCAGGCGGTCGGTCTGGTGGAGCGGGTGGTCAAGGAGGCGGGGGCGGAGCGGCTGCACACGGTCGGCATCGGCGCGCCGGGTCTGATCGATCCGGTCACCGGTGAACTCCGCGACTCCACGGGACTGCCCGAATGGCACCGCCGGCTGGTGGCCGCCCTGCAGGAGCGGCTGCGGGGGGCCCGGGTCATCGTCGAGAACGAGACCAACCTCGCGGCGCTGGCCGAGCAGCGCGACGGGGCCGCCCGGGGCCGGGACACGTTCGTCCTGCTGTGGCTCGGCCACGGCACCGGCGCGGCCGTCGTCCTGGACGGAGCCCTGCGCCGCGGTGCCTCCGGAGGCACCGGCGAGATCGGCTTCCTGCCCGTCCCGGGCACCGAGGGACTGCCCTCGGCGACGGGCTGCGCGGACGGCTTCCACTCCCTGGCCGGCGCCGCGGCGGTGACGGAACTGGCCGAGCGGCACGGGCTGTCGGCGGACGGAACCGGCTCGGACCGCGCGGAGGGAACGGGTGCGGAGCCGGTCGCGGCGGAACTGGTGCGGGCGGCGGCACGGGCGACCACGGGGACCGCCGGCTCCGCGGCGGCCTCGCGCTTCCTCGACGCCCTGGCCGACCGCGTCGTCCTCGGGGTGGCCTCGGTGGTGGCCGTTCTCGATCCCGGATGCGTGGTCCTCGGGGGCGAGATCGGGCAGGCCGGCGGAGACGCGCTCGCCGCGCGCGTGGCGGAGCGCGTGGCCCGGATGTCGCCGCTGCCCACCGAGGTGAGGGCGGGCACGCTCGGCGGCCGTGCGGTACTGCGCGGCGCGCTCGTGACCGCCCGCGACCGCGCCCAGGACGACCTGTTCGCCCCACCTGAGCGTTGAGGCCGCCTGGAGTCGGCTCGGCATCGCCCGGAGTCGGCTTGGCATCGCCTGGAAGTCGGTTCGGCGCCGTGCGGGAGTCGGCTTGGCATCGCCCGGAAGCCGGCTCGGCGCCTCCCGGAAGTCGGCTTGACGCCGCGCGGGCGTCGGCCTGGCGTTTCGGGGAGTCGGCTCGGCGCCGCGCGGGCGTCGGCTCGGCGCCGTAAGAAAGTCAGGCCCCGCGCTCCACGGAGTCGGCGTGGCGCCTCACGGAAGTCGGCGTGGCGTCCCACGGAATCGGGCCGGGGCCCCGCGGCATCGGCCCCGCACGGTAAGGGAGTCGGGCCCAGTCCCGTGCGAACTGCACAGCTCGCGGCGGGCGTTCGGTCCCGTGGGGTGGAACTTGCGTGTCCCACGCATCTGTTGACCTGCCTGGTCTAGTCCATTTAGGGTCGGACTTCCGCGCAGACCGGTCCGGCGGCGGTGACGACGGCCCTTGCCCGCCGCCGGACCTCCACGCCCGCGCACCGCACCGCGGGCGGTACGTTCTGTGAGCCACCCCACACGCTTCGTCCGTGGTCACGCCGATCGGGCGTGGCACACTGGCTCTGTACCAGTAGCAGCGCACTCCGGGGTCGGTGAAAGTCCGAACCGGCGGTTACAGTCCGCGACCCGGTCGCTTCCAGCGGCCGGTTGACCAGGTGAAATTCCTGGACCGACGGTTAAAGTCCGGATGGGAGGCAGTGCGCGGCGAGCGAGCACATCCGTGTGCGCCGCCGTCTCTGGGCTCGCCCTCCGCGGGCGGGTCCCGTCCGGCGTCGTCCTCCTAGTGTCCTCGTTCGTGCAGTCTGTCGACGTCGGCAGCCCCCGGAGTCCGTGCCCGAAGAGGCAGGAGGACCCGGGAAGTGTTCACCGGAATCGTCGAAGAGCTGGGCGAAGTCACCGCCGTGGAGGACCTCGGCGACGCCGCCCGCTTCCGGCTCCGCGGCCCCGTCGTGACCGAGGGCGCGCGGCATGGCGACTCCATCGCCGTGAACGGCGTCTGTCTCACCGTCGTCGAGCACGAGGGCGACGAGTTCACCGCCGACGTGATGGCGGAGACCCTCAAGCGCTCCAGCCTCGGCGTCCTCACCACCGGCTCCCGCGTCAACCTCGAACGACCCACCGCCGTCGGCGCCCGCCTCGGCGGCCACATCGTGCAGGGCCACGTCGACGGCACCGGCACGATCCTGGAGCGCACCCCCTCCGAGCACTGGGAGATCGTGAAGATCTCGCTGCCGGAGGACCTCGCGCGCTACATCGTCGAGAAGGGCTCCATCACCGTCGACGGCATCAGCCTCACCGTCGTCGAGGCCGGCGACGCGCACTTCACCGTCAGCCTCATCCCCACCACTCTGGCCCTGACCACCCTCGGCCTGAAGCAGGCGGGCGACCCGGTCAACCTCGAGGTGGACGTCGTCGCCAAGTACGTCGAGCGGCTGCTCGGCGACCGTTCCCGAGGAGCCGGACGGTGAACTGGCTCAACTCCGAGGCGTTCACCCTCCTCGGCCAGCACATCAAGTGGTCGGACATGACCGGCAACGTCATCGGCCTGCTCGGCCTGGCGTTCGGCTGGCGGCGCTCCATCTGGAGCTGGCCCACCCAGTTCCTGTCCGGCCTGATCCTGTTCGCCGCGTTCTCCACCGCCCACCTCTCGGGCAGCGCGGGCAAGCAGATCGTCGTCATGGTCGTCGCCGTCTTCGGCTGGTGGCAGTGGAACCGCGGCAAGGGCGGGGCGGCGGACGGCCATATCGCCGTACGGTTCGCCACCTGGCGCGAGCGTGCCGTGCTGCTCGGCGCCGCCGCGGCCGGCACGGTCGCCGTCGCCGGACTGTTCCAGGCCTACCCGTCGCTGTCCTGGGACCCCTGGCCCGACGCCTACATCTTCGTCGGCACCGTCGTCGCCATGTACGCGCAGGCGCGCGGCATGGTCGAGTTCTGGTTCGCCTGGCTGCTGGTCGACGTCGTCGGCGTACCGCTCAACTTCGCCAACGGCTTCGCCTTCTCCGGCTTCGTCTACATCATCTACGGCGCGCTCGTCCTGTGGGGCATGCGCGACTGGTGGCTGCGCACCCGCACGGACGCGCGGCCGGTCCTGGAAGGAGCGCCCGCATGACAGCGGCACCCGTCCTCTACGGCACCGACACCATGGAGGACTTCACCCTCGACCCCGTCGAGCAGGCCGTCGCCGACATCGCGGCCGGCCGCCCGGTCGTGGTCGTCGACGACGAGGACCGCGAGAACGAGGGCGACCTCGTCATCGCCGCCGAGAAGGCGACCCCCGAGATCGTCGCCTTCATGATGAGCGAGTGCCGCGGCCTGATCTGCGCCCCCATGGAGGGCGAGGAGCTGGACCGGCTGAAGCTGCCGCAGATGGTCGAGGAGAACACCGAGTCGATGAAGACCGCCTTCACGGTCTCCGTCGACGCCGGTGCCGCCCACGGCGTCACCACCGGCATCTCCGCCTCCGACCGCGCCACCACCCTCCAGCTGCTGGCGAGCGGCTCCGCGGAGCCCACCGACCTGGTCCGCCCGGGCCACGTCTTCCCGCTGCGCGCCCGCCCCGGCGGGGTGCTCGTCCGCCCCGGCCACACCGAGGCGGCCGTCGACCTCGCCCGGCTCGCGGGGCTCCGTCCGGCCGGCGCGATCGTCGAGATCGCCGGCGAGGACGGCCGGATGCTCCGCCTGCCCGAGCTGATCGTCTTCGCCCGCAAGCACGGGCTGACGATCATCTCCATCGAGGACCTGATCGCGCACCGTCGCCCGCCCGACCTCCCGGACGTGCCCGAGCAGGGGGAACGGCCGTCTCAGCCCGCGGTCCTCCGCGAGGCCGAGGTCCGCCTGCCCACCGCGCACGGTGTCTTCACCGCGTACGGCTACCGCTCCACCGCCGACGGCGTCGAGCACGTGGCCCTGGTGCACGGCGAGATCGGCGACGGCGAGGACGTCCTGGTCCGCGTCCACTCCGAGTGCCTCACCGGAGACGTCTTCGGCTCCCAGCGCTGCGACTGCGGGCCCCAGCTGGACACCTCCCTGGAGCGCATCCAGAAGGAGGGCCGGGGAGTGGTGGTCTACCTGCGCGGCCACGAGGGACGCGGCATCGGCCTGATGTCCAAGCTGCGCGCCTACGAGCTCCAGGAGCGCGGCCGGGACACCCTCGACGCCAACCTCGAACTCGGACTGCCCGCCGACGCCCGCGACTACGGCGCCGGCGCGCGGATCCTCCAGGACCTCGGGGTGACGAGCGTCCGCCTGCTGACCAACAACCCCGACAAGACCGACGCCCTGCTCCACCACGGCCTGAAGGTCACCGGACGGGAGCCGATGCCCGTCCAGGCCGGCGAGCACAACCTCCGGTACCTGCGCACCAAGCGGGACCGGATGGGGCACGACCTGCCCTGGCTGGACACCACCGCCGTGTCCACCTGCGGCAACCAGTAAGCGAAAAGACGCGAGGAGACACGTGAGCGGCAAGGGTGCACCGGAACTGTCCGTCCAGAACGTCGGGGACCTCAGGGTCGCCGTCGTCGCGGCGCAGTGGCACGAGAAGGTGATGGACGGACTGGTGGACGGGGCCCTGCGCGCCCTGCACGAACTGGGGATCGACGAGCCGACCCTGCTCCGGGTCCCCGGCAGCTTCGAGCTCCCGGTGGTGGCGAAGGTGCTGGCAGGCCGCGGCTACGACGCGATCGTGGCCCTCGGCGTCGTCATCCGCGGCGGAACCCCCCACTTCGACTACGTGTGCCAGGGAGTCACGGTCGGCCTGACCCAGGTGTCGGTCGACACCGGCGTCCCGGTCGGCTTCGGTGTGCTCACCTGCGACACCGAGGAGCAGGCCCTGGACCGGGCGGGCATCGAGGGATCCAGCGAGGACAAGGGCCACGAGGCGGTCACCGCGGCGGTCGCGACCGCCGCCACGCTCCGCTCAGTATCCGAACCCTGGCGGTGAGCGGCCGCCCGGAGCGCGTAGGGTTGGCACCACCATGTCCAAGAAGACGTTCGAGGAGCTCTTCACCGAGCTCCAGCACAAGGCAGCCAACGGCGACCCCGCCACTTCCCGCACCGCCGAACTGGTCGGCAAGGGCGTCCATGCCATCGGCAAGAAGGTCGTCGAGGAGGCCGCCGAGGTCTGGATGGCCGCCGAGTACGAGGGCAAGGAGGCGGCCGCCGAGGAGATCTCGCAGCTGCTGTACCACGTCCAGGTGATGATGGTCGCCCGCGGCATCTCCCTGGACGACGTCTACGCCCACCTCTGAGCACTCCGAGCAACCGCACACACTCCCGTACGAGACGAACAAAGGAAGCCGACCTCATGCTGCGCATCGCCGTCCCCAACAAGGGTTCACTCTCCGGCCCTGCGGCGGACATGCTGCATGAGGCCGGCTACCAGCAACGGCGGGAGTCCAAGGAGCTGCGGATCGTCGACCCGGTCAACGAGGTCGAGTTCTTCTACCTCCGACCTCGCGACATCGCGATCTACGTCTCCACCGGCCGCCTGGACATCGGCATCACCGGCCGCGACCTGCTCATCGACTCCGGCGCCGGCGCCGAGGAGATCCTGCCGCTCGGCTTCGCCCGCTCCACCTTCCACTACGCCGCCAAGCCCGGCGCGGTAGGCGGTATCGCGGACCTGAACGGCCGGACGGTCGCCACGTCCTACGAGGGCATCGTCAGCAAGCACCTCGCCGACAGCGGTATCGACGCCTCCGTCGTCCACCTGGACGGCGCCGTCGAGACCGCCATCGAACTCGGGGTCGCCGACGCCATCGCGGACGTCGTCGAGACCGGCACCTCCCTGCGCAACGCCGGCCTGGAGATCGTCGGCGAGTCGATCATGAAGTCCGAGGCGATCGTCGTCCGCCGCACCGGCGCCGACGTCGAGGAGCCCAAGGTGCAGCAGTTCCTGCGCCGCCTCCAGGGCGTCCTGGTGGCCCGGACGTACGTGATGATGGACTACGACTGCCGGGTCGAGCAGCTGGAGAGGGCCGTCGCGCTCACCCCCGGCCTGGAGTCCCCGACCGTCTCCCCGCTGCACAACGAGGGCTGGGTCGCCGTGCGCGCCATGGTCCCCGCCAAGGAGGCGCAGCGGATCATGGACGATCTGTACGAGCTCGGCGCCCGGGCCATCCTCACCACGGCCATCCACGCCTGCCGCCTCTGAGGGACGAGGAGGCAACCAGAGATGTCCGAGCTGCCCGCACTTCCCGTCACCTTCCGCCCGGGCCGCACCCGGGCCGTCCTGCTCACCGCAGGGGCCGTCATATTCGTGGTGATCACCACCGTGGGGCTGCTGCTGGAGCAGCTCAGCCCCGGCGAACGGGTGAGTTTCGCCTTCACCGGCGCGCTCCTGGCGGGGGTCCTCGTCCTGCTCGCCCGGCCGAAGGTCGTCGCCGACGACTCGGGCGTCACCGTCGTCAACATCGCCGGCCGCCGCCGTCTGGAGTGGGCGGAGATAATACAGGTCAACCTGCGCCCGGGTGATCCGTGGGTGTTCCTGAACCTCAGCGACGGCACCAGCCTGGCCGCCCTCGGCATACAGCCGGGGATAGCGAAACAGCAGGCCATCGCCGACGCGCGCGCCCTGCGCGCGCTCGTCGAAGCCCGTTCGCTCGCGGTCCCCGAGCAATCTGGCGACGAACCTCATAGCTGACTCGGGCCGTCCACCCTGCCGCATCGGCCCGTGTCTTGATTAATCTGGTTGCGGACGCGTTTTCGCTGCGCCTCCGCCCCTGGGTCCCAAGACCGGTGCCAGGGGCTCCTGCTACCCGAGGAGTGACTCCCTCCGGCGATGGACGGATCGTCCTGCAGTACCTGCGCCGCCCCCTGCCGACATAGCGCGGACCTGTTCCGCGTGAACGCGGAGGCGGCGGCATCATGACCACCCCCCTGCTGCTCCTCGGAGCGGCTTTCCTGCTCATTCTCGCCAACGGCTTCTTCGTCGCGGCCGAGTTCGGCCTGGTCACGGTCGAGCGCCCGGACGCCGAGAAGGCCGCCGAGGAGGGCGACAGACGGGCCCTCAGGGTCGTCGAGTCCCTCAGGGAGCTGTCCTTCCAGCTCTCCGGCACCCAGCTCGGCATCACCATCACCTCCCTGGTCGTCGGCATGCTCGCCGAACCCGCGCTGGCCGGCCTGCTGCGCGGCCCGTTCGCGGCCGCCGGTGTCCCCGGCGGAGCCGTCTCAGGGGTCGCCGTCATCGTCGGCATGCTGCTGGCCTCGGCGGTCCAGATGGTGATCGGCGAGCTCGTACCCAAGAACTGGGCGGTCTCCCGCCCCCTCCAGGTGGCGCGCTTCGTGGCCGGCCCCCAGCACCTCTTCTCGCGCCTGTTCCACCCGGTGATCTCCGCGCTCAACACGGTCGCCAACCGGCTGGTGCGCGCCCTGGGCGTCGAACCCACGGAGGAGCTGGCCTCGGCCCGCACCCCCGGCGAGCTGGTCTCCCTGGCCCGTCACTCGGCCCGGGCCGGCGCCCTCGAACAGGACACCGCGGACCTCTTCGTGCGCACCCTGTCCCTGGGCGACCTGACCGCACAGCACGTCATGACCCCGAGGGTGAAGGTCAGCGCGCTCCAGACCTCGGCGACCGCCGAGGACGTGGTCAACCTCACCCGCGCCACCGGACTGTCCCGCTTCCCCGTCTATCACGTGAAGATCGACGAGGTCGTCGGCATGGTCCACCTCAAGGACGCCCTCGCGGTGCCGTCCGACGAGTGGCTGCACACGCCGGTGGGCCGCATCGCCCGCCCGGCGCTGCTGGTCCCAGAGACCCTGCCGGTGCAGCCGCTGCTCGCCCAGCTCCGCAACGAGCAGCCGATCGCGGTCGTCGTCGACGAGTACGGCGGCACCGCGGGCGTCGTCACCCTGGAGGACATCGTCGAGGAGCTCGTCGGCGAGGTCCGTGACGAGCACGACGCCACCGACGTGCCGGAGGTGGCACCGGCCCCGCCCGAGGACGGCAGCCCCGCCTGGGACGTCGACGGCGGCTGCCGTGTCGACCTGCTCCGGCGGATCGGCCTGGACGCGCCCGAAGGCCCGTACGAGACCGTCGCCGGACTGGTCGCCGACCTGCTCGGCCGTATCCCGGCCCCCGGCGACCGCGCCGAGCTGCCGGGCTGGCGGCTGGCCGTGCGCCAGGTCGGGCACTACCGCGCGGAGCGGGTCCGGCTGGTCCGCACCGCCACCGTGACCGACGCGGTCCCGGCCGTGGCGGAGGCCGCCCGATGAGCGTGATCCAACTGCTGTTCGCCGCGCTGCTGGTCCTCGCCAACGGCTTCTTCGTCGGCGCCGAGTTCGCGCTCGTCTCCGTGCGCCGCAGCCAGATCGAACCGCTCGGCACCGCCCGGGCCCGCCAGGTGCTGCACGGTCTTGAGCGGCTGCCGCAGATGATGGCCGCCGCCCAGTTCGGCATCACCGTCTGCTCGCTCACCCTGGGCGCCGTCGCCGAACCCACGGTGGCCCGCCTGCTGGAGCCGGTGTTCGCATGGCTGCACCTGCCCAGCGGCGTGGTCCACCCGCTCGGCTACGTCATCGCGCTCGCGGCCGTGGTCTTCTTCCACCTCCTCATCGGCGAGATGGTGCCGAAGAACCTCGCCATGGCCGCGCCGGAGAAGGCCGCGCTGTGGCTCGGCCCCGGTCTGGTCGCCTTCGCCCGGCTGTGCCGGCCGATCACGGTGGCGCTCGGCGCCTGCGCCAAGGGTGTCCTGCGGCTCTTCCGCGTCGAGCCGAAGGACGAGGTCGAGGCCGCCTTCACCAGCGTGCAGCTCGGCCGGCTGGTCGAGGACTCCCGCCAGGCGGGGCTCCTCGACCCCGAGGAGCAGGAGCGCCTCGAGGACGCCCTGGAGCTGGGCTCGCGCCCGGTGACGGACGTCCTGCTCCCGCCCGAGGCGCTGGTCACGGTCGGTCCTTCGGTCACATCGGCCGAGATCGTCGCGCTCACCGCCCGCACCGGCTACTCCCGCTTCCCGGTCGCCGCCCCCGGCGGCGCCTTCCTCGGCTATGTGCACGTCAAGGACGTGCTCGACGTGGAGGACGCCGAGCAGGCCGTGCCGCAGCGGACGTGGCGCCCGATGGCGACCCTGCGGGCCGAGCTGCCCCTGGACGACGCCCTGACCGTCATGCGCCGGGCGGCCACCCACCTGGCCCAGGTGGCGGACGCCTCCGGCACGGTGCTGGGCCTGGTGGCCCTGGAGGACGTGCTGGAACTCCTCGTGGGCGAGGTGCGCGACCCCGCGCACCGCCTGGCGACCGAGGTTCGGCTGACCGAGCCACGGGTCAGCGGCGAGCCCGAGGAGGTCCTGGCCACCCGGGCCCCGTGAGGCCCGCGGACGAGGGGCCCCGGGATCCGTCCGTCACAGGGCCGACGGATCCTGGGGCCCCCGCCCCGACAGCACCTCCCCGTACGCCTGCATCAGGTCCGGCAGCCGCAGCGTCGACAAGTCGTCCCGGGTCGGCGTTCCCGGGTACGTCGACAGCCTGAGGTCCCGGTAGGCACAGCTCTTCTCGTACAGGGTCCGCAGGAAGCGCCCGTTGCCGAGTTCGTCGATCCAGCCCTGGTCGACCACGTGTCCGGCGATCGAGTGCAGCTCGTCGCGGGCCTCGTCGTCCCACAGGTCGCTGTTCTCCGCGGCGAGCACCTTGCCGATCTCGGTGAGTTCCGCGGGCCGGTACGAGGGGAAGTCCACCCGGGTGGTGAAGCGCGACGACAGCCCGGGGTTGGCGGCCAGCAGGCGGTCCATGCCCTCGGGATAGCCGGCCAGGATCACCACCAGGTGGTCGCGGTTGTCCTCGGCCCGCTTGAGCAGCACCTGGAGGGCCTCGTCCCCGTACGCGTCGCCCTTGCCGTAGCCGGAATTGGACAGGGAGTAGGCCTCGTCGAGGAAGAGCACCCCGCCGATCGCGGAGTCGATCAGCTCGTTGGCCTTGACGGCGGTCTGCCCCAGGTACTCGCCGACCAGGTCGGCCCGCTGCGCCTCCACCAGGTGGTCGCCGCCGAGCAGGCCGAGCGCGTAGAAGACACGGCCGAGGATGCGGGCGACGGTGGTCTTGCCGGTGCCGGAGGGGCCGGAGAAGACGAAGTGGCGCTTGGGCGGCTGCACGGGCAGCCCCTGCCCGGCCCGCAGCCGCGCCATGTTCAACTGCGCCGACAGGGCCTTGACCTGCCGTTTCACCGGTTCCAGACCCACCATGCGCTCGAGTTCGGCGAGTGTCTCCTCCAGTAACGCGGGGTCGGTGGGCCCGGTCGGCAGCGGCGGATCGGCGGCCGGTGTGCGCCGGCGCACCGACGGATCGGCCACCGACGGCAGCGGACCGCTGACCGGCAGATCGGTCCCGGACAGCTTCAGGTCCCGGCCCTCGGTGCCGAACAGCGGGTCCAGCAGATCCGGGCCGTCCATGAGGTCCTGCCCGAGGCCGGTGAGGGTGATCGCGGCGAGACCGGCCGCGTCGTCGTACCCGTCGCCCTCGGCGATCGCCGCGAGCCGTGCCGAGGTGTCCATGAAGGCCGGATCGACCCGGTGCACCGCCCGGTACAGGGGGAGCGCCGCGGCGCCGCGGCCGGTGCCTTCGTGCGCCCGTGCCAGCCAGTACCTGAGCTCCTTGCGCTGCGGCTGCTCGCTGCGGCACCGCATCAGCGCGGCCGACAGCATCGGCTCGGCCTGCCCGTACATCTCCAGGCGCACCCGGGCCATGCCGCCGAACAGCCCGGCCTCTATGCCGAGCAGCGGATCGTCGAGCAGCGGGTCGGTGTGCCGGACGAGCTGCTCCCAGTCCTTGACGAGGTAGGCGCGGCAGGCGTACAGGAAGCGGACCTGGGTGTCGGTGTCCACCGGCGGCAGCCCGGCGAGGGCGCGGTCCAGCTCGGGGACGTGGCGGCCGTCCAGCCAGTGCGAGGCGTGCGCGAGCAGCAGATCGCGCGGGCTCTCCAGCACGGGCTGCACCCACCAGCCCAGCCAGTACCAGGAGTTGAGGGTGCGGCGGTGCCGGGCGCGCTGTTCGCCGAAGCGTTCGCGGTGCCGGTACATCCTCAGCAGCGCGGTGGTCGTGTCGACGCGCAGCGCGTGCAGGCCGAGCCAGCCGTCGGCCATCGCGGGGTCCAGCCGCACCGCGGCCCTGAACTCCTCCTCCGCCTGTGGATAGGCCCCCATGGTGTAGGCGTCCACGCCTCGCAGCCACGCGAGGTCGGCCGGGGCCTTCGGGCCCTGCGTGCCGAAGTCCATCACGTCCCCCACAAACCGTGCCCCCGAAGGTTCGCCGCCAGGCATCCACCTGACGGCTTCCTGTGGTCGAACCGCTGTACCGCGGACCGGAGTTGCAGGTGCGCGAAGCAGCCGTTCGAAGGTCGCACCGAGGGCATGGTACCCGTGGGGCCGCCGGTCGCCGAAGGGTGCCGCACAGGCCGTTCGGCGAGGTGGCGGCGGACGGGACGCACCGTGCGTGGTGACCGAGTGTGAGCAAATGGCGTCACGCAGCGTCCGGAGAACGCGAAAAGGGCAGAACGAAGCCCCCGATCACGGGGGAACAACCGGGGGCTTCGTGTTTGCGGGCGGTACGCGATGACCGCTCATTGAGAACGTAAGACCTGTACGGCCCCCGGGTCAAGCGGAGTTGAGGGACTCGGGAAAGTCACCCGGCACGGGTCTTCACAAGTTCAGCACATTGCCGACGGCTCGTCACCGTCAGTGACGAACTGGTCCGGTCCAACGACCCCGGCGGGCCCCGGAAGCACCGAGTACCCCTCCGGCAACTGCCGTACCAGAAGATCCGAGAACGGCCGTGAGGGATCCTCGGCGAAGTGCCGCCGCTCGGCCTCGACCCACCCGGACCAGAACTCCCGCTGTTCCTCCCCGTCCCGCGACCGGCCCCGTGCCCAGGCCTCCTCGTGCGGCAGATCCATCCACAGCAGGTGCGCCAGATAAGGGCGCAGCGCCCGCCGTCCCGCGCCCACGCCCTCGACCAGGATCACGGGCGCCGGCGGCAGCATCCGTGCGGCCCCGAACCGCCGCTCCCGCCAGTCGTAGGGGGCGTAGCGCGCCGTCGCCCCCCGCCCGAGCGGTTCGACGACCTCGCGCAGCAGCCGCCCCTCCCAGCCGAACAGCTCCTCATGGCTCGCGACGTCGTCCAGGTGCAGCACCGGCGCGGCCCCCAGCGCCGCGGCGAGCTTCTCCGTGAACGTGGACTTCCCGGATCCCGCGTGCCCGTCGACGCCGATCAGCCGCACGGTCCCGCAGGCCGGCGGCACAACTCGGAGGAAGGCGGCGAGTGCGTGGATGGCGGTTCCCGGTGAGCGAGGAGGGCGACGGCGTGTTCTCGGTGGTCATTCTAGTGACCGCGCCCCGCGGCACCGGCGGTCGTGTGTCCGGCTCCGCGGGGACTCGGCGCAGGTCATGCCAGTGGTGGAGACCAATATTGGTAGGCGTGGCGTATGTCGAAGTGCTGGTAGGAGCCGGGTGGCGCGGCCATAGTGGGCCCAGCCACGGACCCGCCCCGACGTCGGACACCTGGGGGTCATCCACCCATGAGCAGAGCCGAACAGCCGTCCCGCAGATCCGTTCTCGCCGTCGCGGTCGCCGCGGCGGCGATGGCGGGTGGTGCGGCCCCGGTGGCGGCCACGGCCGCCCCCGCCCCCGCCGCCGGCGCCAAGAGCGCCGGAGCCGCCCCGGCCCGCCCGGTCGAATACCGCGCCTGGACCACGTACACCGACTGGCGCGCGGGCACGACCCGCGGCACCCACGCCGTCGCGGGCGCCCGGCCCGGCCTGGAGATCGAGAAGCCCGCGGGTACCACCGACTACACCGACCCGCACACCGGCACGACCGCCACCTGGGAGTACGGCACCTGGACCAGCCCGGCGCACCGGCTGTCCGTACCGGCCACGGAGGCGGTCGCCTCCTGGAACGCGCACACCCCTGCCGGCACCTGGATCCAGGTCGAACTGCGGGGAACGTACTCCGACGGCACGGACACCCCCTGGTACGTGATGGGCCGCTGGGCGGCCGGCGACCAGGACATCAAACGGACCTCCGTCGACGGCCAGAGCGACGGCCGCAGCACGATCTGGACGGACACCTTCTCCCTGGACGACCCGGCCTCCGGGCTGCGCCTCGCCTCCTACCGGCTGCGGCTGACCCTCCACCGCAGGCCCGGCACCCGGCTCACACCGACCGTCTGGCGGATCGGCGCCATGGGCTCCGACGTCCCCGACCGCTTCACCGTCCCGGCCTCCGCGCCCGGCGCGGCCGGGGAGTTGACGGTCCCGCGCTACTCGCAGTCGATCCACTCCGGACAGTACCCCGAGTACGACAACGGCGGCGAGGCCTGGTGCAGCCCCACCTCCTCACAGATGATCATCGAGTACTGGGGCGGGCGGCTCACCCCCGGGCAACTGTCCTGGGTCGACCCGTCCTACGCCGACCCGCAGGTGTGCAACGCGGCCCGGTACACCTACGACCACCAGTACGAGGGCTGCGGCAACTGGCCGTTCAACGCCGCCTACGCCGCGACGTTCAAGGACCTGCAAGGGGTGGTGACCCGGCTCGGCTCGCTCACCGACCTGGAGACGCTGATCGCGGCGGGGATCCCCGCCATAACGTCCCAGTCCTTCCTCAACACCGAGCTGACCGGGGCCGGTTACGGCACCAACGGCCATCTCATGACCGTCATCGGCTTCACCGCCGACGGCGACGTGGTCACCAACGACCCGGCCTCGCCCAGCGATTCGGCGGTGCGACGCGTGTACCGGCGCCGGGAGTTCGAGAACATCTGGCTCAGGACCAAGCGCTACAACGCCTCCGGCAAGGTGGCCTCCGGCTCCGGCGGCATCTGCTACCTGTACTTCCCGGCCCACCTCACCGGCCCCCAGCGCAAGGCGCTCGCCGCCGTGGGCGTGAGCTGACCGAAACCGCGCGCGTACGAGGGCCCCGGGCGACCGGGCCTTCCCGGCGCCCTGCCTCCGTGCCCGACCGGCCTGCCATACTGCGGTTGTCCGACCGCCAGTTGGAGGCCAGGGTCGAATTGAATATCAGGCAACCGCGTGAGACCGCCCTCCCGCACGCTCTCGACTCCGCTCGAGCGGGAACGACCACCAGCCGGGTGCGCGGCACCGAGCGCTCCGCGGGGCGTCGCGCCGAACTCCTCGCCATCGGGCGGAGGTTGTTCGCCGACACCTCCTACGACGCCCTCTCGATGGACGACATCGCCCGGCAGGCCCATGTGGCAAAGGGGCTGATCTACTACTACTTCCGGTCCAAGCGCGGCTACTACCTGGCGATCATCGAGGACTCCGTGGCCGACCTGGTCACCTCCGCGGCGCGCGGCCTGGACATGCCGGCCGTGGACCGGGTGCACCGCACCATCGAGGCCTATTTGCGCTACGCGGAGCACAACCAGGCCGCCTACCGCACCATCGTCAGCGGTGGCGTCGGCTTCGACACCGAGGTGCACTCCATCCGGGACGGCGTGCGCGAGGCCATCGTCGCGACCATCGCGGAGGGCGCCTACGGCCGTACCGCCATCGCCCCGGTGGCCCGTATGGGGCTGCTCGCCTGGGTCTGCAGCGTCGAGGGCGCCACCCTGGACTGGATCGGCCGGCCGGGACTCTCCCGGGACACCATGCGCGACCTGCTGGTGAAGACCCTCGGCGGCGCGCTGCGCGCCATCGAGGAGATCGACCCGACCCACCCGGCCCCCGCACCGGCCCGCCGCGACGGCTGAGAGGCGAGGGACGGGAAGAAGACGGGGCGGAGGCGGACTCGCCCTCCGCCCCGCGTCCGGGATCTAGCCGATCGCCTTGATCAGCTCGCCGCTCGCCGTGTCGCCGCTCAGTTCCCAGAGGAACGTCCCGCCGAGGCCTTGGTCGTTCTTGTACGCCATCTTGGTCGCGATGGTCTCCGGAGTGTCGTAACTCCACCATTCGCCGCCGCACTTGGCGTACGCGGTGCCGCCCACCGTGCCGGTCGCCGGGCACGTGTCCTTGAGCACCTTGTAGTCGTCGATGCCCTGTTCGTACGTGCCGTTCGCCGGGCCCGTGGCCGTGCCGCCCGGGGCGTCCTGGGTGACTCCGGTCCAGCCGCGGCCGTAGAAGCCGATGCCGAGCAGCAGCTTCGAGGCGGGGATGCCGAGGCCCTTGAGCTTGGTGATGGTCGCCGAGGTGGTGTACTCCTCCTTCGGGATGCCGGAGTACGAGGTCAGCGGCGAGTGCGGAGCCGTCGGCCCGGCCGCGTCCCAGGCGCCGAAGTAGTCGTAGGTCATGGGGTTGTACCAGTCGACCTGGGCCGCGGCGCCCGCGTAGTCGGCCGCGTCGATCTTGCCGTCGTCGCTCGCGTCCGCCGGGATCGCCGCGGTGACGAGCGCGTCGCCGCCGAACTTGGCGCGCAGCGCCGTCATCAGGTTCGTGAAGGCCTCGCGGCCGCTGGTGTCGCAGGTGTCGCCGCAGGCGTTGGGGTACTCCCAGTCGATGTCGATGCCGTCGAAGACGCCCGCCCACCTGGGGTCGTTGACCAGGTCGTAGCAGGACTGGGCGAAGGCGGCCGGGTCCTTCGCGGCGTCACCGAAGCCGCCGGACCAGGTCCAGCCGCCGAACGACCACAGCACCTTCAGGCCGGGGTGCTTCTCCTTCAGCTTCAGGAGCTGGTTGAAGTTGCCGCGCAGCGGCTGGTCCCAGGTGTCGGCGACGCCGTCCACCGACTCGTCGGCGGTGTAGGCGCGGTCGGTCGCCGCGTAGGCATCGCCCGTGGCGCACCGGCCGCCGGTGACGTTGCCGAAGGCGTAGTTGATGTGGGTGAGCTTCGCCGCGGAGCCGGAGGTCTCGATGTTCTTGACGTGGTAGCCGCGGTCGTAGACGCCCCATTCGGTGAAGTAGCCGACCACTTTGGAGCCCTCGGCGGCCGACGGGGCGGCGGACCGGGTGGGGGTGGCGGTGGCCGTGCTCGCACCGGCGAGCAGTCCGGCGCCGACGGCGACGGTACAGGCGGTGGACAGCAGCGCCCGGAGGCGGTGCGGAGTGTGCATCGGTGTCTCCTCGTGGGGGAGAGGGGATCGTGCCGATTGGCATGAACGCGGAATGCGTTGTTCCGGGGCACCCTAGGAGGACTAGACCAGTGGGTCAATGGTTCGGACCAATTTCAGGCCCCGGGGATTTCTAGAAGTAAGCGCTCGTTAACCGGTGACTCGATGCCCCGGATCGGGCATACTCACAGCGCACAGCCGCTGGTCAGCAGCTACCGAGACCCGGGATCGCCGACACCCGGCTGGGCCCGAGAACGACCCCGGCGGAGCCGCCCCACCCAAGGCGCACATCCGCCGATGTGCCCGAAAGGGAGGAGAGCGTCGCCATGCCCGACCGCGCCCCGCAGCCGGTGGACCGGCAACTGCCCACGGAGGAGGCCCGGGATCTGATCTCGCTCGTCCGCGACATCGCGCAGCACGAGATCGCCCCGAAGGCGGCGGAGGAGGAGGACGCGGGACTCTTCCCGCGCGAGGTCTTCACCCTGCTCTCCCGCTCCGGACTGCTCGGCCTGCCCTACGACTCCGCGTACGGCGGAGGCGACCAGCCCTACGAGGTCTACCTCCAGGTCCTGGAGGAACTGGCCGCGGCCCGCCTCACCGTCGGCCTCGGCCTGAGCGTGCACACCCTCGCCTCCTACGGGCTCGCCGCCTACGGCACCAAGAAGCAGCAGGTGGAGCATCTGCCCGCGATGCTGGGCGGCGGCCTGCTGGGCGCGTACGCCCTCTCCGAGCCGGCCTCCGGTTCCGACGCCGCCTCGCTCAGCACCAAGGCGGTCCGGGACGGCGACGGCTGGGTGCTCACCGGGACCAAGTCCTGGATCACCCACGGCGGGGTCGCCGACTTCTACACGGTGATGGCCCGCACCGGAGAGCGGGGCCCGCGCGGCATCACCGCCTTCCTGGTGCCGGGCGACGCCGAGGGCCTGAGCGCCGCGGCCCCGGAGAAGAAGATGGGCCTCAAGGGCTCGCCCACCGCGCAGATCCACCTCGACGGCGTCCGGGTCGGCGACGACCGGCGCCTGGGGGAGGAGGGGCAGGGCTTCGCCATCGCCCTGTCCGCGCTCGACTCCGGGCGGCTCGGCATCGCGGCCTGCGCCGTCGGCCTCGCCCAGGCCGCACTGGACGAGGCGGTCGGCTACGCCGCCGGCCGGCAGCAGTTCGGGCGGCCGATCTCCGACTTCCAGGGCCTGCGCTTCATGCTCGCCGACATGGCGACACAGATCGAGGCGGGCCGCGCGCTGTACCTGGCGGCGGCGCGGCTGCGGGACGCGGGCCTGCCGTTCGCGCGGCAGGCGGCCATGGCCAAGCTGTTCTGCACGGACACGGCCATGAAGGTCACCACGGACGCCGTCCAGGTGCTCGGCGGATACGGCTACACCACGGACTTCCCGACCGAGCGCTACATGCGCGAGGCCAAGGTCCTGCAGATCGTCGAGGGCACCAACCAGATCCAGCGGATGGTCATCGCCCGTCACGTAGCGGGTCCCGAGACCCGCTGAGCCGCGCGAGACCGGCCGGCGGCGCCGCCAGGCGGACCCACTCCGGGTCGTGCCGTCCCGGCAGGGTGCGGCCGCGGTCGGCCCAGGCGCGCATCAGGTCGCGGTAGATCGGCGGGTCCGCGGGCTGCGGAGGCACAGGCGGAACCGATTCTGCGGGCGGCGGCGGCACGAAGACCCGCCGCCGTCGTCCGGCTGCCGGATGCGTGGTGGTCATACTCGGGCAACGCGGAGTGCGGCGCACAGGTCACCACCCGGTGGAATCGAGCGTGAGTTCACCGGCGTCCGGGCCGGCGGCCTCCGGGACACGGGTGGGCTGTTCGGCACCCCGGCGGCCTGCGTGCCAGAGCCGTGGCGCACGGACGGACGAGGGCGCCCGGCGCTGCCGCGGCGCCGCTCAGGCGGCGTACCGGTGAAGCTGTGGCACGCGCATCGGGCGGGAGCCCGGGCCGCCGACGTGCGAGAAGGGCTGTGTCCGCCAGTCGAGGCCCTGCGGGAGCGTCAGCAGCAGCGCGGTGTCCTGCTCCTGGGGACCGACGGACTCGTCCGCGGGCCGGGCCTCGGACGCCCAGAGGCCCGTACCGGCGCAGACCGTGAGCCCGAACGGGTTCCACGGCGAGGCGCACAGCGCGTGCTCCGGCAGCACCTCCTCGTCCGCCAGCAGGGCGATGGGCTGCGCGCACTCCGGGCACATCACCCGGTACATCTCGAAGGTGTCGTAGGCGTCGGCTTCCGCGCCGTCCACATCGTCGTCGGTATCGGATTCCAGCCACTCCGGCTGGAGTTCGACGACCGACTGCCGTCGCCTGGGCACAGAACGACCAGGGCGCTTGAGACTCTGCATGGGATTCTCCCCCTAAGGCTGGGCCGTGAAAGGCACTGCGGCCTCGACCACAGCAAGCACTTCCCGTCCGCTCTCGCCGGTAATCACGAGAGCATCACGCAGGGGCTTCGGGGCGTGTGGCGTTGGTCACATGCCGTGCGCAGGTGCCCGCCGTGGTGTGTTTGTCCGCCGACGGGACACGACCCGGGCCGCTGGGCTGTCCCGGGAGATCAGACGCCCTGTAGGTTCTTGCGCCATGGAGGAGCTGGACCGACAGATCGTGCAGCTGCTCGTCAAGGACGGGCGGATGAGCTACACCGACCTGGGCAAGGCCACCGGCCTGTCCACGTCGGCCGTGCACCAGCGGGTGCGACGGCTGGAGCAGCGCGGTGTCATCCGCGGCTACGCCGCGGTCGTCGACGCCGAGGCCGTGGGGCTGCCCATGACCGCCTTCATCTCGGTCAAACCCTTCGACCCCAGCGCCCCCGACGACATCGCCGACCGCCTGGCCGGTGTCCCCGAGATCGAGGCCTGCCACAGCGTCGCCGGAGACGAGAACTACATCCTCAAGGTGCGCGTCTCCACCCCGCACGAGCTGGAGGAACTGCTCGCCCGCGTGCGCACGTTGGCGGGCGTCTCGACCCGCACGACGGTGGTCCTCTCCACCCCGTACGAAGCCCGCCCGCCCCGCGTCTGACCCCGCCCGGAGGGCCTGCGGCGGAGCTCCGGGGCGTGCCGGGGCGACCTGCGTGCCGGCGGGTTCGGGGGAGGCGGGAGACTGGGGGCATGAGTGAGCGTGCTGCCGAGGTCCGGACCGTCCTGCTGCGCCGGGGGGAGATCCACAGTCCCGCCGACCCGTTCGCGACCGCCATGGTCGTGGAGGCCGGCCAGGTGGCCTGGGTCGGCTCGGAGGGGGCGGCGGACGCGTTCGCCGACGGCGTCGACGAGGTGGTCGACCTGGACGGCGCCCTCGTCACCCCGGCGTTCACCGACGCCCATGTGCACACCACCGCGACCGGCCTCGCCCTCACCGGTCTGGACCTGTCCGACGCGCCCTCCCTGGAGGCGGCGCTCGCCCGGGTACGGGACTTCGCAGCCGCCCGCCCGGACGACCGCGTCCTGCTCGGCCACGGATGGGACGCGGCCCGCTGGCCCGGCGGACGCCCCCCGGCGCGTGCCGAACTCGACGAGGCCACCGGTGGCCGGCCGCTCTACCTGAGCCGTATCGACGTGCACTCCGCGGTCGTCACCACGGCGCTGCTCGACCTCGTACCGGAGGTCCAGGGGCCCGTGGACGGCCCGCTGACCGCCGACGCCCACCACGCCGTGCGGGCCGCCGCGTTCGCCGCGGTCACCCCCGCCCAGCGCGCCGAGGCGCAGCGGGCCGCGCTCGCCCGCGCCACCTCCCTGGGCATCGGTTCGGTGCACGAGTGCGGCGGCCCGCGCATCTCCTCCGAGGACGACTTCGCAGGGCTGCTGCGGCTCGCCGCCGAGGAGCCGGGTCCCCGGGTCGTCGGCTACTGGGCGGAGGAGGACGTCGACAAGGCGCGCCGGCTGGGTGCCCACGGCGCCGCCGGCGACCTTTTCGTGGACGGCTCCATCGGCTCGCACACCGCCTGCCTGCACGCGCCGTACACGGACGCCGCCCACACCGGCACCGCCTACCTGGACACGGCCGCCGTCGCCGCCCACGTCGCCGCCTGCACCGAGGCGGGCCTCCAGGCGGGCTTCCACGCCATCGGCGACGCCGCCGTCACCGCGGTCGTCGACGGTGTGCGCGCCGCCGTCGAGAAGGTGGGCCTGGCCCGTGTGCGTGCCGCCCGGCACCGCGTCGAGCACGCCGAGATGCTCACCCCGGAGACCGTCGCAGCCTTCGCCGAACTCGGCCTCACCGCGTCCGTGCAGCCCGTCTTCGACGCCCTGTGGGGCGGCGAGGAGGGCATGTACGCCAGGCGCCTGGGCATCGAGCGGGCCCGGACGCTGAACCCCTTCGCGGCCCTGCTGCGCGCCGGCGTCCCCCTCGCCTTCGGCTCCGACAGCCCCGTCACACCGCTGGACCCGTGGGGCACGGTCCGGGCGGCGGCCTTCCACCGCACGCCCGAGCACCGCGTCTCCGTCCGCGCGGCGTTCACCGCGCACACCCGCGGCGGCTGGCGCGCGGTCGGTCGGGACGACGCGGGCATCCTGGTGCCCGGCGCCCCCGCCGACTACGCCGTCTGGAGCACCGGCGAACTCGTCGTCCAGGCCCCCGACGACCGGGTCGCGCGCTGGTCGACCGACCCGCGCTCGGGCACGCCCGGGCTGCCCGACCTCACTCCGGGGCGTGACCTGCCCGTCTGCCTGCGGACCGTGGTGGGCGGACGGACGGTGTTCGTACGGCCGGGCGAGTGATCTCCCGTGGGCGCACCGTGCCGCCCCGCGCCCGCCGCTCGGTCGCGCGACCTGCGCATCCTCCGCACCGGCCCGGTGGCCATGGGCGTTTGTACAGGTCAAGGCACTGGTTGACAGGCGACGGCAGCGGGCCGGTAGGTTCTGCCGGGTCCACCACCGGACGCCCGGCCGGGGAACTTCCGTACCCGCGTCACGGCGCCGCTGGGTCAGGGACGGTGTGCCGCACCGGGTCACCGTCGCTGGGAGCCAGGCTCAGCGCCCGCGTCCGCGAGGGAACGTTCCGGACGGTCGGCAAGGTGTGACCCGGGTGGGGCCCGGGCGCTCAGTAGACAACGGCTTTCGGTCGATCCGCAGCCAGCGGGTCCCAGGTCGGCCCGAAGAGCGCCGGGCCCCCATCCGCCGCACGGACGGATCCATGGCACGATCGAGGCGGGCGCTCTTACCCCCCTCTTGCCGAATCGACACCCCCGTACGCCTGCGATGTCACGTCCTCGCAGGCCGGGGACACTATGGTGGTCCCCTGCGTACGGACATGAAGGGGCAGCAGTGAACGACGGCGACGGCAACCCCGCGACCGGCTCCCGGGACAGGCGACTCGGCCCTCTCGGCACGGCCTTGGTGATCATTCCGACCTACAACGAGGCGGAGAACATCAAGACGATCGTGAGCCGGGTGCGCTCGTCCGTCCCCGAGGCGCACGTCCTCGTGGCCGACGACAACAGCCCCGACGGCACGGGCAAGCTCGCGGACGAACTGGCGGCCGAGGACGGGCACGTGCACGTGCTGCACCGCAAGGGCAAGGAGGGCCTCGGCGCCGCCTACCTCGCGGGGTTCCGCTGGGGCCTGGAGCACGACTACGGCGTCCTGATCGAGATGGACGCCGACGGCTCCCACCAGCCCGAGGAACTGCCCCGGCTGCTGACCGCCCTCAAGGGCGCCGACCTGGTCCTCGGATCCCGCTGGGTGCCGGGCGGACGCGTGGTGAACTGGCCGAAGTCCCGCGAGTTCATCTCCCGTGGCGGCAGCACCTACTCGCGCCTCGCCCTCGACCTGCCCCTGCGGGACATCACCGGCGGCTACCGCGCCTTCCGCCGGGAGACACTGGAGGGCCTGGGCCTGGACGAGGTCGCCTCGCAGGGCTACTGCTTCCAGGTCGACCTGGCCCGCCGCGCCGTGAAGGCGGGATACCACGTCGTCGAGGTTCCCATCACCTTCGTCGAGCGCGAGCACGGCGACTCCAAGATGAGCCGGGACATCCTCGTCGAGGCCCTGTGGCGGGTCACCGCGTGGGGCGTGGGGGAGCGGGTGACCAAGATCACCGGCCGTGGCGGCAAGCCTCAGGCATAGGGTCCTTCATCCGGATCCGGCCCGATCCGGACGAGAGGCACCGGCCCTTATCCGGCATTGAGCAGCCGCCAGGCACACTGGGAGCATGACGACTGGCGCTCCGACCTCTTCGTACTCCGCCCGGCCCCGGCGTTCCGGGCCCCGCCGGTATCTGCCGCTGGGCCTCGCGGTGTGGATCGTGCTGGAGATCTGGCTGCTGACGGTGGTCGGCGGAGCGGCGGGCGGGTTCACGGTCTTCGCGCTGCTGGTCGCCGGCGTCGTTCTCGGCGCGGTGGTGATCAAACGTGCGGGCCGCCGTGCCTTCCAGAACCTCAACGAGGCACTCCAGCAGGGCGGCGCCCCCTCCGCGCGCCGTGGTGGCAACGGCCTGATGATGCTGGGCGGCCTGCTGCTGATGATTCCCGGTGTGATCTCGGACGTGGTGGGCCTGCTCCTGCTGCTTCCGCCGGTCCAGCAGGCCGTGAGCCGCTACGCCGGGCGGACCGTCGACCGCAGGCTGCGCGAGGCCGGCCCCGGCACGTTCGGCGACGCGTTCCAGCAGGTCCGCATCCACCGCCCCGACGGCAAGGTGGTCCAGGGCGAGGTGATCCGGGACGAGCCGGACGCCCCGGACGAGCAGCGCCCGCCGCTGACCCGGTGACACCGGGGGGGCACCCCGGAACCCGGACACCGGGAGGACACCCGGAACCCGGAAGAAGACATGGCAGCGGGCGCCGTACAGGAATGTACGGCGCCCGCTGCCATGTGCATGCGTCGGCGTGCGCTGCGAATCGGCCCGGCCCCCGGCGGGGACTACGCGCTCTTGCGGCTGTCCCGGGGATGGACGGCGATGTTCATCGCGCCGGACCGCAGAACGGCGAGACGCTCCTCGAGGACCTCTTCGAGTTCCTCGCGGGTGCGCCGCTCCATCAGCATGTCCCAGTGCGTACGCGCCGGCTTCGCCTTCTTCTCCTCCGGCCCGTCGCCATCCACCAGGAGTGCCTGGGCCCCGCAGACCTTGCACTCCCACTCCGGCGGGATCTCCGCCTCGACCGAGAAGGGCATCTCGAAACGATGCCCCTTCTCGCATGCGTACTCCACGGCCTGGCGCGGAGCCAGGTCGATACCGCGGTCGGTCTCGTAGCTGGTCACCACGAGGCGCGTGCCGCGAAGAGCTCGCTCACTCATGAATCGTGCCTCCCGGGCTTGTCGCCCACAGGACAGGTGTCGCTGTCGTCGTCATCCGGTCAACGTCCGGTCGGCGGTAAAGATTCCCGTTCCGATGTCCCGTTCCGGGTCATGCGTCGCCGTCGTAGCCGCAGCCTTGTCAACCAGTGCAGTACCCACCGGCGCCCGGTTTGTCACATCTGTAAGTAGATGTCACCCAGCGTTTCGGCATCTTTGACACGCAGTAACGGTACGCCTGGCAGGCCAAACGCGTACACTACCGCCCTTTCGCCCCGAGCGCTAAATCCGCTCGGGAACCGGATTGCCCGCGTCGCTGATCGCGCGGCGCACCGGGACCCGGGCGAGCAGCACGAACCCGATCGCGAAGAACGCCACCAGCGAGATGATCGCGTCCCGGTAGCTGCCGGTGAGCTGGTAGGTGATCCCGAACAGCAGCGGTCCCAGCCAGCTCATGCCCCGGTCGCTCATCTCGTACGCCGAGAAGTACTCGGCCTCCTTGCCGGGCGGGACCAGATGCGAGAACAGCGACCGGGACAGCGCCTGGCTGCCGCCGAGGACCAGCCCGATCCCGGCGGCCAGCACGAAGAACCACATCGGCGCCCCGGCCGGCAGGAAGTACCCGGCCGCCAGGATGACCGCCCACGCGGCCAGCGAGCCGAGGATCGTGCGCTTGGCCCCGTACCCGCGGGCCAGCCGTCCCATGCCGAGCGCGCCCGCCACCGCCAGCACCTGCACCATCAGCACCGCCGTGATGAGCGTCGACTGGCTCAGGCCCAGTTCACGGGAGCCGTACACCGACGCCTGCGAGATCACCGTCTGGATGCCGTCGTTGTAGACGAGGTAGGCGAGCAGGAAGGACAGGGTGAGCGGTTTGCCCCGCATGTCCTTTACGGTGGCGGCGAGTTGGCGCCAGCCGTGGACCCGTGCCGCGGCGGGGGCGGTGCGGCGGTCGCGCAGCCGCTTCAGCGGGACGAGCGTGAAGACACCCCACCACAGACCGGCCGAGGCGAGGCAGATGCGCACGGCCATGGACTCGGAGACGCCGAAGGAGTCGTGGGCGGTGAACAGGACGAGGTTCGCCACCAGCATCAGTGAGCCGGCCGCGTAGCCGAAGGCCCAGCCGCGTGAGGAGACCGCGTCGCGCTCCTCGGGCGGGGCGATCTGCGGCAGGTAGGAGTTGTAGAGGACCATCGAGACGGCCACCGACGCGTTGGCGACGACCAGCAGCAGACCGCCCAGCAGATAGCGGTGGCCGTCCAGGAAGAACAGGCCCGTGGTGGCGCCGGCGCCCACATAGGCGGCGGCCGCGAGGAGCGGCTTCTTGCGGCCGGTGCGGTCGGCCGCCGCGCCGGCCATCGGCATCAGCGCGATCGCCACGATCACGGACGCCGAGACGCAGTACGCGAAGAACGACCCGGCCCGCACCGGGATGCCCAGCGGGTGCACGAACCCGTCCGGGTCCGCCGCCGACTCGGCCACCGCCGTGAGATAGGGGCCGAGGAACACGGTGAGCACGCTCGTCGAGTAGACGGAGCACGCCCAGTCGTAGAAGTACCATCCGTGCTGCTCGCGGCGCCGGTCGGCTGCCTCGTCGCCGGTCTGCCCCGCCCGCACGGTGTCACTGCCCACCCCGCGCCCTCGCTTCCCCGCTGGTTCCCCTGTTGCCGACGGTCCGCGAAGACGGACGGAGGTGTTCCGGGCCTCAGGCCCAGACACCCCGCTCCTCCATGACCTTGCGCAACGTGTCGATGTGATCGGTCATGATGCCATCGACACCGAGGTCCAGGAGCCGGTGCATCAGCGCGGGTTCGTTGATCGTCCACACGTGCACGTGCAGCCCGCGTGCGTGGGCGGTGCGGACGAACCGCCGGTCGACCACCGGGACGCCGTACTGGGACACGGGCACCTGCGCGGCCACCGCGGACCGGCGCGGCACCGCCGGCAGGCCCCAGGAGCGCAGCCGCAGGGCCAGCACCCCGCGGGTGCCGTACGAGGTGGCGAGGCGCGGCCCGGCCAGCCGCTGCGCCCGGACCACGCGGGCCTCGGAGAACGAGCCGACGCAGACGCGGTCCCAGGCGTTCGTCCGCTCGATCAGGTCCAGCAGGGGGCGCAGGGCGGGCTCGGCCTTGACGTCGACGTTCCAGCGGACCTCGGGGAAGGCCTCCAGGAGATCCTCGAAGAGCGGCACCGGCTCCCGGCCCGCCACGCGCGCCTGCCGCACGTCGTCCCACGGCAGGTCGGCGATGCGGCCCGCGCCGTCGGTCACCCGGTCCAGGGTCGCGTCGTGGAAGGCGGCGAGCCGGCCGTCCGCCGTGGCGTGGACGTCGGTCTCCATGTAGCGGTAGCCCAGTCCGGCCGCGCGCCGGAACTGCGCCATGGTGTTCTCCAGCCCGTCGGCCGCCCCGCCGCGGTGCGCGAACGGGATGGGTCCCGGATGGTCGAGGTAGGCGTGGCGTACGGGCGTGGTCACGGACGCAGTATGGCTCGTCAGGGTGTCCCGGCGGCAACGGCGTTGTCTCCGGCCGGCGCCGGAAGGGCGAACAGCCGCAGGAAGAACTGGGCCAGCGGCCCGATGGAGATCGCGTACAGCACCGTGCCGACGCCGATCGTGCCGCCGAGCGTGAAGCCGGTGACCACGACCGCCACCTCCACGGCCGTCCGCATCAGGCGGATCGAGCGGCCGGTGCGCTGGTGCAGTCCCGTCATCAGCCCGTCGCGGGGACCGGCCCCGAAGCGGGCGGAGATGTAGAGGCCGGTGGCCACTCCGTTGAGCACGATGCCCGCCACGAGCACCGGAACCTGGACGGCAAGGGTGCGGGCGTCGGGCAGCAGGGCGAGGGTGCCGTCCATGGCGAGGCCGACGACGAAGACGTTGGAGACCGTGCCGAGGCCGGGGCGCTGGCGCAGCGGGACCCACAGGAGCAGCACGACCGCGCCGACGATGATCGCGACCGTGCCGATCGTCAGGCCGGTCAGTTCGGACAGGCCCTGGTGCAGCACGTTCCACGGTTCCAGACCCAGGCCCGCCCGGACGAGGAGTGCGGAGCTCGCGCCGTACAGCACGAGGCCGGCGTAGAGCTGGATCAGTCGACGCCCAAGGCGGGCGGGTGCGGACAAAACGTTCCCCCTGGTGGTGGAAGTGGCCTGGTGGATGACACTCTGTGGCGGGGGGAGATGTTCCATCCATGGCCAATTCGAGGAAGGTGGACTGGTCGTCATGGCGCAGTGGACTTCGGCGGTGGGAGCCGCGCAGCTCGCTCGGCTGCTCAAGTCCCAGCAAGAACGCCCGGCGGGCCCGGGTTCACGCCGCCCGCCCGCCTACCGCGCGCTCGCCGACGGCATCCGGCTGCTGGTGCTCGAAGGGCGGGTTCCTGTGGCCGCCCGGCTGCCCGCCGAGCGCGAACTCGCCCTGTCCCTCTCTGTCAGCCGCACCACGGTCGCCGCCGCGTACGAGGCCCTGCGCACCGAGGGCTTCCTGGAGTCCCGGCGCGGCGCGGGCAGCTGGACCGCCGTGCCGGCCGGGAATCCGCTGCCCGCGCGGGGACTGGAGCCCCTGCCGCCTGAGGCACTGGGCTCGGTGATCGACCTGGGCACCGCGGCGCTGCCGGCCCCGGAGCCGTGGCTCACCCGCGCCGTGCAGGGCGCGCTGGAGGAACTGCCGCCGTACGCCCACACCCACGGGGACTATCCGGCCGGGCTGCCCGCTCTGCGGTCGATGATCGCGGAGCGGTACACGGCGCGCGGGATCCCCACCATGCCCGAGCAGATCATGGTGACGACCGGTGCCATGGGCGCCATCGACGCCATCTGCCACCTCTTCGGGGGCCGCGGCGAGCGCATCGCCGTCGAGTCGCCGTCCTACGCCAACATCCTCCAGCTCATGCGGGAGGCGGGCGCCCGCCTCGTGCCCGTCGCCATGGCCGAGGGGCTCACCGGGTGGGACCTGGACCGCTGGCGCCAGGTGCTGAGGGAGGCCGCGCCCCGGATCGCCTACGTCGTCGCCGACTTCCACAACCCGACCGGCGCGCTCGCCGACGAGGAGCAGCGGCGCCGGCTGGTGGAGGCGGCCCGCTCGGCGGGGACGGTGCTCGTCGTCGACGAGACGATGAGCGAGCTGCACCTGGATCCGGGGCTGGAGATGCCGCGGCGGGTGTGCGCCTTCGACCCGGCCGGATCCACGGTGATCACCGTCGGCTCGGCCAGCAAGGCCTTCTGGGCCGGGATGCGCATCGGCTGGGTGCGGGCGGCCCCCGACGTGATCCGCAGCCTGATCGCCGCGCGGGCCTACGCCGACCTGGGCACCCCCGTGCTGGAGCAACTGGCCGTGAACTGGCTGTTCAGCACCGGGGGATGGGAGGAGGCCTTGGAGGTCCGGCGGGGCCAGGCACGCGACAACCGGGACGCGCTGGTGGCGGCGGTCCGGCGCGAGCTGCCCGACTGGGAGTTCGAGGTGCCCGGCGGCGGGCTCACGCTGTGGGTGCGCACCGGCGGCCTCTCGGGCTCCCGCGTCGCCGAGGCGGGCGAGCGGGTGGGCGTCCGTGTCCCCTCCGGCCCGCGCTTCGGCGTCGACGGGGCCTTCGAGGGCTATGTCCGGCTGCCGTTCACGGTCGCGGGAGCGGTGGCGGAGGAGGCGGCGGCACGCCTCGCGGCGGCGGCCCGGCTGGTGGAGGCGGGAACCTCCGGAGGGAGCGAGTCCCCTCGCACGTTCGTCGCCTGAGCGTGCGGCTCCTCGGGGCCCGTGAGGGCCCGGGCCCTCACGAGGGCTCCGCGACCGCTTCCGTCACGGCCTCCAGGGGCTCCGGCACCCGCTCCCCGTCGGCCGGTGTGGTCTTCGGCGGCAGGAGGTCGAGCACGGCCTGCCGATGGGTGACGCTCGTCGCGTCGTCGTAGGGGTCGGGCGTGGCAGGCACCTGGAGCCGGTGGACCGGCTTCGTCCCCAGCCGGGCGTACCCGCGTCCCGCCGGGACGACGGGCGGAGGTGTCGTGTGCGGCGGCGCCCCCAGCACCGCCTTGAGCTGTTCCGCCGTCGCCGGCCCGAGCACGACACGCGCGCGCGTGTGCTGCCGTACCGCGTCGCTCAGCGCCTCCGCGCAGTCGAACTGCTCGGCCAGGACCACCGCCACGCCGACCGCGCGTCCGTGCCGCAGCGGCACCTGGAGCAGCGCCTGCGGATCCTTGCGGCCGTCCGCGGCGGCCAGGTGCGTGAACGCGGTGGGCCGGTCGAGCAGCAGCCACAGCGGCCGCCTGGTGTCCTCCGGCGGCGGATGGCCCGCCTGCCGCGCGCGGTTGACGGCGATCAGCCGGCGCTCGGTCTCGGTGGCCGCCCACTCCAGGCTCGCCAGCACCCCGGCCAGCCCGCACTCGACCGCGAGCACCCCGTCCCGGCCGGTCAGGCAGGCGAACTCGCCGGTGGCGCCGCCGTCCACGATCAGTACGTCGCCGTGCTGGAGGGCCTGGAGCGCGATGGAACGCAGCAGCGTCGAGGTGCCGCTGCCCGCCTGGCCCAGGGCCAGCAGGTGCGGCTCGGTGGAGCGCAGGCCGGTGCGCCACACGACCGGCGGCACGTCGCGCTGCTCCTCGCCGTAGCCGAGGGGGAGCGTGCGCTGGACCTCGGTGGGGTCGGTGAAGCCGAGTACGGTCTCGCCCGGCGCCGTGACGAAGCGCTGCGCGGCGATGTCCGTGGGCAGCGGGGCGAGCGCGGTGAAGGTGAGCTGGTTGCCCTCCTCGTCCCAGGAGAAGAGGTACTCGCGGCCGCGGCCGGCCTTGACGGTGAGCAGGTGTTCGATCCGCGCGCGGGACTCGGCCTCGCCGTCGGTGAAGTACGCGGGGTACCGGATCGCCAGGTGGCGCACGCGCCCCGAGTCGTCGAACTCGAAGACGGGGAACGCCCTCTCCCACGCGCCGCCGTGCGCGTACAGCGGTGCCGGGTCCTCGGTGGCCGAGAAGTAGGGAACCAGGGCCTCGTACAGGGAGGTCAGTCGCTGGACGCGCGATTCGTCCGGGCCCTCGGGCTTCGGCGGGGTGCGGTCGCGGCCGTGCCAGGCCGCTGCCGCCATGAGCACGATGGCGGCGAGCAGCGGGCCGTACGGCACCAGCGCCACGACCAGGAACAGCGACGCCACGAGGAACATCAGCGGGCCGCGCCGGTCCTTCGGTGTGTCCGACCACTTGCGCCGTCCGGCCGAGGCCAGCCGGCGCAGACCACGCGTGATGGTGATCAGCGGGTGGAGGACGTCGGTGGCGCTGTCCGCCGCCGTCCGTGCCAGCTCCCGGCTCCGGGTGAGCTGCGCGCTGCCTGTGCTCAGAATGCGGGGGAGGGGGCGCCGGGCCACTGCTGCCTCCTGGAGGTGCGTACGGGAGGGACGGACGTCGTCAGAACCTCATGCCGCCCAGAAGGCTCGCCAGACTCTCGCCGCCGGCCTTGATGCTCGGGGCGATGGCCGTGCTCGAGAGGTAGAAGCCGAACATGGCGGACACGCACGCGTGCGACGGCTTCAGTCCGTCCTTGCGGAAGAAGACGACAGTGACGATGCCGAACAGGATCACGCCTGAGACGGAGAGGATCATGGGAGGTCTCCTGGTGTCGAGTGGGGACAGTCACCCTAGGTTCTTCCAGCATCACAGCATGTATCCATATGACAAAAGGTGCAAATGGGTGAATTTAGTTCGATTTCCTTCGACTGGCGGAGTCCCCTGGGGTACCTGAGCGGCACTGCGGCGTCCGACCGTGTCCGTGGTGATCATTACCTCGGGCACCCCCCGGTCATGTGGCGCACAAGCCAGTACGCTGGCGATTCACCCGTACGGCCGACCAGCGCGGACCGCCGTACGCTTGCTCCCCGCAGTACCGAACGTTCGCAGTGAGAGGCGGTCCGGCCGATGAGTGAAGCCCCCGACCCCGAGGTCGTGGAGCTGGCGACCAAGATCTTCGATCTGGCCCGGCAGGGGCGGACCGAGGCCCTCGTGGCGTACGTCGACGCGGGCGTCCCGGCCGACCTCACCAACGACCGCGGCGACTCCCTGGTGATGCTCGCCGCCTACCACGGCCACGCGGCCGCCGTCCGCGCGCTGCTGGCCAGGGGCGCCGACGCCGACCGCGTCAACGACCGGGGCCAGACCCCGCTCGCAGGGGCGGTCTTCAAGGGCGAGCAGGAAGTGATCAAGGCCCTCCTGGAGGGCGGCGCGGACCCGTCCGCCGGCACCCCCTCGGCCGTCGACACGGCCCGGATGTTCGGCAGGGCGGAGCTGCTGGAGATGTTCGGCGAGAGCTGATCCCCGGGCCGCGAGCAGTTCGCTTCGGCCCTCCTGACCAGGAACGACACGAACAACGGGGGAGGCGGTACGGGGCCGCCGGAAATTTCGGTCGCGGCAGCGCGGGCGCCGGGTCATCATGACGTCGTGGTTCACGGACGCGATGGCTGGGCAGGTGTTGCCGCACCGCGTGGGCCGTGATCCGGCCCGCATGGGCCACCGACGAGAGGCAGAGGAAGATGGTCTACAGCAAGCAGCGGACGGTGGGCGCCCCGACGTGTTGTCGCGCGGCCAGGTAGTGCGAGATCCCCGGTTGCGTCGACGCTTGATGTGAGGCTGTTTCCCATGTTCGATCCGGTCATAGCGCCCAGCGGTACGCTGCTCGGCCTGCTTCAGCGGGGCCGCGGCGACGGCACGCTGCACGCGCTCACCGCCCCCCGCGCCGAGGCGCTGGCGGCACTGAACCACTGCGTGCTGGGCGACCCCCGCCACGACTGGCAGGTGGAGAACCGCTCCCTCTACTACGCCCGGCTCTTCCTCGACCTCGACGGCGAACTGGACCGGATCGAGGAGCACCTCTTCGACCCCGAGGACGCCCTCGACACCGACGAGTCACGCACCGGACTCGCCCTCGCCGTGCTCGGGCACCTCGCCTCCTACGGCAGGCGCGACGCGCTCGCCCTGCTGCGCCGGTACGCCGCCACGGGCGCCAACTGGGCCTGGGCCCTGGACGAACTGGCACTCAGGGACGACGACGCGGGGCTGCGTGCCCTCGCCGCGCCGGTCCTCGCGCGCTTCTCCACCGACGCCGAGGGCGAGGCCGAGCTGGCCGCCGCGGTGCGTGACGCCTTCGAGCCCCGGCCGTGGCGGCTGTGGGCCGACGACCCGCGCGAGTCGGTCGCCACGCGCGTGCGTGCCGCGCACGAGACAGGTTCCTTCGACCTCTGGCAGCGGCAGATGCGTCCCGCCGGACCCCGGCCCGGGTGGAGCGTGCAGGCGGTGTTCGACTGGGCCCAGCAGGGCGCCGAACGCGGCGCGGCCCGCCATGTCCCGGCCGCCCGCTGCCTCACCGCCGTCGCGGGACCCGAGGACCGGCCCGAGATCCTGCGCGCCGCCCGGGCTGGCACCGACGCGGCCCGCTGTACCGCCCTGCGCTACCTCGCCGACGGCGACGACCCCGAGGCCCCGGACCTCATCGAGTCCGCGGTGTCCGACGGCTCGGCCACCGTGGTGGTGGCCGCCGTCGACGCCTTCGAACGCATGCGCGGCGCCGCCGCCGTCGACCGGGCGCGCGGCTGGGCCCATCGCCCCGACCCGCTCGGCGCCGCCGCCGGACGTGTGCTCGCCTGCCGCGGCACGGTCCGGGACCGCGACCTCGTCCTCGCCGCCCTGCGGGAGGCGGTCCGGGGCGAAGGCCCCGACGCGCCCACCCTGTGGACCCTGGTCGACGGCGCCGGACGGCTCGGCATCACCTGCGCCGCGCCCGTCCTGCGCCACATCTACCGCGAGACCGCCTCCTCCCAGCTGCGCGGCCGCGCCGCCCGCGCCCTCGCCGCCACCGACCCCTCCTTCCCCGCCGGATTCGCCGTCGAGTGCCTGTGGGACTGCGAGGAGACCACCCGCGAGATCGCCGCCCGGCACGCCGAGACCGGCGACACACGCGTCGTCGAGCGACTGCGCAGGCTCGCCGCCGACCCGGCCGAGGAGGACGAGGTCCAGACCGCCGTACGCAGCCGGATCGGACCGGACGCGCCCGCCGCGTGAACCCCCGGTGACCCGGGAGCCAGGAGCGCGTGGCCGGGGGCGGTCCCACAGGGCCGCACAGCCCAACGCTCATGGGACGTTCCACGCCAGGAAAGATCCACGTTGACGCGGGCACGTCCGGCACGGCGACAACACCGGTATGCGTGTCGTCATCGTGACCGAATCCTTTCCCCCCGATGTGAACGGCGTGGCCCACTGCGCGCTCCAGACCGCCCGGCACCTCGTCGATCGCGGTCACGCCCCCCTCGTCGTGGCTCCCGCGACCGCCGCCTCGACCGGGCCCGACGCCCTCGCGCCGTGCCCCGTCGTCCGCGTCCCCTCCCTCCCGCTCCCGGGCTACCCCCAGGTCCGCGTCGCCCTGCCCAGTCGGCGCGTCGCGGCGGCGCTCACCGAGCACCGCGCCGACCTCGTCCACCTGGCCGGCCCCTTCGTCCTCGGCGTCCGCGGCATGGCCGCCGCCGCCCGGCTCGGCATCCCCGCCGTCGCCGTCTACCAGACCGACCTCGCCGGCTACGCCCGCACCTACATGGGCGCCGGCGAGGCGGCCGCCTGGCGGCGCATCCGTTCCGTCCACGCCGCCGCCGACCTCACACTCGCACCCTCCAGCGCCGCCCTGCAGGACCTGGAGGCACACGGCGTGCCCCGGGTCAGGCTGTGGGGCCGTGGGGTGGACACCGTCCGCTTCCGTCCCCAGCACCGCGACGAGGCGCTGCGCCGTGAACTCGCCCCGAACGGTGAGCTGATCGTCGGCTACGTCGGCCGGCTCGCCGCCGAGAAGCAGGTGGAACTGCTCGCCGGGGTCTGCGGGATGAACGGCGTACGGGTCGTCGTGGTGGGCGACGGGCCCAGCCGGCCCCAGCTCACCGAGGCCCTGCCGGGCGCCGTCTTCCTGGGCCGCCGCACCGGCGACGACCTCGCGCGGGTCTTCGCCTCGCTGGACCTCTTCGTGCACACCGGGCCCTTCGAGACGTTCTGCCAGACCGTTCAGGAGGCCATGGCCTCCGGGGTGCCCGTCGTCGCACCCGCCGCGGGCGGCCCGCTCGACCTGGTCGACCACGGGCGCACCGGGTTCCTGGTACCGCCGCGCGACGCGGCCGCCGTACGCGACGCCGTGTGGGCGCTGGCCGCCGACCCGGCGCTGCGGGCATCGCTCGCCGCGGCCGGCCGCACCGCGGTCGAGGGGCGCACGTGGGCGGCGATCGGCGACCAGCTCATCAACCACTACGAGGACGTGCTCGCTTCCCGGCGGACGGCGGTGGCGGCATGAGCACCGCTCCGCTCACCCTCGTGCGGCTCGCGAACTTCGTCGCCCCCGCCTCCGGCGGACTGCGCACCGCCCTGCGCGAACTCGGCAAGGGCTACAAGGCGGCCGGCCACGAACCGGTGCTGATCGTCCCCGGCGACCGCCACACCGACCAGGAGACCGAGCAGGGCCGGGTGATCACCCTGCCCGGGCCGTTGCTGCCCGGCACCGGCGGCTACCGCGTCCTCACAAACAGGCGGCTGGTCGCCTCCCTCCTGGAGGAGCTCGCACCGGACCGCCTCGAGGTGTCCGACCGCACGACGCTGCGGTGGACCGGCCAGTGGGCCAGGCGCGCCCGGGTCCCGGCCGTGATGGTCTCCCACGAGACCGCCGACGGTGTGCTGCGCACCTGGGGCGTGCCGCAGGCCCTGTCCCTGCGGGCCGCCGACGCCCTCAACCTCCGTACCGCGCACACCTACGCGCGCGTGGTGTGCACCACCGAGTTCGCCGAGCGCGAGTTCGTGCGCGTCGGCGCGCGCAACGTCGTACGCGCGCCCCTGGGCGTCGACCTGGTGGAGCGGCACCCCGCACTGCGGGACGCGGCACAGCGCGCCCGGCACGCGCGCGACGACGAGACGCTGCTGGTGATGTGCTCCCGGCTGTCCGTGGAGAAGCGGCCCGGCAACGCCCTGGACGCGCTGGAGGTGCTCCTGCGGCGCGGACGGCGGGCGGTACTGGTGGTGGCCGGTGACGGTCCGCTGCGGGCGCGCCTGGAGCAGCGGGCCCGCGAGCGGGCGCTGCCGGTCACGTTCCTCGGGCACGTCCGCGACCGCGGCGGGCTCGCAGCGCTCCAGGCCTGCGCCGACGTCTGCCTGGCACCCGGGCCGGCCGAGACCTTCGGGCTCGCCGCGCTGGAGGCGATGGCCTGCGGCACCCCCGTGGTGGCCAGCGCGTCCTCCGCGCTGCCCGAGGTGATCGGCTCGGCCGGCGACAGCGCGGCCGACCACGGCGAGGCCTTCGCCGACGCCGTGGAGGGCCTGCTGGCGCGCCCGGAGCGGGAGCGGCGCGAGGCCGCACGCGCGCGTGCGGAGTGCTTCGGGTGGACGGCCTCCGTGGATGCGTTCCTCGCCGCGCACGACGTCCCGGCACCCGCACGGCGCCCGCAGTCGGAGGGCGTGGCATGAGACCGGTGCGCTTCGTCGCCCTCGGCGACTCGCTCACCGAGGGCGTCGGCGATCCCACGGGCGACGGATGGCGCGGCTGGGCGGCCCTGCTCGCCGGCGGCCTCGCCGAGCGGTCCGCGGCCGTGGAGTTCACCAACCTCGCGGTCAGCGGGGCGCAGACCCGTGACGTGCTGGAGCGGCAGACCCCGGCCGGGCTCGACCTGCGCCCGGACGTCGTGTCGGTCGTCGTCGGCGTCAACGACACACTGCGCCGCACCTTCGACATCCACGCCGTGGCCGCCCGCCTCGACCAGGTCTACGCGGCCTTCACGCGCCGGGGCGCGGTCCTGCTGACGGCCTGTCTGCCCGACCCCGGCGCGATGCTCGGCCTGCCCGGCGCGCTGGCCCGCCCGCTGGCCCGGCGGCAGCGTGCGGTCAACACGGTGGTGCACGCCCTGTCGGAGCGGTACGGGGCCGTGCACCTGCACGCCGACGCGGGCCGGTGGCTGACCGACCGTGCGATGTGGAGCGCGGACCGGCTGCACCCGGGGGAGCGCGGGCACCGCCAACTCGCCGTCCGCTTCCACGCGTTGCTCGCGGAGACGGGCATGGCGAACGGCCCCGCCCCCTCGCCCGAGCCGGAGTGCCCCGCGCCCACCAGGTCGGCGAGCCTGTGGTGGCTGGCCACGGCGGGCACCGGCTGGGTGGCCCGCCGCTGCACCGACCTGCTGCCCCAGCTCCTCACCCTGGCCGCCGACGAACTCCGCCACCGGGCCCGCGGCACCAGCACCCGCCTCGACCTGCGGTCGTCGGCATCGGTGTCGGCGGCGCTGGCGGCGCTGGCGGTACCGGAGCGGCCCGAGCCTGAACCCGCTTGAGCCGGACCGGGAGTCGTGCCGGGGCACACGCGCGGGCCGGGCCGGGTGTCGTGCGTCACGGCTCATGCCTCGACCCCGCGCGGACGAGCCGGTGTTCCGGTGGACGCCGCGCCGCCCTCGCCCGCCTCGTCGCGGGTGACCCGACGCGGCCGACGGCAGCCGACGGGCCGTGCCCCAGCCGCGACCGGGCCGGTCCTCCGGGCCCGCCCGAGAGCGGGCGCGAAGACGCACGGCGCCGGCCTCGTCCGCGCCGTTTGGATCCTTGTCGGACCAAGGACCTAATCTGTGCACCGTGACTTCGCCTGCATCGACGGACAGCGTTCCGCCCCAGCTCAGCGCGGGGCCGCGCCCCGCCCTGGGGCCGGCCGCCGACGAGGGGCTGGCGCGGCGGCTGCGCGCGCTCGCCTGCACCGCGCCGCTGCACGACCTGGACGCCCGCAAGGCCAATCTCGCCGGCGAGTACTCGGTGTACGGCATGGCGGAGGTCGCGCTCGCCGCCATCGACCTCGTCACCCTCAACATGGACTTCGACACCGGCGCCGACCACGACCAGGTCGTGGCCCGGCTCGTCCCGCGCGTCGCCGCACAGGCCCCGCGGCGCCCGGCAGGCGAGCACGAGCGGGTGGCCCGCTGGGTCCTGGAGAACCTGATCAACGTCGGCAGCGTCGACCGCGGCTTCCGCGCGGTGTACGGCACCTTCGGCCCGGACGGCACGTATGTGCGCCGCGACTACGACTTCAAGCTGGTCGAGGAGGTCCCCGGCCCCGGCGGCACCGTCTACCTGCGCACGACGGACGAAGCGGTCAACGTCCTCGTCGGCGCCCTCGACACGGACGTCACCAGCGCCCAGATCGCCGCCGAGGTCAAGCTGGAGGTGCTGATCAGCCGCGGCCGCCTCGCGGACGCACAGCTCGCCGCCGAACAGGCCCGCTACCGGACCGTGCAGTACGCGGAGACCCTGCGCAGGGCCCTCGAGGCGACCCGGCGCAACGTCCGCGCGGTGGACTGGCTCGGCGCGGTCCCCGACATGATCGCCGAGGCCCTGGACCACGTCGCCGACCGCTACCGCCACGAGAACGCGATCCTGACCAACATCCGCAAGGCGCGCGACGAGTCGGAGGAACCCGAGCACAAGCGCCGCGCCGCCGAACTGGTCGACATCGTCAAGGACTGCATCCGCAGACACACCCAGCTGCAGTCCCGGCTCCTCGACGCCGGCCCCCTGTTCCGCGCCGAGCAGGACCGGCAGGCCTTCGCCACCCCGCTGACAACCTCGGGTACCGACCTCTACGGCCATCTGCTCGCGCCCACCCTCCCGCTGCCGCTGGAGCAGGCGATCCGGGTCACGGACGCCTTCTTCGCGCGCGGGACCGGGCTGCGCACTCCGGTGTCCGTCCGCGTCGCCGACCTTGTGGACATCCTGCTGACGCCGCCCGTCGAGCGGGAGCACCTGGGCGCCGAGATGCCCGAACCCGACCTGATCGCCACCCCGGACGACAGCCGGTTCAGCGAGGAGCAGCTCGCGGCCGCCAGGGAACTCCTCGACCTGCCGGCCGACGCCCCCCGGCGGCTGTCGGGCCTGCTCGCCGAGGCCCGCGACAAGGACCCCGACCTGCCGTACCTGGTCGCCCTGCTGGCCGTCCACGCGGCCAGCCCCCCGGTCGGCACCGCCTACCGGCAGGGCGAGGAGAAGCTGCTGTTCGCCGTGGACGACGGGACCGAACTGGACGATCAGGAGTTCGGCGGCGCCGACCTCATCGTCGGCACGGCACTGCTGGACGCGGTGGGCATGGCGGCCGACCGGACGGAGGCGGCGTGAGCCCCGCCGGCAACCGTACGCACGAGCGACACCCCAGCAAGGAGCCCCAACCGTGACCGAGCACGTCGACCGGAGTGAGCCGGAAGCCGCAGACGCGCCCACGGCGGTCGCCGTCACACCCGCCGACGCCGCCGACGCGGCCCGGCTCGTCGCCTTCGGGCTCCAGCCCAAGCTGCAGCCCGCCCGCGACCAGGAGTACGCGGATCTGCTGCGCCGCCACCGCGAGGACCCGGCGTTCGCACGGCTCGCGGACGCCGTGGCCGCCGGACTCGGGCTGGTCGTCCTTGAAGTGTCCCCGCGCGCGGGGATGGCGGTCACCGCCGCCGAGGACTCGGTGTTCGCCGTCCGCATGAGCGACTACGCGCGCCGCACGGCCGCCGACTCCGGCGACCGCTTCCTGCACGGACTGGCCCACCTCGCGGTCGCCGCCCTGGCGTTCCCGCGCCCCGAGGACCTCGCCGACGACGGCTACATCGGGCGCGTCACCGTCAACGGCGTCGACGCCTTCGTCCGCCAGGCCTGCCGCCGCCTGGAGGAACGCGCCGAGCGGCAGGGCGAGAACACCGACCCGGCCACCGACGCGCCCGGCCTCGAGGCCGCCTGGCGGATCTGGGCCAGACGCAGCGCGACCGGCGCCACCAAGGACGCGCGCCGCCCGGCCGCCTCGACCACGGGCATCGTGGCCAAGGCCCTGGCGTTCCTGACCGACTCCGGGTTCCTCCAGCGCACCGGCGACGAGAGCGGCGGCACGTACCGCACGACGGCCCGCTACCAGCTCCAGGTGCGCGACATGGCGGGCAGCGCCGCCCTGGCCGAACTCCTCGAACTGGGCATCGTCCCGGTCACCGGCGGCACCCCGAGCCTGCTGCCCGCCGAGGACACCGACGACCTGGACCTGGTGGCCGACGCGGGGCTGCCGTTCCACTCCTGAGGTCCGAGGCCCCGCCGCCTCCCGCCACCCCCGTCCGCACGAAGCCCGCCACCCCCCCACTGCAAGAAGACTGACGAGAGTCCGCCATGTACGAGCTGTCCCGGGTCCGCCTCTACTCCATCGGGCCCGCCGGTGCGCGCTACGCCGACACCGTGCTTGACCTGCGGGGCGTGGGCGGGCCGGTGCCCGACCCCGCGCCCATCCAGGCGGAGTTCTTCGCGGAGGAGCCGGTCGGCCCGCCCCGCCGGCCCGCCCCCGCCGGTGTGCTCTTCCTGGAGAACGGCGGCGGCAAGTCCGTGCTGCTCAAGCTGATCTTCTCGGTGATGCTGCCCGGCCACCGCAACACCCTCGGCGGCGCCAGTTCCGGCGTGCTGCGCAAGTTCCTGCTCGCCGACGACTGCGGGCACGTGGCCCTTGAGTGGCAGCACGTGCAGACCGGCGAGTGCGTCGTCGTCGGCAAGGCCAGCGAGTGGCGCGGGCGCCAAGTCTCCAACGACCCGCGGAAGTTCGCCGAAGCCTGGTACTCCTTCCGGCCCGGGCCCGGCCTCACTCTGGACAACCTCCCGGTCGCCGAGGCCACATCCGTACGTCCGTTCGCCGACGGCCAGTCGGGCGCGCGGGGCCGCCGCCGCACCATGAAGGGCTTCCGGGACGCCATCACCGAGGCGGGGAAGACGTACCCGCACCTGGAGGTCCACTTCGAGGAGATCCACGAGCGCTGGACCGAACACCTGGGCGACCTCGGCCTCGACCCCGAACTCTTCCGCTACCAGCGGGAGATGAACGCCGACGAGGGCGAGGCGGCCGGCCTGTTCGCGGTGAAGAAGGACTCCGACTTCACCGACCTGCTGCTGCGCGCGGTCACCGACACCCGCGACACCGACGGGCTCGCCGACCTGGTCAGCGGGTTCGGCAACAAGCTGGGCCGGCGTGCCGAACTGATCGCCGAACGGGACTTCACCGCCGGCTCGGTCGACCTGCTCGGCCGGATCGTGGAGGCCGCCGAGGCCCGTGCGCGCGCGCGTGACATCCACACCACGGCCGAGCGGCGCACCCGCACGCTGGCACGGCGGCTGTCCGCCCGGGCGGTGCGGGAGCGGATCCGGGCCGCCGACCTCGCCCAGCGCGTCACCGCCGCCGCCTACGCCGTCACCCACTCCGAGGGAGGCCGCGAGCGCAGCTCCCTGATCGCCGCCGAACTCGCCTACCGGCACGCGTCGCTGGCCCTCGCCGCCGCCGAGAAGTCCGCGGCCGCGCAGAAGCGGGAACTCGCCGACGCGCGCACCCTGTACTCGGCGTGGCAGGCCGCCGAGGCCGTGCTGCGCCACCGCGCCGCCGCCGACCGCGTGGCCCGTGTCTCCGCCGCGATCCAGGAGGCCGAGCGGGACGCGGCCCCGGCCCTGGCCGCGCGCGCCAAGGCCGCCACCGACCTCGTACGGGCCCTGCACGCCGCCGCCGAGAGCGCCGAGACCCTCGCCAACGAGGGGGAGGAGCGGTCCGCACAGCTCCAGGACGTCAGCGAGTCCGCGTACCGGGACCAGACCGCCGCCGCGACCGAGGCGCAGCGCGCCCGCAGCGAGGCCGGGCATCTGCGCCAGCGCCTCGCCGAGGTCGAGCAGGAGACCGCCGAGGCCGTCCGCGCGGGCTGGCTGGACGACAGCGCCCCCGACGCCGACCCGGCCCGTGCGGCCCTGGCCGCCAGCGACGCGGAGAAGACCGCCGTCGCCGCCTGGGACCAGGCCCGTGAGGCCGCCCGGAAGACCACGGAACACGCGCGGGAGGCCGCTTCGGCCGAGTCCCGCGCGGAGCTCACCGCGGCCCGCGCGGCCGACGCGGCGACGGCGGCCCAGCGCGCTCACGAGACCGAACGCCGTATCGCCGAGGCGCTGGCGGCCGAGGGGCGGCTCGCGGAACTGCTGAGCCTGCCGAGCGCGACCGCGCGGGCAGCGGTACCGGCGCCCCGTACCGGACCGGACACCACGGGCGCCGCCGCCTCGGGCGCCGAGGCGGCCCACCGCACCGCGGAGGCGCAGGACGGCCCCGCGGGACAGGGGGCCGAGGTGACGGACCCGGCCGGGGCCGAGGGCACGCTCACCCCCGAGGACCTGGACCGCTTCGCCGACGAGCTGCGCGAACTGCTCGACGGCACCGTCTCCTCCGCCGAGCGGCACCTGTTCGAACTGCGGACCGCCGCCGCCGACGACTCCCGGATCCTCGGCGCGCTCGGCGACGGCGGGCTGCTGCCGCCCGGCCCGGACGTCCTGGCCACCGTGGAGTTCCTCGGCGAGCACGGCATCCCCGCGCTGCCCGGCTGGCGCTACCTCGCCCAGTCCGTCGACCCCGCCGACCACGCGCGCGTACTGGCCGCCCGGCCCGAGCTGGTCGACGGCGTGATCATCACCGACCCGGACACGCACGCGCGTGCCCGCGCGGCCCTCTCGGACGCGGCCCTGCTGCCCCGCTCCACCGTGGCCGTCGGCACCGCCGCCGCGCTGCTCGCCCCGACCCCGGCCGACGGCGCGCCCGAGGGCGACGTCTTCCTCGTCCCGCCGAACCCGGCCATGCACGACGAGTTCGCGGCCGACGAGGAACGGCAGGCGCTGCGCGTACGGGCCACCGAGCGGGACGAGGAGATCCGCCGGCTCGCCGCCCGGCTCGGCAAGGACAGGGAGCTGGCGGCGCGGCTCGCCTCCTGGCGCACCGGCTGCCCCGCCGGCCGGCTGCTGGAGCTGGCGCAGTCCGCCCAGGACACGCGTGTGTTCGCCGAGGAGGCCGAGGCCGAGCTGGCCGAGGCACGGAGCCTGCGCGCGGAGGCCGACGAGGCCGCCGCCGAGGTCGCCCAGGAGCGCGACGAACGGCAGGAGGCCGCCCAGAAGGCACGGCGCGCAGCCGACGCCCTCGCCGGACTCGCGTTCCGGCTGCGTGAGCGGGCCGGCTGGCAGGCCCGGCTGCGTGAACTCGCCGACGAGGTCGCCGAGTCCGAGGCCCGCGCCCAGGCATGCCTGGAACGCGCCCGCGCCGCCGACGAGGACCGGCGCGCCGCTCAGCGCGCCGCCGACGACACCCGCCGCACCGCACGGGCGCTGCGCGCCGAGCGCTCCGAGATCGCCGGTGCCCCCGACGACGTCCCGGAGAGCGACGCGGACGCGCCGAAGGTGTCCCTGCCCGCCCTGCGCGAGGCCTATCGAGCCGCCTCCCAGGTGTACGAGAAGGTCGGGGTGGGCGCGGACCTGCGGGCCGAGCAGGCCCGGGCGGAGAGCGACGAGAGCGCCGCCCGCGCCGAACTCGACCGGCTCAGCAACAAGGTCCGCACCCGCGCGGCACAACTCCTTGAGTCCTTCGAGGGCTCCGACGGGCCGTCCCGGCAGGCCGCCGCCGCCCGCGCCGAGGAGCTGGTGCAGCTCCTGGAGACCCGGATGTCCTCCGCGAGCGAACAGCTCGGCCGGCTGCGCGGCGAGGCCGAGCGGCACGCGCCCGAGGACGGCGAGGCGCACACCGGACTCCCCGACGAACTGCTCCCGCGCGACGCCGAGCACGCACAGGCACTGCTGCGCACCGCCACCGCCGAGCTCGCCTCCCGCACCGAGGCACTGGACCAGGCCCGCGAGGCGCACGCCGGACTGCTGGAGGCCCACCGCGCCGCCGAGGACGCGGCCGGAGGCTTCGACGAGATCGCCGCCATGCTGCGCGACCTGCTGCGCGAGCCGACGGGGGACGAGGAGCAGGAGGAACCCGAGCCGTACCCGGGCAGCCCGGAGGGAGCCCGGCAGGCGGCCGCCGAGGCCCGCAGGTCACTGCGCGGCTGCGCCGCCGACCTGTCCGCCGCGGAGTCCGCCGTCCGCGAGGCCGGCGACGTCCTGGTCCGGCACGCCAACTCCACCCGCTACGAGCAGGTGCGCACCCCCGCCCGGCAGCAGATCCGCGAACTGCCCGCCTCCGCCCTGCCCGAGCACGCCCAGAAGTGGGCCGAGGCCTTCGCGCCCCGCCTCCGTGTGCTCACCGACGAGCTGGCCCAGCTGGAACGCAACCGGGACTCGATCGTGGACCGGCTGCGCGGACTGGTCGAGTCGGCGCTCGCCACGCTCAGGTCGGCCCAGCGCCTGTCCCGCCTCCCGGAAGGGCTCGGCGAGTGGTCCGGGCAGGAGTTCCTGCGCATCCGCTTCGACGAGCCCGACCAGGCCACCCTCACCGAGCGGCTCGGCGAGGTCATCGACGAGGCGACCCGCGCCGCCGTGAAGAAGAACTCCGACCTGCGGCGCGACGGCATGTCCCTGCTGCTGCGCGGAGTCGGCGCGGCGCTCCAGCCCAAGGGCGTCGCCGTGGAGATCCTCAAGCCGGACGCCGTACTGCGCGCCGAGCGGGTCCCCGTCGGGCAGATGGGCGACGTGTTCTCCGGCGGCCAGCTGCTCACCGCGGCCATCGCCCTGTACTGCACGATGGCCGCCCTCAGGTCGAACGACCGAGGCCGCGACAAGCACCGCCACGCGGGCACGCTCTTCCTGGACAACCCGATCGGCCGCGCCAACGCCACCTACCTGCTGGAGCTCCAGCGGGCCGTCTCCGATGCCCTGGGTGTGCAGCTCCTTTACACCACCGGCCTGTTCGACACGACGGCACTCGCGGAGTTCCCCCTGGTCATCCGGCTGCGCAACGACGCCGACCTCAGGGCCGGGCTGAAGTACATCAGCGTGGAGGAGCACCTCAGGCCGGGGCTGCCGCAGCAGACTCCGGCGGGGGAGGCGGTGCACAGCGAGATCACGGCGACCCGCATGTTCAAGCGCCCGGCCTGAGGGCCCGGCAGGCCCGAACGGGCGGCCGGTGCGCTTGCCCGACTGGGCTGCTGAACTGGCCCGGCTCGAACCTGGCCGGTTCGTTTGCCTGACTCGACCGGGCCGCTGAACTGGCCCGGCTCGAACCGGGTCTGGCCATTCGACCGGCCGTCGCACGCCGACGGCCGGTCACCCTACGGATGCGACAGCCGCCCCGCGCCGCCCCGGCCGCGTATCCGCTTTTGCGCCCGCTCGGCGGCCCGCGCCTCCCGTCGTGCCTGGCGCCGCTCGCGCCGCCGGGCCCGCGCGGTGCTGCTCGGCACCGACACCACGCCGTCGCGCTGGTTCCACACCTGGCGGGTCACCCACACGTCGAGCGCCGCCCATGTGGCCACCACCGTGCCGGCCACGCTGCTCAGGACCATCGGGAACGCCAGCCAGGACCCGGACACGCTGAACAGGAACGCCACCACGGCCTGTATCAGCGTCACGGAGACGATCAGCACCGCCCGCACGGCGGCCGAACGCACCGGATCGGGCAGCCTGCGACGCCGCGCGGGCTCCTCGACCCACAACGGCTTGTAGGACGGCAGCCCCGTACGCCCGCCCGTGTGCGCCGAAGGCCCGTGCACCCGCGCTCGCTCCGCTGTCCCCATCACTGTGTCCCTCCCCACCGCCGGCAGACCACTCACCCCGGTGCCCGAAGATTCGGCTTCCCAGTGGCTGCCCGGCTTGCGCTGTTTTACGCGGCCCGGACGCGCAGTGCGCATCGTGTGGCCGATTCCGCCCCCATCTCGCATGGACAAGGACGAACGAGACGTCACGAAGATTCCCGGCCGACGAAAAAAATCGGTCAACCGACCGGGCCGCACGCCCCGTTCCGGCGCCCCGCAGTCCCGGTCCTACGGACCGGCATCTCCCGCAATGACCTGACAACTCGCCCGTGCCCGGAACCAATGCGGAAGAACAGGCTCCGGACAGCTCTTCGAGTTGACTGCATGTCGGTAGTAGGCTCGCGCCGTTTGTTGACGCACATGTGTACCCCCGGGCCCTTGGGGGACGAGCTGGGGGAGGCCATGCGCTTTCGCGGGAAGTCCATCCGCCGGAAGATCGTGGCGCTGCTTCTCGTGCCGCTGCTCTCGCTCACGGCGATCTGGGCCTTCGCCACGCTGATCACCGGGCGGCACGTGACCCAGCTGTTCAACGCGTCCTCCGTGGTGGAGAAGGTCGCCTACCCCACCGAGGACACCGTCCGGGCCGTGCAGCAGGAACGCCGCCAGACTCTCGTCCACCTCGCCGACCCGCGCGCCTCCGACGGCCTCACCGCACTGCGCCGCAGCAGGAGCGCCACCGACGAGGCCATCGCCAAGATCCGCAAGGCTGCCGGGAATCCCGACGCCCGCGAAGCGCTCGGCGCGGACGGCGCCGGACGCCTGGGCGTCGCCCTGGACGCCCTCGACGGCATCGACTCCCTGCGCCGCAGCGTCGAGGACCGCAGCGTCGGACGCGCCCAGGCACTCGACCTCTACAACCAACTCGTCGACCCCTGCTACGCCCTGCTCGCCAACCTCCACGTCGTCGACGACGCCGATCTGGCCAGGCAGTACCGCGCCCTGGTCGGTCTCGCCCAGGCCCGCGAACTCCTCTCCCGCGAGGACGCGCTGCTCGGCTCCTCGCTGATCGTCGGCAACCTCACCCGCGCCGAGACCCGCGGCATCTCCGACCTGGTCGCCCAGCGCTCCCTGCTGTACGACGTCGACCTGCCCCTGCTGCCCTCCTCCGAACGCGGCCGCTACGAGCGCTTCTGGCAGAACGCCTCCTCCGCACCGGTGCGGACCGCCGAACAGGCCGCCGTCTCCAGTACGTCCGGCACACCGCGGACGGTGAGCGTGCAGAGCTGGGACACCGCGGCCGGAGACGTCCTCGACGAGCTGGGCACCCTCAACGACGACGCCAACGACCGCTTCCAGGACCGTGTCCAGCCACTCGCCCTGCGCGTCATCCTCGAGGCCGCCGTCGCGGGCGTCCTCGGCCTGATCGCCGTGCTGTTCTCCCTCGTCCTGTCCGTGCGTGTCGGCCGCAGCCTGATCCGCGACCTCGGGCAACTGCGCCTGGAGGCCCACGAGGCCTCCGGTGTCCGGCTGCCGAGCGTGATGCGCCGCCTGTCGGCCGGCGAACAGGTCGACGTCGAGACCGAGGTCCCGCGCCTGGAGTACGACAGGAACGAGATCGGCGAGGTCGGCCAGGCCCTCAACACCCTGCAGCGGGCCGCCGTCGAGGCCGCCGTCAAACAGGCCGAACTCCGCGCCGGCGTCTCCGAGGTCTTCGTCAACCTCGCCCGCCGCAGCCAGGTCCTGCTGCACAAACAGCTCACCCTCCTCGACGCGATGGAACGCCGCACCGAGGACACCGACGAGCTCGCCGACCTGTTCCGGCTGGACCACCTGACCACCCGTATGCGCCGGCACGCCGAAGGCCTGGTGATCCTCTCCGGCGCCGCCCCGTCCCGGCAGTGGCGCAAACCCGTCCAGCTGATGGACATCGTGCGCGCCGCCGTCGCCGAGGTCGAGGACTACGAACGCATCGAGGTCCGGCGGCTGCCACGCACCGCCGTCATCGGCCCCGCCGTCGCCGACCTCACCCACCTCGTGGCCGAACTCCTGGAGAACGCCACCGTGTTCTCGCCGCCGCACACCGCGGTCCAGGTCCTCGGCGAACGCGTCCCCAACGGCTTCACCCTGGAGATCCACGACAGGGGCCTCGGCATGGCCGCCGAGGCGCTCCTCGACGCCAACCTCCGGCTCGCCGAGACACCCGAGTTCGAGCTCTCCGACACCGACCGGCTCGGGCTGTTCGTGGTCAGCCGGCTCGCCCAGCGGCAGAACGTCCGGGTCTCGCTCCAGCCCTCCCCGTACGGCGGCACCACCGCGGTCGTCCTCATCCCCGACGCGCTGCTGACGGACGACGTCCCGGACACCAACGGCATCGGCTTCCGCCTCGACCGGCCCTCCGGGAAGGCCGACCGCGATCCGGGTCGCGGGACCGCTCTCGCCCAGGCGCCGGCGCGACTGTCCGGACTGCCCGCCTCGGTCCTCGACGGGCCGGTGGAGCTGGAGGCGCCCGTCGACCTCGACGCCATCGAGGACTTCCCGCACGTACTCGGCGAGGAGACCGGCGAACGCGGCGGACTGTTCGGGCCGCGCCCCTCCCCGGCACGGCAGACGGCCCAGGAGGCGCCGCCCCGCAGCATCGCCGAGCACCGGCAGGGCACGGTCCGGCGCGGCACACCGCAGGAGACCGGCGAGGAGGACAACCAGGGGCGCCCGGTCCCGCTGCCCCGGCGGCGGACGCCCAAGCTGGTCAGCTCCCACGGACGCCCCGTCACCGAGCAGAGGCCCCGGCGCGAGACGGCCGACGCCGGGAACATGGCGGTTCCCGGCCGCACGGAGCTCGAGGCGGCCCCGCTGCCGGCCCGCCGTCGCGACGAGCCCCCGCTCGGACCGGTCGCGGCCGACGGCCGCGGGGAACACGACGGCACCGAGGGATCCCCGGCCACGGGCCAGGGGCCGCGGAAGGCACCGGCCCTTCCTCGGCGCACCGTCCGTCCCGCGCTCGCCGGCGGCGGCCCGGATCGCGAGGAGCGTGTCCCGGCGAAGGCATCCGGCGGCCGGGACGGCGAGGGGCGCGACCCGGCCGAGGCACTCGGCGACCCGGGACCCGACGAGAATCCGCTGCCCCGGCGCGTACGGCAGGCCAGCCTCGCCCCGCAACTGAAACAGAGCCCCGGCCGGCCCACCGAGGACGGCCCGGACCCCGTCGAACGCGACGCCGACGAGGTACGCAGCCGGATGGCCTCGCTCCAGCGCGGCTGGCAGCGTGGCCGCGAGGAGAACGCCGCGGGGGACCAGGCCCCGCACGGCAGCACAGCACAAGGAACGACAAAGGGGGACGGTCGATGACCGCACCGAAGGCGACCGACCACACCGCGACGGACAAGACGGAGCTGAACTGGCTCCTCGACGAACTCGTGGACAGGGTCGCCAGCATCCGCAAGGCCCTCGTCCTGTCCCGGGACGGACTGGCCACCGGCGTGTCCAAGGACCTGACCCGGGAGGACAGCGAGCACCTGGCCGCCGTGGCCTCCGGCTTCCACAGCCTCGCCAAGGGCGTGGGCCGGCACTTCGACGTGGGCGGCGTCCGGCAGACGGTCGTCGAGCTCGACGACGCCTTCCTGTTCGTGACCGCGGCCGGCGACGGCAGCTGCCTCGCCGTCCTGTCGGACGCCGACTCCGACGTCGGCCAGGTGGCCTACGAGATGACCCTGCTGGTCAAGCGAGTCGGCGCGCATCTGGGTGCCGCTCCGCGCACCGATGTGCCCTGAGGCGGGTAGTGGGATGACATGAGCGGAGACGGTCAGGCACGCAGCCACTGGTTCGACGACGACGCCGGACCGGTGGTCCGGCCGTACGCCATGACGCGGGGCCGCACCAGCCATGCGGCCCAGCACCGCCTCGACCTGATCGCGGTGGTCGTCACGGAGTCCCATGTGGACGACCCGGAGGCGGACGTCACGCTGTCGCCGGAACACGTGGACATCGTCGAGCTGTGCCGCTCCCCGCAGTCGGTCGCCGAACTCGCCGCGGAGCTCGATCTGCCCCTCGGCGTGGTGCGCGTGCTCGTCGGCGACCTCGTGGACGAGGAGTACGTCCACGTGACACGTCCGGTGCCGCCCGCGGAACTGCCCGACGAGAGCATCCTGCGGGACGTGATCAACGGCCTGCGGGCGCTGTGAGCCACGAGGAAGCGGAGTGCTGACATGACGGGCTGGCAGTTCTGGGTCGACCGGGGCGGCACCTTCACGGACATCGTCGCGCGGCGCCCGGACGGACGTCTGGTCACGCACAAGCTGCTGTCCGACAACCCCGCCCGGTACGCCGACGCGGCCGTCGCGGGCATCCGCGAACTCCTGGACGGCTCCGACGGCCCCGCCCGTTCCATCGAGGCGGTCCGCATGGGCACCACCGTGGCCACCAACGCCCTGCTGGAGCGCACGGGCGAGCGGACCCTGCTCGTCGTCACCCGCGGCTTCCGTGACGCCCTGCGCATCGCCTACCAGAACCGCCCGCACATCTTCGCCCGCCGCATCGAGCTGCCCGAGCTGCTGTACGAGCGGGTCGTCGAGGTCGACGAGCGCATCGCGGCCGACGGCACCGTCCTGCGCGTCCCCGATCTGGACGCCCTGGACGGCCCCCTCCGGCAGGCGTACGACGACGGGATCCGCGCCGTCGCCGTGGCCTGCCTGCACAGCCATCTGCACCCCGCGCACGAGAGGGCCGTCGGCGAGCTGGCCGCCCGGATCGGCTTCCCGCAGATCTCGCTGTCCAGCGAGGTCAGCCCCCTGATGAAGCTCGTCCCGCGCGGCGACACCGCCGTCGTCGACGCCTACCTGTCGCCCGGACTGCGCCGCTACGTCCAGCACGTCTCCACCGAACTGGACGGCGTACGGCTGATGTTCATGCAGTCCAACGGCGGGCTCGCCGAGGCCGGACAGTTCCGCGGCAAGGACGCCGTCCTGTCCGGGCCCGCGGGCGGCATCGTCGGCATGGCCCGCATGTCCCGGCTCGCCGGCTTCGACCGGGTCATCGGCTTCGACATGGGCGGCACCTCCACCGACGTCTCCCACTACGCGGGCGCGTACGAACGCGTCCTCACCACGCAGATCGCCGGCGTCCGGCTGCGCGCCCCCATGCTCGACATCCACACCGTGGCCGCCGGCGGCGGCTCGGTCCTCCACTTCGACGGCTCCCGCTACCGGGTCGGCCCGGACTCGGCGGGCGCCGACCCAGGACCCGCCTGCTACCGGGGCGGCGGCCCGCTCACCGTCACCGACGCCAACGTCATACTCGGCCGCATCCAGCCCGCCCACTTCCCCGAGGTGTTCGGCCCCGGCGGCGACCAGCCCCTCGACGACGCACTCGTCCGCGAGCGCTTCACCGCCCTCGCCCACGAGATCCGTGAGCGGACCGGCGACGACCGCACCCCCGAGCAGGTCGCCGAGGGATACCTCCAGATCGCCGTCGCCAACATCGCCAACGCCGTCAAACGGATCTCCGTGCAGAAGGGCCACGACGTCACCCGCTACGCCCTCACCACCTTCGGCGGCGCGGGCGGGCAGCACGCGTGCATGGTCGCCGACTCGCTCGGCATCCGCACCGTGCTCGTCCCGCCCATGGCGGGCGTCCTGTCCGCGCTCGGCATCGGCCTCGCCGACACCACGGCCATGCGCGAGCAGTCCGTCGAAGCACCCCTGGAGCCCGCCGCCATGCCGGGCGTGCTCAAGACCGCCGACGATCTGGAGGGCGCGGCCCGCGCCGAACTGCGCGCCGAGGACGTCCCCGAGGAACGCATCCGCGTCACCCGCCGCGCCCAGCTCCGCTACGACGGCACGGACACCACCCTCACCGTCCAACTGACCGAGCCCGCCGCCATGCGGCACGCCTTCGAAGAACGTCATCGCGCCACGTACTCCTTCACGCTCGACCGCCCGATCGTCGTCGAAGCCCTCTCCGTGGAAGCCACCGGCATCACCGAACCCCCCGATCTGACCGCCCTCGCCCCGGACGAGCACGCACGCGCCGGCCGCTCCACCGCCACGGAGACCGTCCGCCTCCACACCGGCGGAGCCTGGCGCGACGTACCCCTCCACCGCCGGGAGGACCTGGCCCCCGGCGACCCCGTCACCGGCCCCGCGATCGTCACCGAGGCCAGTGCGACAACCGTCGTCGACGACGGCTGGCGGGCCGTGGCCAAGGACGACGGGCATCTGCTCCTGGAACGCCTGGTGGTCACGCAGAGTTCCGATCTCGGCACGGAAGCGGACCCGGTGCTGCTGGAGGTGTTCAACAACCTCTTCATGTCCATCGCCGAACAGATGGGCGCCCGGCTGGAGTCCACCGCCCAGTCCGTCAACATCAAGGAGCGCCTCGACTTCTCCTGCGCCCTGTTCGACCCGGACGGAAACCTGGTGGCCAACGCCCCGCACATCCCCGTGCACCTGGGCTCGATGGGCACCAGCGTCAAGGAGGTCATCCGGCGCCGCGGGCCCCGGATGCGGCCGGGCGACACCTACGCGGTCAACGACCCGTACCACGGCGGCACGCACCTGCCGGACGTCACCGTCATCACCCCGGTGTTCGACACCGCCGGCACACAGGGTGACCGCATCCTCTTCTACGTCGCCTCGCGCGGCCACCACGCCGAGATCGGCGGGATCGCACCGGGCTCCATGCCGGCCGACAGCCGCACCATCGAGGAGGAGGGCGTCCTCTTCGACAACTGGCTGCTCGCCGAGGACGGCCGCCTGCGCGAGGACGAGACCCGCCGCCTGCTGACCGGCGCGCGACACCCCTCCCGCAATCCGGAGACCAACCTCGCCGACCTGCGCGCCCAGATCGCCGCCAACCAGAAGGGCGTCGACGAGGTCGCCCGCATGATCGACGACTTCGGCCTCGACGTGGTCCAGGCCTATATGCGGCACGTCCAGGACAACGCGGAGGAGGCCGTCCGCCGCGTCATCGACGCCCTGGACGACGGCGAGTACGCCTACGAGACCGACTCGGGCGCCGTCATCCGGGTACAGGTGCGCGTGGACCGCGAGCAGCGAGCGGCGAGCATCGACTTCACCGGCACCTCCGCTCAGCTCACGACCAACTTCAACGCCCCGTTCTCCGTGGTCAACGCGGTCGTCCTGTACGTCTTCCGCACGCTCGTCGCCGACGACATCCCGCTCAACGACGGCTGCCTGCGCCCCCTGAGGATCGTCGTGCCGCCCGGCTCCATGCTGTCCCCGCGGCCCCCCGCCGCCGTCGTCGCGGGCAACGTCGAGACCTCACAGGCGATCACCGGCGCCCTCTACGCGGCGCTCGGCGTCCAGGCGGAGGGCTCCGGCACGATGAACAACATCACCTTCGGCAACGAGCGCCACCAGTACTACGAGACCGTCGCCTCCGGATCGGGAGCGGGCGACGGATTCCCCGGCGCCTGTGTGGTCCAGACACATATGACCAACTCCCGGCTCACCGACCCCGAAGTCCTCGAATGGCGGCTGCCCGTACGGCTGGAGGAGTTCGCCGTCCGGCGCGGCAGCGGCGGCGCCGGACAGTGGCAGGGCGGGGACGGCGCGGTGCGCCGCATCCGCTTCCTGGAGGCCATGACCGTCTCCACGCTCTGCCAGCACCGCAGGGTGCGCCCCTACGGCATGGCGGGCGGCGAGCCCGGCGCACTCGGCGCCAACCGGGTGGAACGCGCGGACGGCTCGGTCGCCGAACTCGGCGGAAGGGACTCCGCGGACGTCGCCCCCGGCGACGTACTCGTCGTCGAAACCCCCGGTGGCGGAGGATACGGCCCGCCGCCGTCAGACCCACATCGAGCAGGAGAAGCAAGCGATGATCCTCGGCCGTTCTGAGCGCGGCAAGCCCCCGGTCGAGCCCGTCACGCTCAAGATCCTGGTGGCCGGCGGCTTCGGCGTGGGCAAGACCACCCTTGTCGGCGCGGTCAGCGAGATCAGGCCGCTGCGCACCGAGGAACTGCTGACCGAGGCAGGGCGTCCGGTCGACGACCTCAGCGGTGTGGAGGGCAAGCACACCACCACGGTGGCGATGGACTTCGGCCGCATCACGCTGCGCGAGGACCTCGTGCTGTACCTCTTCGGCACGCCCGGGCAGGAGCGGTTCTGGTTCATGTGGGACGAGCTGTCCGAGGGCGCGCTCGGCGCCGTCGTGCTGGCCGACACCCGTCGCCTGGAGGAGTGCTTCGCCGCCGTGGACTACTTCGAGCGGCGCGCCATCCCCTTCCTCGTCGCCGTCAACTGCTTCCAGGGCGCCGCCCGCCATGCCGTGGACACCGTCCGTCAGGCCCTCGATCTCGACGACCACGTTCCGCTGCTGCTGTGCGACGCCCGTGAACGCGAGTCGGTGAAGGAGGTCCTCATCGAGGTCGTCCAGCACGCGATGGCCCACGCCGCGGAACGCCGCCGGGCCACCGCCGTCTGACGCCACGCACACGGCCCGCACCCTCGCCGGGCGGGGGCACGGGCCGCGTACGAGCACCGTGAGGACTCCTAGTGACCTGAGTCGGAGATTTGCCGTTGGTTCGGTATGAGTCGTCCGGGTCCGAAGATTCCGCCGTTGTCGGTGACCGATGCCCAGCGGGCCGTGCTGGAGGGCTGGGTGCGTCGCCGCACGACGGCCCAGGCTCTGGCCCAGCGGTCGCGGATCGTGCTGGAGTGCGCCGACGGGCACTCGATCATGGAGGTGTCGCGCCGGCTGTGCATCTCTCCGGACACGGTCCGCACCTGGCGGCGGCGCTTCCTCGAACGCGGCCTGGACGGTCTGTCCGACGAGCCGCGGCCCGGGGTCCCGCGGAAGATCACCGACGCGGACGTCGAGCGGGTCATCGTCAAGACGCTGGAGGAGAAGCCGAAGAACGCCACCCACTGGTCGACCAGGTCGATGGCGGCGGCCACGGGCATGTCGCAGTCGGCCATCTCCCGGATCTGGCGGGCCTTCGCCCTCGCCCCGCACCGCTCGCAGACGTCTCTGCTGTCCACCGACCCACAGTTCATCGACAAGGTCCGCGACGTCGTCGGCCTGTACCTGGACCCGCCGGAGAAGGCCCTGGTCCTGTGCGTGGACGAGAAGTCGCAGATCCAGGCCCTGGACCGGTCCCAGCCCGTGCTGCCGATGGTGCCCGGTGTTCCCGAACGCCGCAGCCACGACTACGTCCGTGCCGGCACCACCACCCTGTTCGCCGCCCTGGAGGTCGCCACCGGCAAGGTGATCGGTTCCCTGCACCGGCGGCACCGGGCCGTGGAGTTCAAAAAGTTCCTGGCCAAGCTGGACAAGGAAGTGCCCGCCGGCCTCGATGTGCACCTGATCCTCGACAACTACGTCACGCACAAGACGCCTGCCATCAAGCAGTGGCTGCTGGCGCACCCACGCTTCCACCTGCACTTCACGCCGACGAGTTCGTCCTGGCTGAACCTGGTGGAGCGGTGGTTCGCCGAGCTGACGCAGAAGAAGCTCAAGCGGGGCGTCCACCGCTCCGTCCAGGCCCTGGAACGCGACATCCGCAGCTGGCTCGCCGACTGGAACGAGCATCCAAGGCCCTTCATCTGGACCAAGACCGCCGACGAGATCCTCGACAAAGTCGCCGCGTACTGCCGATGAATCTCTGACTCAGGTCACTAGTTCTCTCCGTCCTCCAGCCAGCCGAAGCTCTTCTCCACGGCCTTGCGCCAGTTGCGGTACTCGCGGTCACGGACCGAGGCGTCCATGGACGGGGTCCACTCGGCGTCCTTCTGCCAGTGCGACTTGAGCTCATCGAGGTCGTCCCACACGCCCGTGGCCAGCCCGGCCGCGTACGCGGCGCCCAGACAGGTGGTCTCGGAGATCCTGGGCCGGATCACCGGCACGTCCAGCACGTCCGCCTGGTGCTGCATGAGCAGGTTGTTCTTGGTCATGCCGCCGTCGACCTTCAGGGTCGTCAACCGGACCCCGGAGTCCTGGTACATGGCGTCCACGACCTCGCGCGTCTGCCAGCTGGTCGCCTCCAGCACCGCCCGCGCGAGGTGCGCCTTGGTGACGTACCGGGTCAGCCCGGTGATCACCCCGCGCGCGTCGGAGCGCCAGTAGGGCGCGAACAGGCCGGAGAAGGCGGGCACGATGTACGCGCCGCCGTTGTCCTCCGCCTTCGCCGCCAGCGGTTCGATCTCGTCCGCGGTGCGGATGATGCCGAGCTGGTCGCGGAACCACTGCACCAGCGCGCCCGTGATGGCGATGGCGCCCTCCAGGCAGTACACCGGGGCCTCGTCGCCGATCTTGTAGCCCATGGTGGTGAGCAGGCCGCTCTTGGACGGCACGGGCCGGTTGCCCGTGTTCAGCAGCAGGAAGCTGCCGGTGCCGTACGTGTTCTTGGCGTCGCCCACGTCGTAGCAGGCCTGCCCGAACACGGCCGCCTGCTGGTCGCCGAGGGCGGATGCCACGGGCACCCCGGCGAGCTGGCCGACGGCGGACCCGTACACCTCGGAGGACGATCTGATCTCGGGCAGCATCGCCTCGGGGATGTTCATCGCGGACAGGATCGACTGGTCCCACTGGAGGGTCTGCAGGTTCATCAGCATGGTGCGGCCGGCGTTCGTCACGTCGGTGACGTGCCGGCCGCCGTCGACGCCGCCGGTGAGGTTCCAGATGAGCCAGGTGTCGATCGTGCCGAAGGCGATCTCACCGCGCTCGGCGCGGTCGCGCAGGCCGGGCACGTTGTCCAGCAGCCAGGCCGCCTTGGGTCCTGAGAAATAGCTGGCGAGCGGTAGGCCGGTCTGCTCGCGGAAACGATCCTGCCCTTCGGAGCCGCCCAGCTCGTTGCAGAGCGCCGCGGTCCGCGTGTCCTGCCAGACGATCGCGTTGTGCACGGGCTTGCCGGTGGCCCGGTCCCACAGAACGGTCGTCTCACGCTGGTTGGTGATGCCGAGCGCGCTGAGCTGGTCGGCCCGCAGCCCCGCCTTGGCGACCGCGCCCGCGACCACCGCCTGCACCTTCGACCAGATCTCGGTGGCGTCGTGCTCCACCCAGCCGGGCTTGGGGAAGATCTGGCGGTGCTCGCGCTGGTCGACGGCGACGATGGCACCACTGTGGTCGAACACGATGCAGCGGCTCGAGGTGGTGCCCTGGTCGATGGCGGCCACGAACTTCTCGGCGTTGTCCGGCATGGCTACCCCTTGTGAGGTGGAGAAGCGGCCGAGGGCCGGGACCGTTCATCCCCTTTGCCCTCACTGGTAACAGTTTGTCCCACATCGGCGGAATCAGCCCGGGATGGGCGGCCAAGGGCGCCCACGTCCGGGGAAGTGTTCTCCCGCGCGCGGGGAGCGTCAAGGACGTCGGCGGCAACGGTGACAACCGCCGACGGAAGACGTGAGCCCACTGATCGGATACAGTCCGCGCGTGTCCGACATCCCGCACGCGACCGCCAACTCCGTACCGCACTCCCACTGTTCGAGCTGCGGAGCGCCGTACGGCGAGGGCGTCGGCGGCTGGCCCCGTACCTGCCCGGCCTGCGGCACCGTGGCCTACCGCAACCCGCTGCCGGTCGCGGTGGCCCTCCAGCCCGTGTACGACGCCCGGGGCACCGCCCTGGTCGTCATCACCCGCGCCATCGCCCCCGCGCGCGGGGGAACGGCCCTGCCGGGCGGCTACATCGACGACCACGAGGACTGGCGCCATGCCGTCGTCCGCGAACTCCAGGAGGAGACCGGGATCGAGGCGGCCGCACGCGATGTACGGCTCGCCGACGCGATGAGCTCGCCCGACGGGCATCTGCTGCTCTTCGGACTGCTGCCGGAGCGCCCCGTCGAGGACCTTCCGCGGTTCACCGCCACTGAAGAGACGGAGGACCGGCACCTGCTGCGCACGCCCGCCGAGCTCGCCTTCCCCCTGCACACACGGGCCGTCCGGGCCTGGTTCGACGGCCGCTACGTCTGAGCCGGCCGCACAACCCGGAAACAGCCACTGCCCGGGCGCGGGCCCGTCCTGACTCAGGACGCCCCGAGCCCCCGTATGCGCAGCGGATGGAGCGGCTCGCCCGCACCGTCCTCCCGCTCGCGCTCGACGACGACCCGATCGCCCTGCCGGCGGGTCGCGTAGCGCTCGATCTCCGGCTCCTCCCAGCCGTCGCCCGCGTCCGGCACCACGAAACCGCCCCCGGTACGCCCCGGTGCGGGCGCCCACACCTCCAGTTCCAGACCGCCGTCCTCACCCCGCACGGGAATCACGGCTCCCGCTCGCGCGAACACCGGGATCCGCGCGAGCGGAGCGTCGACCAGCACCTGCCCCGGCCCCTCGTACGGCCGTCCCGTCGCCATGTCGTACCAGCGGCCCCGCGGCAGCCGCACCGCCCGCCGGTCCGTACCGGGGCCGAGCACAGGGGCGACAAGAAGGCCGTCGCCGAGCAGGAAGGCGTCCTCGCAGTCGCGCAGCGCCCGGTCCTCCGGCGCGCCCCACCACAGCGGCCGCACACAGGGCGCCCCGGTGCGCCGCGCCAGATGCGCGAGGGTCACGAAGTACGGCAGCAGACGCCGGCGCTCGACGAGCGCCACGCGCGCGTGCTCCAGGACCTCCGGCCCGGACTCCCACGGCTCCCCGCGCCCCGCCCGCGGGCTCGCGTGCGTGCGGAACAGCGGCAGGTGGGAACCCAGTTGGAGCCGGCGCAGATACAGCTCGGGCGAGGGGCCGCCGTCGGGCCCGCCCACGTCCGGGCCGGAGAACGGCACTCCGCACAGACCGAGCCCCAGGACCAGTGACAGCGACGCCCGCAGCCCCGGCCAGCCGGTGGCCACGTCTCCCGGCCAGGCGCCGCCGTAGCGCTGCATCCCGGCCCACCCGGAGCGCGAGAGGAGGAATGGCCGCTCATCGGGGACCAGGCCGAGCAGCCCCTCGTACGCCGCCTCGGCCATGCACAGGGCGTACACGTTGTGCGCCTGGCGATGGTCGCCGCCCCGGCCCTCCAGGGCGTGCCGGGCCGACCGGGGCAGGGTCGTCTCGCCGAAGGCCGTGAAGGAGGTCGGCTCGTTCATGTCGTGCCGGAAACCGGCGAAGCCCCGATCCAGCCGCTCCCGGTACAAGCCGCCCCACCACTCACGCACGCGCGCGTGCGTGAAGTCCGGGAAGACCGCCTCCCCGGACCGGACGACGCCCCGCACCATCCGCCCCGACGCGTCCCGCACGAAGGCGTCCGCGACCGTACCGCCGTCGTACACGGCGTTCCCCGGCGCGGCCTTCACGGCCGGTTCGACGACGGACACCAGCCGGATCCCGTCCCGCCGCAGCTCCTCGGCCAGCACCGGCAGCTTGGGGAAGCGGTCCTCGTCGACCGTGAACACCTGGTGCGCGTCGTAGTGCTCGACGTCCAGGTGCACGGCGTCCAGCGGCAGTCCGTGCTCGTGGTGGCCCGCGACGATCCGCCGCACCTCCTGTTCGCCGCCGAAGCCCGATCGCGTGTGATGGTGACCCAGGGCCCACGCGGGCGGCAGCGCGGCCGCACCGGTGAGGGAGGACCAGACGTGCGCCACGCGCGCGGGGGTGCCGACGACCACCCAGCAGCGCAGCGGGCCCCCGTCCATCCTGAGCTCGCTCGCCCCGGCCCTGTCGTGGCCCGACCCGGCCCCCTCCGTACCCTCCCGCAGGGTGAGGGCGCCGTCCCAGGAGTTGTCGTGGAACACCAGGTGCGTGCCCGCGTCGGCCACGACAAGCTGGACCGGCATGGTGATGTGGAGCGGGTCGTCACCTCGGCCGCGCGCGTGGCCGGGATCGGTGTTCCACAGGCGGTAGGTGCCGTCGCGCAACCACGGACCGCGCGCCCGGCCGCCCAGCCCGAAGAACCGTGCGTCGGCCGCCACTTCCGAGCGCTGGGACCACCGTGCCGGGCCCCCGCCGGCCGGTTCCCACCAGCGGGGCGGCAGATCACGGCGCAGCGGCACGCCCCCGGGGGTGCGGACCTCGATCGCGCCGTGCCGCGAGACGCCGACGGTGACCCGCTCCGCCACGACCCGCCAGCCCCCGTCCTTGTCCGGCTCCAGCACCGCGCGCGGGTCCGGCTCGGGGCACCGGCCGGCGAGCGCGTACGACGGTTCGGGGCCGGCGCTGTCCCAGCCCCAGAAGACGGCCCCGTTCCCGGCGACGGCGATACGGAGTTCCGAGCGGGCGAACCGGACGACCCCGCCCCCGGGCCCGGGCTCCACGTCGAGCACCGCGCCGGGTACGCGCGCGCGTTCGGCCCCCCGCGACGGCAGGCCGCCGGCGTCGGCACGCCGCCGGCGCCACGCGGCCCGCACCGTGCGCAGCCCGTGGGCCACCCCCGCCGAACCGACCGCCTTCACCGAACGCACCAGGTCACGACCGTCCATGCTGCTCACCCTGCCATTCACGGCTGTGCGCGCGCGTGGCGTTCAACTGCCGTTCATTCGTGCCGCGACCACATCTTCACGACGCGGACTATGTGCGGTGCACCCTGGTGCAGAAGTCGATCACATGGCATCGTCCGTGTCAGCCGCGTCACGCGCACACCCCCAGCACGTGCGCGGACCGACGCACACGACGCGCACAGTCCGGGAGCCGCACCATGTCGACCGCGAACCCCCAGCCGCTCTGGCGGCCCGATCCGCAGCGGATCGCCCAGGCACAGATCACGAAGTTCCAGACCTGGGCGGCCGAGCACCACGGCGCTCCGGCCCTGGGCGGCTACCCGGCCCTGCACCGCTGGTCCGTCGACGAGCTGGAAGCCTTCTGGAAAGCCGTCACGGAGTGGTTCGACGTACGGTTCACCAGCCCCTACGCGCGCGTGCTGGGCGACCGGTCGATGCCCGGCGCCGAGTGGTTTCCCGGCGCCACCCTGAACTACGCGGAGCACGCCCTGCGCGCGGCCGCCACACGCGCGGACGAGCCCGCCCTCCTCCACGTCGACGAGACGCACGAACCGCGCCCGGTGACCTGGTCCGAGCTGCGCCGCCAGGTGGGCTCCCTGGCCGCCGAGCTGCGCGCCCTCGGCGTACGCCCGGGGGACAGGATCAGCGGCTACCTGCCGAACATCCCCGAGGCCGTCGTCGCCCTCCTCGCCACGGCCGCCGTCGGCGCCGTCTGGACCTCCTGCGCCCCGGACTTCGGCGCCCGCAGCGTCCTCGACCGCTTCCAGCAGGTGGAACCCGTCGTCCTGTTCACCGTCGACGGCTACCGCTACGGCGGCAAGGAGCACGACCGCAGTGACGTCGTCGCCGAACTGCGCCGCGAACTGCCCACCCTGCGCGCGGTCGTCCACATCCCGCTCCTCGGCACCGAAGCCCCCGAGGGCGCCCTGGAGTGGTCCGGCCTGACCTCCGCCGACGTCGCACCCGTCTTCGAACCGGTGCCCTTCGACCACCCCCTGTGGGTGCTGTACTCCTCGGGCACCACCGGCCTGCCCAAGGCGATCGTGCAGTCCCAGGGCGGCATCCTCGTCGAGCACCTCAAGCAGCTCGGCCTGCACTGCGACCTCGGCCCCGGCGACCGCTTCTTCTGGTACACGTCGACCGGCTGGATGATGTGGAACTTCCTCGTCTCCGGACTGCTGACCGGAACGACGATCATCCTGTACGACGGCAGCCCCGGGTATCCCGACACCGGCGCCCAGTGGCGTATCGCCGAACGCACCGGAGCCACCCTGTTCGGCACCTCCGCCGCCTACGTCATGGCCTGCCGCAAGGCGGGAGTGCACCCCTCGCGCGACTTCGACCTGTCGACGGTGCAGTGCGTCGCAACGACCGGATCACCGCTGCCGCCCGACGGATTCCGCTGGCTGCACGACGAGGTCCGCGAAGATCTGTGGATCGCCTCCGTCAGCGGCGGCACCGACGTGTGCTCCTGCTTCGCCGGAGCCGTACCGACCCTCCCGGTCCACATCGGCGAGCTCCAGGCCCCGTGCCTGGGCACCGACCTGCAGTCCTGGGACCCGAACGGCACACCGCTGATCGACGAGGTCGGCGAACTCGTGGTCACCAACCCCATGCCGTCCATGCCGATCCACTTCTGGAACGACCCTGACGGCAGCCGCTACCACGACAGCTACTTCGCCATGTATCCCGGCGTGTGGCGGCACGGCGACTGGATCACGCTCACCTCCCGCGGCTCGGTGATCATCCACGGCCGCTCCGACTCCACGCTCAACCGCCAGGGCGTGCGGATGGGCTCCGCCGACATCTACGAAGCCGTCGAACGCCTCCCCGAGATCAAGGAATCCCTCGTCATCGGCGTCGAACAGCCCGACGGCGGCTACTGGATGCCCCTCTTCGTGCAACTGACCCCCGGCGCCGCCCTCGACGACGCGCTGCTCGGCCGCATCAAGGGGACCATCCGCGAACAGCTCTCCCCCCGTCACGTCCCCGACGAGGTCATCGAGGTGCCGGGCATCCCGCACACCCTCACCGGCAAGCGCATCGAGGTCCCGGTAAAGCGCCTCCTCCAGGGCACACCGCTGGACAAGGCGGTCAACCCCGGCTCGGTCGACGACCTCGACCTGCTGCGCTTCTACGAGGAACTGGCCCGCAAGCGCGCCTGAGCGCCCCGGTCCCCCCCCCACCCCCGGAGGGGGGACCGCAAGCCCCGTGAACACCTGCCCGGCCCCGTTGTCAGTGGTGCCGATTACGGTGAGTGAGCACAGATCGACTGCGCTCACAGGGGGAAACATGGCGCACACCGACCACCTGACCATGCGGCGCGTCCTGCGCCGGGAGATCGCCGGCACCATCGGCCTGCTCACCGACGAACAGGACTTCCGCGCCATGCTGCGCTACCGCAGCTTCACCTTCGACGACCACACCACCTACCTCGAACAGGTCGAGAAACTCCTCCGCCTCGTGGCCGCGCAGGGCGGCCACACCACCGTGGCCCTCTTCGACCCGGAGGAGTACGCCGAATACTGCGCGGCCACCGGTCTCGACCCCGACGTCCCGTCCAGCCGCGCCCGCTTCACCGCCGAACTCGCCGGCACGGGACCCGCCCTTCCCTACGACGGTCGGCCCCTGGCCGAACTCGTCCCCGACCTCGTCGACGAGGCCGTCCGCCAGGCCACCTGGGAGTACGCCTCCACACTCCTGGCCCGGCTCGGCCCCTGCGCCTCCTGCGGCGAGAACATCGGCCGCGCCGCCTTCGCCCGAGCAGCGGACCTCGTCGTCCGCGTCCTCGACACGGCTCCGCCGGGCAACCGGCACCTGGTGTGCAGCGTCACCAGCACACCCGAAACCCTCCTCGCCGTCCTCCACGCCGACGACGAAGGCGACACCACCCAGCTCGACGAGGCCGAAGCCCTGGAGTTCACCACGGTCCTCGCCCTCGGCATCGCCACCGACGGCCCCGGCGGACTGGTCATGCGCACCACCGCCCCCGGCACCGCCGACCGCGTCTACGGCTGGCGTCTGCGCGCCGGCGGCCTCGAACCCCTCACCGCCGGCGAGGTCTTCGACGCCTACTGCACCGACATCGAGTCCGGCGACCTCATCTCCCCGGAATCCGGCGTCGACTACGGCGAGCCGCCCGACCTCGGAGAAGAAGGACCGGCACCGCGGCACGGCTGAACACCCGAGGGGCGCCCCACCGGACAGGTGGAGCGCCCCTCGCGAACCGGCCGCTGACGGCCGGCCCCGGTCACTCGCCGGACAGCACCGCCTGCGCCGCGCTGCGCGCCTCGTCCGCGCTGTCCGCGGCACGCGCCGCGGCCGCCGCACGCTCGCACTGCGCCAGCGTGAACTTCGCCAGCGTCGCCCGTACATAGGGAAGCGACGCCGCGCCCATGGAAAGGGAGGTGACCCCCAGACCGGTCAGCACACACGCGAGCAGCGGGTCGGACGCGGCCTCACCGCAGACACCGCAGCTCTTGCCCTCGGCCCGCGCAGCCTCGGTGGCGATCGCGACCAGGTCGAGCAGCGCGGGCTGCCAGGGGTCCTGCAGGCGCGACACCGCACCCACCTGACGGTCGGCGGCGAAGGTGTACTGCGCGAGGTCGTTGGTCCCCAGCGAAAGGAACTCCACCTCCTGAAGCACCGAGCGCGCCCGCAGCGCGGCCGACGGGATCTCGACCATCGCACCGAACTTCGCCCGCAGCCCCGCGGCACGGCACGCGTCCGCGAACGCCCTCGCGTCCGTCCGGTCCGCGACCATCGGGGCCATCACCTCGAGGTAGACCGGCAGGCCCTCGGCGGCCTTGGCGAGCGCCGAAAGCTGGGTGCGCAGCACCTCCGGGTGTTCGAGCAGCGTCCGCAGCCCCCGCACACCGAGAGCCGGGTTCGGCTCGTCGGCCGGCGTCAGGAAGTCCAGCGGCTTGTCCGCGCCCGCGTCCAGCACACGCACCACGACCCGGCCCTCGGGGAAGGCCTCCAGCACCTGCCGGTAGGTCGCGACCTGCTTCTCCTCGGACGGCGCGTTCTTGTTGTCGTCCAGGAACAGGAACTCGGTCCGGAACAGACCCACACCCTCGGCACCGGCTTCGAGCGCCGCGGGCACGTCCGCGGGACCGCCGATGTTCGCGAGCAGCGGCACCTTGTGGCCGTCCGACGTGGCACCGGGACCGGTCGCGGATGCCAGCGCGGCCCTGCGCTCGGCGGCAGCGGCCTCCAGCTGAGCCTTCTTCTCCTCACCGGGGTTCACGAAGATCTCACCGGTACTGCCGTCGACGGCGATCACCGTGCCCTCGGCCAGTTCGACGGCGCCGGGCAGTGCGACGACGGCCGGCACACCGAGCGCCCGCGCCAGGATCGCGCTGTGACTCGTCGGCCCGCCCTCCTCGGTGACGAAGCCCAGGACCAGCGTCGGGTCCAGCAGCGCCGTGTCCGCCGGCGCCAGGTCACGGGCGACCAGCACGTACGGCTCGTCGCTGTCCGGCACGCCCGGCATCGGCACCCCGAGCAGACGGGCGACGATACGATTCCGCACGTCGTCCAGGTCGGCCACCCGGCCCGCGAAGTACTCACCGGCGGCGGCGAGCAGGTCCCGGTAGGCGGCGAACGCGTCGTACACGGCCCGCTCGGCCGTGCTGCCGACGGCGATACGCCGCTCCACATCCGCGATCAGCTCGGGGTCCTGCGCCATCAGGGCCTGTGCCTCGAGCACGGCCTGCGCTTCGCCCCCGGCCAGATGGCCGCGTGCCATCAGATCGGCCGCCACGGCCTCCACCGCCTGGCGGGCGCGCCCCTGTTCGCGCTCCGCCTCCTCTGCGGGGATCTGCTTGGCGGGCGGCTCCAGCACCGCCGTTCCCATGTGCCGAACCTCGCCGATCGCCACACCGTGGCTCACACCGACGCCTCGCAGCGTTGTCTCCATCTCACCTGTCTCCGGTAGTGCGGCGGGTCCCACCGCCGCGGTGGTTGATGTGCGCCGCCCCTCGGGAGGCCGTCCCTGGGGAGGCAGTGGCGTCACTTCCAGGTGAAGAGGCTGTCGCCGGTCTTCACCTCTCCGCTGTCGCGAAGATCGGAGAGGCTGTCGGCGGTGGCCTCCAGGGCCACGACCGGGCACACGGGGGACTTGCCGACGGCTTCGACGGCGGCGGGGTTCCAGCGCACCACCGCCTGACCGCGCACGACCGTGTCGCCCTTCTTCACCAGCAGCTCGAACCCCTCGCCGTTGAGCTGCACGGTGTCGATGCCGAGGTGGGTGAGGACTCCGCGCCCCTGCTCGTCGACGACGACGAAGGCGTGCGGGTGCAGCGAGACGATGACTCCGTCCACGGGGGCCACGGCGTCGGCGGGCTCACGTACCGGGTCGAGCGCCGTGCCGGGGCCGACCATGGCTCCGGAGAAGACCGGGTCCGGCACGGCCGCCAGTCCGATGGCGCGTCCTGCGACGGGGGACGTCACGGTGGTCATGGGAAGCCTCCCAGGGGTGGAGATTCGTGTGCGCCGTCACTGATCGCCGGAGCCGGCGCGGTGTGGCGGCAAGCTATGTCACGGTAAGTACCGGTTACGGGCGAGAGCTTACACAGCTCACGTTGGTGGTCTAGACCACCAATCGAAGCGGTTTGCACCCACTCCGCGGGTCCATGTACAGTCGTACCCCTGCTCGGGGCTGAGTGACGTCACCAGGCGTCCTTGACCGGCAGCATCCATACTTGTCAGATCCTATCTCGGGGTCATCTTCTGCATGCCTGCAGGACGGTGGTCAGAGAGACAGAAAAAGCCTGATAGAGTTTGGATCACCGAAGGGAAGCGCCCGGAGGAAAGCCCGAGAGGGTGAGTACAAAGGAAGCGTCCGTTCCTTGAGAACTCAACAGCGTGCCAAAAATCAACGCCAGATATGTTGATACCCCGTCTCCAGCATTCGCTGGGACGAGGTTCCTTTGAAAAAACACAGCGAGGACGCTGTGAACCGAGGGGACTATTCCTCCCCTCTGGTTCCGCTCTCGTGATGTGTCGCCGGCAGTATTAATTTACTGGCCGAGCAAGCATTCACGGAGAGTTTGATCCTGGCTCAGGACGAACGCTGGCGGCGTGCTTAACACATGCAAGTCGAACGATGAACCACTTCGGTGGGGATTAGTGGCGAACGGGTGAGTAACACGTGGGCAATCTGCCCTTCACTCTGGGACAAGCCCTGGAAACGGGGTCTAATACCGGATATCACTCCTGCAGGCATCTGCGGGAGTTGAAAGCTCCGGCGGTGAAGGATGAGCCCGCGGCCTATCAGCTTGTTGGTGAGGTAATGGCTCACCAAGGCGACGACGGGTAGCCGGCCTGAGAGGGCGACCGGCCACACTGGGACTGAGACACGGCCCAGACTCCTACGGGAGGCAGCAGTGGGGAATATTGCACAATGGGCGAAAGCCTGATGCAGCGACGCCGCGTGAGGGATGACGGCCTTCGGGTTGTAAACCTCTTTCAGCAGGGAAGAAGCGAAAGTGACGGTACCTGCAGAAGAAGCGCCGGCTAACTACGTGCCAGCAGCCGCGGTAATACGTAGGGCGCAAGCGTTGTCCGGAATTATTGGGCGTAAAGAGCTCGTAGGCGGCTTGTCACGTCGGGTGTGAAAGCCCGGGGCTTAACCCCGGGTCTGCATTCGATACGGGCTAGCTAGAGTGTGGTAGGGGAGATCGGAATTCCTGGTGTAGCGGTGAAATGCGCAGATATCAGGAGGAACACCGGTGGCGAAGGCGGATCTCTGGGCCATTACTGACGCTGAGGAGCGAAAGCGTGGGGAGCGAACAGGATTAGATACCCTGGTAGTCCACGCCGTAAACGGTGGGAACTAGGTGTTGGCGACATTCCACGTCGTCGGTGCCGCAGCTAACGCATTAAGTTCCCCGCCTGGGGAGTACGGCCGCAAGGCTAAAACTCAAAGGAATTGACGGGGGCCCGCACAAGCAGCGGAGCATGTGGCTTAATTCGACGCAACGCGAAGAACCTTACCAAGGCTTGACATACACCGGAAAGCATTAGAGATAGTGCCCCCCTTGTGGTCGGTGTACAGGTGGTGCATGGCTGTCGTCAGCTCGTGTCGTGAGATGTTGGGTTAAGTCCCGCAACGAGCGCAACCCTTGTTCTGTGTTGCCAGCATGCCCTTCGGGGTGATGGGGACTCACAGGAGACCGCCGGGGTCAACTCGGAGGAAGGTGGGGACGACGTCAAGTCATCATGCCCCTTATGTCTTGGGCTGCACACGTGCTACAATGGCCGGTACAATGAGCTGCGATACCGTGAGGTGGAGCGAATCTCAAAAAGCCGGTCTCAGTTCGGATTGGGGTCTGCAACTCGACCCCATGAAGTCGGAGTTGCTAGTAATCGCAGATCAGCATTGCTGCGGTGAATACGTTCCCGGGCCTTGTACACACCGCCCGTCACGTCACGAAAGTCGGTAACACCCGAAGCCGGTGGCCCAACCCCTTGTGGGAGGGAGCTGTCGAAGGTGGGACTGGCGATTGGGACGAAGTCGTAACAAGGTAGCCGTACCGGAAGGTGCGGCTGGATCACCTCCTTTCTAAGGAGCACTTCTTACCGGGTTCGCTCGGTCAGAGGCCAGTACATCGGCGAATGTCCGGTGCTGGTTGCTCATGGGTGGAACGTTGATTATTCGGCACACTCGGTCCGGTTGGGACCACTAGTACTGCTTCGGCGTGGAACGTGGATCTCAGCGGCGAGGGTGTCGGGCACGCTGTTGGGTGTCTGAGGGCACGGCCGTCTGGTCGGGTCTTCGGTTGCCGGCCCCGGTAAAAATCTGCTTCGGCGGGTTGTGACGGGTGGTTGGTCGTTGTTTGAGAACTGCACAGTGGACGCGAGCATCTGTGGCCAAGTTTTTAAGGGCGCACGGTGGATGCCTTGGCACCAGGAACCGATGAAGGACGTGGGAGGCCACGATAGTCCCCGGGGAGTCGTCAACCAGGCTTTGATCCGGGGGTTTCCGAATGGGGAAACCCGGCAGTCGTCATGGGCTGTCACCCTTGTCTGAACACATAGGGCAAGTGGAGGGAACGCGGGGAAGTGAAACATCTCAGTACCCGCAGGAAGAGAAAACAACCGTGATTCCGGGAGTAGTGGCGAGCGAAACTGGATGAGGCTAAACCTACGACGTGTGAGACCCGGCAGGGGTTGCGTCGTGGGGGTTGTGGGATCTCTCTTCCACGGTCTGCCGGCCGTGGGACGAGTCAGAAACCGTTGATGTAGACGAAGGACATGCGAAAGGTCCGGCGTAGAGGGTAAGACCCCCGTAGTCGAAACGTCAGCGGCTCGTTTGAGAGACACCCAAGTAGCACGGGGCCCGAGAAATCCCGTGTGAATCTGGCGGGACCACCCGCTAAGCCTAAATATTCCCTGGTGACCGATAGCGGATAGTACCGTGAGGGAATGGTGAAAAGTACCCCGGGAGGGGAGTGAAATAGTACCTGAAACCGTGTGCCTACAAGCCGTGGGAGCGTCGGATGCAGCTTGCTGCATCTCGTGACTGCGTGCCTTTTGAAGAATGAGCCTGCGAGTTTGCGGTGTGTTGCGAGGTTAACCCGAGTGGGGTAGCCGTAGCGAAAGCGAGTCCGAATAGGGCGATGGAGTAGCACGCTCAAGACCCGAAGCGGAGTGATCTAGCCATGGGCAGGTTGAAGCGGAGGTAAGACTTCGTGGAGGACCGAACCCACCAGGGTTGAAAACCTGGGGGATGACCTGTGGTTAGGGGTGAAAGGCCAATCAAACTCCGTGATAGCTGGTTCTCCCCGAAATGCATTTAGGTGCAGCGTCGTGTGTTTCTTGCCGGAGGTAGAGCACTGGATAGGCGATGGGCCCTACCGGGTTACTGACCTTAGCCAAACTCCGAATGCCGGTAAGTGAGAGCGCGGCAGTGAGACTGTGGGGGATAAGCTCCATGGTCGAGAGGGAAACAGCCCAGAGCATCGACTAAGGCCCCTAAGCGTACGCTAAGTGGGAAAGGATGTGGAGTCGCACAGACAACCAGGAGGTTGGCTTAGAAGCAGCCACCCTTAAAAGAGTGCGTAATAGCTCACTGGTCTAGTGATTCCGCGCCGACAATGTAGCGGGGCTCAAGCGTACCGCCGAAGTCGTGTCATTGCGATATGTACCCCCAACGGGGATCGTGATGGGTAGGGGAGCGTCGTCTGCCGGGTGAAGCAGCACCGGAAGGTAGTTGTGGACGGTTGACGAGTGAGAATGCAGGCATGAGTAGCGATACACACGTGAGAAACGTGTGCGCCGATTGACTAAGGGTTCCTGGGTCAAGCTGATCTGCCCAGGGTAAGTCGGGACCTAAGGCGAGGCCGACAGGCGTAGTCGATGGATAACCGGTTGATATTCCGGTACCCGCTGTGAAGCGTCAAACATCGAGCATCGTGATGCTAAGGCCGTGAAGCCGCCTCTGATCTCTTCGGAGTGAGGGGGAGTGGTGGAGCCGCCGAACCAAGCGGTTAGTAGGTGAGTGATGGGGTGACGCAGGAAGGTAGTCCATCCCGGGCGGTGGTTGTCCCGGGGTAAGGGTGTAGGACGTCAGGTAGGTAAATCCGCCTGGCATGTGTCTGAGACCCGATGCCGAGCCGATTGTGGTGAAGTGGATGATCCTATGCTGTCGAGAAAAGCCTCTAGCGAGTTTCATGGCGGCCCGTACCCTAAACCGACTCAGGTGGTCAGGTAGAGAATACCGAGGCGTTCGGGTGAACTATGGTTAAGGAACTCGGCAAAATGCCCCCGTAACTTCGGGAGAAGGGGGCCACGTCTGGTGATCCGTTTTACACGGTGAGCTGGGGGTGGCCGCAGAGACCAGCGAGAAGCGACTGTTTACTAAAAACACAGGTCCGTGCGAAGCCGTAAGGCGATGTATACGGACTGACGCCTGCCCGGTGCTGGAACGTTAAGGGGACCGGTTAGCTCCATTTCGGTGGGGCGAAGCTGAGAACTTAAGCGCCAGTAAACGGCGGTGGTAACTATAACCATCCTAAGGTAGCGAAATTCCTTGTCGGGTAAGTTCCGACCTGCACGAATGGCGTAACGACTTCTCGACTGTCTCAACCATAGGCCCGGTGAAATTGCACTACGAGTAAAGATGCTCGTTTCGCGCAGCAGGACGGAAAGACCCCGGGACCTTTACTACAGTTTGATATTGGTGTTCGGTTCGGCTTGTGTAGGATAGCTGGGAGACTTTGAAGCGGCCACGCCAGTGGTTGTGGAGTCGTCGTTGAAATACCAGTCTGGTCGTGCTGGATGTCTAACCTGGGTCCGTGATCCGGATCAGGGACAGTGTCTGATGGGTAGTTTAACTGGGGCGGTTGCCTCCTAAAGAGTAACGGAGGCGCCCAAAGGTTCCCTCAGCCTGGTTGGCAATCAGGTGTTGAGTGTAAGTGCACAAGGGAGCTTGACTGTGAGACCGACGGGTCGAGCAGGGACGAAAGTCGGGACTAGTGATCCGGCGGTGGCTTGTGGAAGCGCCGTCGCTCAACGGATAAAAGGTACCCCGGGGATAACAGGCTGATCTTCCCCAAGAGTCCATATCGACGGGATGGTTTGGCACCTCGATGTCGGCTCGTCGCATCCTGGGGCTGGAGTCGGTCCCAAGGGTTGGGCTGTTCGCCCATTAAAGCGGTACGCGAGCTGGGTTTAGAACGTCGTGAGACAGTTCGGTCCCTATCCGCTGTGCGCGTAGGAGTCTTGAGAAGGGCTGTCCCTAGTACGAGAGGACCGGGACGGACGAACCTCTGGTGTGCCAGTTGTCCTGCCAAGGGCATGGCTGGTTGGCTACGTTCGGGAGGGATAACCGCTGAAAGCATCTAAGCGGGAAGCCTGCTTCGAGATGAGGACTCCCACCCACTTGATGGGGTAAGGCTCCCAGTAGACGACTGGGTTGATAGGCCGGATCTGGAAGCACGGTAACGTGTGGAGGTGACCGGTACTAATAGGCCGAGGGCTTGTCCTCAGTTGCTCGCGTCCACTGTGTTGGTTCTGAAACCACGAACAACCGTCGTAGCCATGTGTTACGGCTCCGGTTGATAGTTTCATAGTGTTTCGGTGGTCATAGCGTGAGGGAAACGCCCGGTTACATTCCGAACCCGGAAGCTAAGCCTCACAGCGCCGATGGTACTGCAGGGGGGACCCTGTGGGAGAGTAGGACGCCGCCGAACTACCTTTAGAGCTCCGGCTCCTGGGCAAACAGCCCGGGAGCCGGAGCTTTTTTGCGTTGGGGTAAAGTCAGGAGGCATCGTCGGTATCTTTCCCACAGGAGGCCCCCGGGTGGAGGTCCAGGAGACCCGCGTCCAGACGGACCGAGTCCTCACCATCCCGAACATCCTCAGCATGGCACGGCTCGTCGGCGTACCCCTCTTCCTGTGGCTGATCCTCCGGCCGGAGTTCGGTGGCCCCAAGAGTGACGGCTGGGCCCTGCTGGTGCTCGCGTTGAGCGGCGTCAGCGACTACCTCGACGGCAAGCTCGCCCGACGGTGGAACCAGGTCAGCAGCCTCGGCCGGCTGCTCGACCCCGCGGCCGACCGACTCTACGTCCTCTCCACGCTCCTCGGTCTCACCTGGCGCGAGATTCTGCCGCTGTGGTTGACGGCTCTGCTCGTGGCACGCGAATTGATGCTCCTGGTGGCCGTGGGTGTCCTCAGGAGGCACGGCTACCCGCCGCCGCAGGTGAACTTCCTGGGTAAGGCGGCGACGTTCAACCTGATGTATGCGTTCCCCTTGTTGCTGCTCAGTGACGGCAGCGGATGGATCGCGTCACTCGCGGCTATTTTCGGATGGGCGTTCGCCGGATGGGGTACAACGCTCTATTGGTGGGCAGGAGTCCTCTACGTGGTACAAGTCCGCCGTCTGGTCCGTGCGGACGCCATGGCCGACTGAGTTCCCTCATCGAGGCAGCCGCGGGGGCTCCGATGGCCCGCCTGAGAAAAGTGCGGGACAATCAGAACGGGTGCAGTCGGCTAGATCGTCGTCTCTTTGGAGGAGGACGCTTCCGACATGAAGGCCGTCGTGATGGCCGGAGGCGAAGGCACGCGCCTTCGTCCGATGACCTCGAGTATGCCCAAGCCGCTCCTGCCGGTGGTCAACCGGCCGATCATGGAGCATGTGCTGCGGCTGCTCAAAAGGCATGGGCTGAATGAGACCGTCGTCACAGTCCAGTTCCTGGCCTCGTTGGTCAAGAACTACTTTGGAGATGGTGAAGAGCTCGGAATGGAGCTCACCTATGCCAATGAGGAGAAGCCACTCGGAACCGCCGGAAGCGTCAAGAACGCCGAGGAGGCGTTGAAAGACGACGCCTTCCTCGTCATCTCCGGCGATGCCCTGACCGACTTCGACCTCACTCAGCTGATCGATTTCCACAAGGAAAAGGGAGCGATGGTGACCGTGTGTCTCACGCGCGTGCCCAATCCGCTGGAATTCGGTATCACCATCGTCGACGAAGAAGGCAAGGTCGAGCGCTTCCTGGAGAAGCCGACCTGGGGCCAGGTCTTCTCCGACACCGTGAACACGGGCATCTACGTGATGGAGCCCGAGGTGTTCAACTATGTCGACCCCGATGTTCCGGTCGACTGGTCCGGCGACGTCTTCCCACAGCTGATGAAGGAAGGCAAGCCGATCTACGGCTATATCGCCGAGGGCTACTGGGAGGACGTAGGCACCCACGAGAGCTATGTGAAGGCACAAGCGGACGTCCTGGAGGGCAAGGTCGACGTCGCGATCGACGGCTTCGAGATCTCCCCGGGAGTTTGGGTCGCCGAGGGCGCCGAGGTCCACCCGGACGCTGAGCTGCGCGGGCCGCTCTACATCGGCGACTACGCCAAGGTGGAGGCCGGCGCCGAGATCCGCGAGCACACCGTCGTCGGCTCCAACGTCGTCGTGAAGAGCGGTGCCTTCCTGCACAAGGCCGTCGTGCACGACAACGTCTACATCGGCCAGCACAGCAACCTGCGCGGCTGTGTCGTCGGCAAGAACACCGACATCATGCGCGCGGCGCGGATCGAGGACGGCGCGGTCATCGGAGACGAGTGCCTGATCGGTGAAGAATCGATCGTGCAGGGCAATGTCCGGGTGTATCCGTTCAAGACCATCGAGGCCGGCGCCTTCGTCAACACCTCGGTCATCTGGGAGTCGCGGGGCCAGGCGCACCTGTTCGGGGCGCGCGGAGTGTCCGGGATCCTGAACGTGGAGATCACCCCGGAGCTTGCCGTACGGCTCGCCGGCGCCTACGCGACCACGCTCAAGAAGGGCTCCACGGTCACCACGGCCCGCGACCACTCCCGAGGTGCCCGCGCGCTCAAGCGGGCGGTGATCTCGGCCCTCCAGGCCAGCGCCATCGACGTACGGGACCTGGAGAACGTACCGCTGCCGGTGGCCCGGCAGCAGACCGCGCGGGGCAGCGCCGGCGGCATCATGATCCGGACCACGCCCGGGGTACCCGACTCGGTCGACATCATGTTCTTCGACGGACAGGGCGCCGACCTGTCGCAGGGCAGCCAGCGCAAGCTGGACCGGGTCTTCGCGCGCCAGGAGTACCGGCGTGCGTTCCCGGGCGAGATCGGTGACCTGTACTTCCCGTCCAGCGTCTTCGACTCGTACACCGGTTCGCTGCTGCGCAACGTCGACACCACCGGGATCACCGAGTCGGGCCTCAAGGTCGTCGTGGACGCCTCGAACGGCAGCGCCGGGCTTGTTCTGCCCAGCCTGCTCGGCAAGCTCGGTGTGGACTCACTGACGATCAACCCGGGGCTGAACGAGGCCCGTCCGACGGAGACCGCCGACATGCGGCGCGCGGGTCTGGTCCGGCTCGGGGAGATAGTGGCGTCCTCCGGGGCCGCGTTCGGTGTGCGGTTCGACCCGGTGGGCGAGCGGCTGTCGCTCGTCGACGAGCGGGGCCGCATCATCGAGGACGACCGGGCACTGCTGGTGATGCTCGACCTCATCGCCGCCGAGCGGCGCAGCGGCCGGGTCGCGCTGCCCGTCACGACCACGCGGATCGCCGAGCAGGTGGCCGCCTACCACGGCACTCAGGTGGAGTGGACGACGACCTCTCCCGACGACCTCACAAGGGTCGGCGGCGAGGAGGGGACGATCTTCGGCGGCGACGGCAAGGGCGGATTCATCGTCCCGGAGTTCAGCAGTGTCTACGACGGGACGGCGGCGTTCGTACGGCTCATCGGGCTGGTCGCGCGCACCCAGCTCACCCTGAGCCAGATCGACGCCCGGATCCCGCGCGCGCACGTTCTCAAGCGCGATCTGGCGACGCCGTGGGCCGTGAAGGGCCTGGTGATGCGCCGGGTCGTCGAGGCGGCCGGAGACCGCTTCGTGGACACCACGGACGGGGTGCGGGTCGTGGAGACCGACGGCCGCTGGGTGATGGTCCTGCCCGACCCGGCCGAGGCCGTCACCCATCTGTGGGCAGAGGGACCCGACGACGCCTCCGCCCAGGCGCTGCTGGACGAGTGGGCGGCGGTCGTGGACAGCGCCGGCCGGTAGAACAGCAGGTGGACCGGCCGCTGGAGCAGGGCCGCGGCCGGTAGAACGGACAGCACGCGCGCGTGCCGGACAAGTGACCTCCAAGGGCGCCTGTCCGGCACGCCGGTGGGCCCATTCGGAGGTCACGGCCACGTCGTGCGACGATGTGCGGCATGCCGCAGCATCCCCCCATTCGGAGCAACCCCGCGCGGCCCTCCCGACCGGACGCCTCCATGTCGTTGATCACCAACGTCATGGACCACAGCCTCGACGACGGTTACGCCGAGGCCGCCGCCCGGAAGAAGGCCGCGGGCGAGAGCGGCATGCCGAAAACCGTCCGGGCCAAGCTCGGCCTGGCGGGCGGGCTGGTGCTGGCCGCGCTCGTGGTGACCCTGGGAGCGGCCCAGGCGCGTGTGGCGGCCCCGGTCGTCGCCAAGGAGCGCCAGGAGCTGATCGACCGCATCGACAAGGAGACCGCGGCGGCCGACGAGCTCGAGGTGACCGTCGACAAGCTGCGCGACGACGTGAGCGCCCGGCAGCGCCAGGCGCTCCGCGACACGGGCGGTAACCCGCAGGCCGACCTGGTGAGCATGCTGGCGGGCGCCGGCGAGGTGCACGGCCCCGGTGTGCGGCTCGTGGTGGACGACGCCAAGGAGGCCGGCACGAGCGGCGGCGGTCCGCGGGGGACGTCAGGATTCTCCGACACGGGCCGGGTGCGTGACCGGGACATGCAGCGGGTGGTGAACGGGCTGTGGCAGTCGGGTGCCGAGGCCGTCTCCATCAACGGGCAGCGGCTGACGGCCCTGTCGGCGATCAGGGCAGCGGGTGCCGCGATACTGGTCGACAACAAGCCATTGGTGCCGCCGTACACGGTGCTCGCCGTGGGGGACGGGAAACGGCTCAGCGACCGGTTCCAGGACAGCCCCGACGGGCTCTACCTCCAGGCCCTGAAGGACAACTACGGCATCCGGGGCAGCATCTCCGTGGAGAGCGACCTCCGGCTGGCCGCCGCACCGAGTGTGATCGTACGTACAGCACAGCCGAGCACTGAGAAGGGCACATCGTGATCGCCGTACTGGGCCTCGTCGTGGGAGTCGTGGCCGGCCTGTTGGTCCGGCCGGAGGTTCCGGCGGTCGTCGAGCCTTATCTGCCGATCGCCGTCGTCGCGGCGCTGGACGCCGTCTTCGGCGGTCTGCGGGCCATGCTGGACGGCATCTTCGACGACAAGGTCTTCGTCGTGTCGTTCCTGTCCAATGTGGTCGTGGCGGCGCTGATCGTCTTCCTGGGCGACAAGTTGGGCGTGGGTGCCCAGCTGTCCACGGGTGTGGTGGTCGTCCTCGGTATCCGCATCTTCTCCAACGCCGCGGCGATCCGACGGCACGTGTTCCGGGCGTGAGAGTGATGAGCAACCAGGACGAACAGCCCGGGAACGGGCAGCACGACACTCCGCCCGAGCAGCAGCGGCTGCGTCAGGAGCTGCCCGAGGAAGTGCCGGCGCGGACGGCCGCCGGTGAGGGCCCGGGCACCGAGGAGAGTTCCGAGCCCGCGCTGACCGGTCGCCAGCGGCTGGCCCAGGGGCTGTGGCCGCCGCGCTTCACCCGGGCCCAACTCGTCGTCGCCCTGCTGCTGTTCGGCCTCGGTTTCGGACTCGCGGTCCAGGTCGCGTCCAACAGCAGCGGCGACAACGCGCTCCGCGGCGCCCGGCAGGAGGATCTCGTCCGCATCCTCGATGAACTGGACGACCGGACTCAGCGTCTTGAGGATGAGAAGCAGGGTCTGGAGAAGCAGCGCCAGGAGCTGGAGAACAGCTCGGACCAGGCCGAGGAGGCCCGCAGGCAGACGGCCGAGAAGGAGAAGCAACTCGGCATCCTCGCGGGCACGGTGGCGGCGCAGGGACCCGGCATCACGATCACGATCGAGGACACGAAGGGAACGGTCCGGCCGCACATGCTGCTCGACGCGATACAGGAGCTGCGCGCGGCTGGTGCGGAGGCGATCGAGGTGAACGGTGTACGGGTGGTCGCGAACACCTATCTGACCGATTCCGGCAAGGGTGTGGACGTCGACGGGAACAAGATCAACACTCCGTATCGTTTCAAGGTCATCGGCAAGCCGCAGGACCTCGAACCGGCGCTCAACATTCCTGGAGGCGTGGTGCAGACCCTGGAGAAGGAGCAGGCCACGGTGACCATCGACCGTTCGGACAAGATCGTCGTGGACGCCTTGCGGGCGGTGAAGGCGCCTGACTACGCTCGGTCGTCCTCGCAGTGAACCGGCGGTGCATGGCGGTCGTCCGGCAGGGGCATGAGGTTGCGGGGGGTCGGCGCACCGATTGGGTGGTGCGTGGTGGAAACTGTCTGGTGGATACGGACGTTGTGAGGATGTCCGGGTCGACCGGTGTATGCAGTCAGGGTTCGTCCTGCCCCACGGGCGGGTCTGTTTCGGTCAAGGGGAATCGCCCGTGAAGTTGTTTGCGAAGTTGTTCGGCAAGAGTGCGCGAGAGGGCGGCGAGAACGCGACGGCCCGTCACCGCGCACAGCCCGACGCGGAGGGTCAGCGTCCGCTGTTCAGGGACCAGGTGGCCGGTCAGGGCGCGCCGTCGGTTGACCCTGCCCAGTCGGGCGGCATAGGTTTCGGGGAACCGTCAACCTCAGGTACGGCTGGAGGGTTCGCGGCCGGCCCGTACGCGTCCGATGCCCCTGCGGGGCAGCCGCGGCAGGAGGATCCGTCCATGTCCGTCCTGGTGTGCTCGAGGTGCGGTAACCGCAACGCGGAGAACAGCCGCTTCTGTTCCAACTGTGGCGCGCCGCTGCGGCCCGGCGCGACGCCGGAGCGCTCGTCGGAGACGACCTCGACGATCTCCATCTCCGGTCTGGAGGCCTACGACGCCGAGGCCACCGGCCAGACGCCGATGCTGTCTCCGGAGGCACAGGCGGCCGTCGACGCGCTCCCGCTGGGCTCGGCCCTGCTGGTGGTGCGCCGCGGACCGAACTCCGGCAGCCGCTTCCTCCTGGACGGCGAGCTGACCACGGCCGGGCGTCACCCGCAGAGCGACATCTTCCTGGACGACGTGACGGTCTCGCGCCGCCACGTCGAGTTCCGCCGCAGCCCGGACGGTTCGTTCACGGTGGCCGACGTCGGCAGTCTGAACGGCACGTACGTCAACCGGGAGCCGATCGACCAGGTCGCTCTGTCCAACGGCGACGAGGTGCAGATCGGCAAGTACCGGCTGGTCTTCTACTCGAGCCGGCAGGGCGTCTGACCTGTCAGGGAAGGTCCATGCGTCAATCACCGAGCGGCGGTGCCGGGCACGGCACCGCCGCCACGGACAGTGGGCTGAAGAGCATCGGCGCGGTGCTGAATGCGCTGCGCGGCGAGTTTCCCGAGGTCACCGTCTCCAAGATCCGCTTCCTGGAGTCGGAAGGCCTCGTCGAGCCGCGCCGCACCCCCTCTGGGTACCGCAAGTTCAGCACCGGCGACGTCGAGCGGCTGGCCCTGGTCCTGCGGATGCAGCGTGACCACTACCTGCCGTTGAAGGTGATCCGCGAGTACCTGGACGCGATGGAGCGCGGCGAAGCGGTCCATCTGCCGGCGGTCGGCCGGCAGCGGGAGGGCGGATCCGTGCCGCCGCCGGCCGAGGCGCCGGCGGGAGCCCGGATCGGGCGGGCCGAGCTGCTTGCCGCCGTGGGCATCGAGGAGGAGGAGCTCCAGGAGTGGGAGTCGTACGGGCTGCTCACTCCGCCCGCGGACGGTGCCTACGGCGCCGAGGCGGTGACCGTGGCCTCGCTCGTGTCCGAGCTGGGGCGTTTCGGGATCGAGCCCCGGCATCTGCGGGTGATGAAAGCGGCCGCCGACCGGGAGGCCGGGCTCGTCGACCAGGTGGTGGCGCCGCTCAAGCGGCACCGCAACCCGCAGACCAGGGCACATGCGGAGGCCCGCGCCAAGGAGCTCGCCGAGCTCACGGTGCGGCTGCACGCGGTGCTGGTCCAGACGGCGCTCGGGTTGCGGCTCCCGTGAGCGGGCCGGAGAGGGCCGGATCCTCCTCCCATGCCCGGCCCGACTACCCAAACGTCCCGGGCACCGCCTAGGGTTGCTGTGTGAACGAGCTCGATGTCGTAGGTGTCCGGGTCGAGATGCCCTCCAACCAACCGATCGTGCTCCTGCGTGAAGTGGGAGGCGACCGCTACCTCCCCATCTGGATCGGGCCAGGGGAGGCGACGGCGATCGCCTTCGCCCAGCAGGGCATGGCCCCCGCGCGACCGCTGACCCACGACCTGTTCAAGGACGTGCTCGAGGCTGTCGGCCAGGAACTCACGGAAGTGCGCATCACGGACCTGCGTGAAGGCGTCTTCTATGCCGAGCTGGTGTTCGCCAGCGG